>DASSPX010000075.1:0-7898 GCA_035699445.1 Candidatus Limnocylindrales bacterium | reverse complement strand
ACGATGACGGTGCCGATGGAATCCAGGTAGATCGGCAGCTTCAGGATGTTCTGGATCAGGTAGCCGACCGCGATGTTGATCGCGATTGCCACGACCATCAGCACCAGGGTGCTGGTCCCGAACTGGCTCATGCTCAGCGGTCGGGTCTCACGCATGCCGTTCCTCCAGCCCTCGCCGGCGGGCGCCATGGCCCGCTCCACCCTCCATGCGTCAGATTGCCACGTCCGCGCGTGCCGCCGCCAGCCCTCCGACGCGTTCGACGAAGCGCTCGAGGAAGCGGTCGCTGTCGGCTTCGACCGCCACGTCGACGTTCGGTGGCCGGTTCCAGTGGCGGCGCCAGTCGGCGACGGTCTGGCCGGTCGTGAGCGTGCCGCCGAGCTCCACGTCCACGGCGAGTGCCTCCGTGTGCACGAGGCCGGGATCCAGCGCCGCCGCGACGGCCAGCGGATCGTGGATGAACGCCCCGTAGAAGCCGTCGAACCGGCTGTGGAACTCCATGTAGAAGCGCAGCGCGTCGGCGAGGTAACGGACGACCGGGTTCGTGGCGACGGAGCCCGCGGATTCGTCGCGCGACGTGTCCGGCTCGCTGCCCGCCCGCCGAGAGAGCGCCACGAGGTGCTCCGGCGTGAGCTTCGCGCGCTCCGTGACATCCAGCCCGAGCGCGAGCGGCCGGGGAACGTCGCCCACAATGTCCGCCGCGGACCAGGCCGCGAGGCACACCTTGAGCGCCTCCGGGTCGCAGTGGATGTTCCACTCGGTCGTGGGCGAGGTGTTGCCGGGCGTCCGGTACGCGCCGCCCATCAGCACCCAGCGCCGGAGCAGCCGCGGCAGCGCGGGCTCGCGCAGGACCGCGAGCGCGAGGTTCGTCACCGGGCCCAGCGTGACGAGCGTGATCTCGCCCGGCCGCCGGCTTGCCTCCTCCGCGATCAGGTCGGGGCCGAAACGGGTCGAGGCCGGGGTCCGCGGCTCGGGCAGCCGCGCGTAGCCGATCCCCTGGGGGCCGTGGGTCTCGGGCGTGATGTCGAGCGGCCTGACGAGCGGGACGGGCCGCCCGAGGGCGACCTCCACGTCCGGGCGACCGGCGAGCTCGAGGACGGCCCGCGTGCTCCGCTCGACGTCGGGTAGCGCGACGTTTCCGCTCACGCACGTGACGGCGACCAGCTCGGCGTCGTCGCTCGCGCAGGCGTACAGGAGGGCGAGGCTGTCGTCGATCCCGGTGTCGACGTCGAGGAGGAGCGGGGTCCTGGTGGTCACGGAGGGGCATGCTATCGATTGCGGTTGAGCTCGATTCGGGCGACCGTGCGAAGGCGGCCGGTGGCGAGCCGCCTCGCCCACGACGACCCCGTCGCCCGCGCCTCGGCGGCGGTCGCCGCACGGAGCGAGCACAGGGTGAGGCCGTACTCCTCCCAGCGACGACCAAGCGGTGACGGGTCCGCGAGGAGCTGGCCTGCGCACGGGATGTCAGCCAGGCGGTCGCGAGGGTGGGTCGCGACGAGCGCCACCAGGCGCCCTTCCGGCGCCAGCAGTCCTGCGAGGCCCGCCGCCGCGGCGGGATCGACCCCGACGACGCCACGGAGCAACGATCCCCACGGGAAGAGCACGGTGAGCTCCGGGACCCGCCCGAGCAGCTCCGGCGGGGGCGCCTCCGCCGACGCGACGGCGAACAGGGCGTTCGCGAGCCCACCTTTCCGCGCCGGCCTCGCCGCGCGGGCAGACGATACGGCCAGCGCGGAGGCGACGGCATCGATGCCGATCACCAGGGTGGTGGGCTGCGCCGCGGCACGAGCAAGCACGGCTCGCCCGTCGCCCGTTCCGATGTCGACGGCGAGCCCGTCGTGCCGTTCGATCAGCCGGTGGAGTTAGCCGACGTCGACCTCGACCAGCCGGCGTCCCACGACCGTGCGCATGGCGGGCAGTGTAGTGCCGGCCAGGCGGCATGCCGCCCGTACACTGCCGTGCGTGTCGGATACGCCCATCGGCCCGTACGTCCGCCGTCCGCTCGCGGTCGAGCCGTGGGATCCGCGGACCGTGGAGGTCGCGGAGCGGGTCGCGGCGCTCGTGAACGCGGTCAGGCCGGATCTTCGGGTGGAGCACACGGGCAGCTCCTCGGTGCCCGGCCTGCCGGGAAAGAACGTCGTCGACCTCTCGATCGAGACCGACCCCGACGACGTGCCGCGCGCGGCCGCGGTCCTGCGCGACCTCGGGTTCCAGCGCCAGACGAACCGGAACCCATGGCCGCCGACGCGCCCGATGCACGTCGGCTCGCTGGAGCACGGCGGCGCGCGGTTTCCGATCCACGCCCACGTCCTTCCGCGCGGCCACCGCGTGTACGGGCACCACCACCGGCGCGATCTCGCATTCCGCGACGCGCTCCGCGCCCGCGCCGACCTGCGTGAGCAGTACGCGGCCCTCAAGCAGGCGATCATCGACGCCGAGCCGATCGACTCGCTGCGCTACTCGATCGCGAAGACCGAGTGGATCCGGACGACGCTCGCGGACCTCGGCGTCGCCGATCCGGTGATCCTGCCGCCGGCCACGATCGGGATCCTGGGCGGCGGCCAGCTGGGTCGGATGCTGGCCCTTGCGGCGCGCTCGATGGGCTACCGGATCGCGATCCTCGATCCCGACGACCGCTGCCCGGCCGCCGCGGTGGCCGACGCGATGGTCGTGGGCGCATACGACGACGTCGATGCCGCGCTGCGCCTGGCCGGCGTCAGCGACGTGATCACGTACGAGCTGGAGCACGTCGCGGCTCCCGTCGTCGAGCGGCTCGACTGGGACTGGCCGGTCCGGCCGGGGCTGCTGCCGCTGCTCGTCACGCAGGACCGGCTGGCGGAGCGGCGGTTCGTCGAATCGGAGGGGATCGCCGTCGCGCCGTGGCGCGAGGTGCGCACCGCCGCCGACCTCGCAGCCGCCGCCGAGGCCCTTGGCGGGCCGCTGCGCATCAAGGTGGCGACCGGCGGGTACGACGGGCGCGGCCAGGTCCGGCTGGAGCGCGCCGATCCGGAGGCGGCCGAAGCCGCGATCGCCGCCCTCGGCCGACCGGCGGGTGAGCCGCTCCTGGCCGAGCGCGAGCTGAACTTCGCCGCCGAGCTGTCCGTGATCGTCACCCAGGGGATCGACGGCCGGGCAACGACATTCCCGGTCGCGCGCAACCGCCACGGTGAGGGCATCCTCGTGGAGTCGGTGACGCCGGCGGGCGTACCCGTGGAGGTGGAGACCGCGGCGCGCGACATCGCCCGCCGGCTCGCGGTGGGGATGGGCCTCGAGGGGACGCTGGCCGTCGAGCTGTTCCTCCTCGGAGACGGGTCGCTCGTCGTGAACGAGCTGGCGCCACGCGTCCACAACACCGGCCACTGGACGGTGGACGCGTGCCGGACGAGCCAGTTCGAGCAGCACGTTCGCGCGATCTGCGGGCTGCCGCTCGGATCCGTCGACGCGCACGTCCCGGCCGCGCTCGCGAACGTCCTCGGCACGGGCGCGCGGCGCGCGGCGCGGGTGGCGGGCGTGGAGCGAGCCCTCGCCGACCCCCTCGCGCGCCTCGAGCTGTACGACAAGCAGGAGGTCTTCGAGCGTCGGAAGATGGGCCACGTAATCGCCGTCGGCGCGACCCCGGACGAGGCCCTCGAGCGGGCGCGCGCGGCCGCGGTGGCGATCGAGTGGGAGGCGTGATGGGCGGGCCGGTGGTCGGGATCGTGGGGGGCAGCCGCTCGGACTTCCCCGTCCTCGAGCAGGCGCAGGCCGTGCTTGATGAGCTTGGGATCCCGAGCGAGCTGCGCGTCGTGTCCGCGCATCGCACGCCGGACCACCTGTTCCGCTACGCCGAGACGGCGGCGGGGCGCGGGTTGCGGATGATCATCGCCGGTGCGGGCGGGGCCGCCCACCTGCCGGGCATGCTCGCCGCGAAGACCCAGCTGCCGGTCATCGGCGTGCCGATCCCCACGCAGCACCTGGGCGGGCTCGACTCGCTGCTCTCGATCGTCCAGATGCCGCGCGGCATTCCGGTCGCCACGGTCGCGATCGGCAATGCGGCGAACGCGGGGCTCCTGGCGGCGGCCATCCTTGCTCTGGGGGACGCCGCGCTCGCGGAGCGGCTGGCTGCCTACCGGGCGCGCCAGACGGAGGCGGTGCTGGCCGACGAGTCGAACGCGGAGGCGCTGTGAGCCGGCCACGTCGCGAACGTCTGCCCACGGTGCCGATCCTCGCCTGACCGTCAGGTGAGCACTCGACACGATGACGGGGCCAACCCCGGCCGCCGGGGTTGGGCGTCGTAGCGCCCCGCCCCCGGTTGACCCATCCCGATGCCCACGGGCCCACATCGGGTCCGCGACCAACGGTTGGGACGCCTCGTGCCACTGAAGCCGCCAGGTTGACCACCTGGCGGTCACGGCCAGGCACGCGATGCCGGAGGGATCCAGCAGGAACCTCGCGAGCGTCGATTCTGGGTTGGCACCGCACCGCCGGTAGACTCGCCCGACCATGGACGACGAACGCTGGCAGCCCGGGATGCCGGTGCTCGACCGGCAGCCGGTCCGCGAGCCGCGCACTCCCGAGCCCCGCGCCTCCCAGGCCCACCTCCCGCTCAGCCTCCAGGGCCTCCCCCCGCGCTCGGTGCCCGAGGTCGCGCCGACGCCCCTCCAGGCGCACTACATCAACCTGTCCGCGATCGCGCTCGTGTGCGGCTTCGTCGCGATCACCGCCCTGAACCTCGGGGCCGGCTTCGGCCACCCGCTCGTCAAGCTGTGCGTGCTCGTCGGGGCGCCGATCCTGCTCGCGACCACCGCCGATGCGGCCCTCCGCGTGTGGCGCTCGGCGTGGGCGTGGATGCCCGTCAACCGTGGTCGCGCGCTGTTCCGCCTCGCCTGGCTCGTTGCCTGCGCGGTCCTGATGGCGGGCGGCGTCCTGGCCGCCGTGCTCGTCCTGTTGAGCTGAGGCCGACGTCCCCGTGGGCGCGACCCCGACCGACGACGAGCGCCGCCTCATCGCCGAGCTGGGCCGCGGGCCGGATGCCCGGTCCACCGACGTGCCGTCGGGCCGCGGTACCCCGCCCTGGCTCGCGGCGACGCTCAACCACTGCTCGCGCTGCGGGACCGCGCTCGATCACGGACCGGTGCCGGGGGAGGAGCGCGACCGGCTCGTCTGCCCGAACTGCGGTCACATCGCCTACGTCAACCCACGGCTCGTCGTGACAACGCTCCCCGTGACGGACGCCGGCGACGTCGTGCTCCTGCGCCGCGGGATCGAGCCCGGGGTGGGCTCGTGGGCGCAGCCCGGCGGCTTCCTGGAGGTGGACGAGAGCGTCCACGAGGGCGCGGTGCGCGAGACGCACGAGGAGACCGGCCTGGTCGTGGAGCCGAGCACGATCATCGGCCTCTACTCACGGCTCGAGGCGGCGATCGTCGTCGTCGGCTTCGAGGGACGGATCGTCGGCGGCCGCCCACGCACGACCCGCGAGGCCCTCGAGATCAGGACGTTCCAGCCGCACGAGATCCCGTGGGACGACGTGGCGTTCAAGACCACGCACTGGCTCCTGCGCGACTGGCTGCGGCTCCGCCATCCCGAGGTGCCGGAGCCCGGGCACGACGGCTGGGAGCGCTGGTGACGGGCGACGCCTGACACCTCCCTGCAAGGAACTCGACCTTCGCCTAGACTGCCGCCGTCCCCAGACGGCTTCCCCCGGGAAGTCGACAACCGAACAGCCGCGCCCCCGGCAGTGGATCTGTCGACTTCGCGCCTCGCGGCCCGCACGTGGCCTCCGGCGCCCCGCTGACGCCCCCGTCACGCTGACGAACTCGCGGCGTCCAGCTCCGCCAGCCCCTCGACGGACTCCTGCCTCGCGCGCGGCGCAAGCCCACGTCCGCGCCCGCCCCGTGGCGGTCGCGGTCCGGTAGTGAGGAGGCAGGCCCTTGACGGCCGGGTCCATGGACGCCCGCGGGGCGTCGAATCGTCGTGCGCGCCGCGCACTGGCAGGAGTGATCGGAGCGCTGCTTGCGCTCGGCGCGGCGCTCCCCGCGGCCGCCAACTGGCCCGTGATCTCGCAGGCGTCGTATGTGAGCCAGTGGTCGAGCAGCAGCCACAAGGCCATCGACATCGCGTCGACCCGGGGCGCGCTCGTCGTCCCGATCAAGGCGGGTCGGGTGGTCTTCGCCGGGTGGCGCTCGAACTGTGGCGGCTACCAGGTCTGGGTCAACCACGGCAACGGCCTGTACAGCGCCTACTACCACCTGAAGCTCGAGACGACGTACCGCGGCGAGGTGGTCGACACGAAGAACGTCATCGGCTCGGTCGGCGCAAGCGGGTGCGCCAGCGGGCCGCACCTCCACATCGAGGTGTGGAAGGGCTACCCGTGGCGCGACGGCTCGTACCGCGTCAACCCCTGGGGCTACATCGACAGCGGCCCGTACCTGCCGTACCGCTACGCCTGATCGGCGCGCCACTCCGTCAGGGTTCGGTCGCCCCGCCGAACACGATCCCGCCGAGCAGGCCGTCCGTACCGTGCTCGCGGTTCGGGTGACGGCCGCCGAGGACGACGCTGTCCGCCGGCGAACGCACGGCGGTCGGCGAGGGCCGAGGCCCGGCGGTCGCCGTCGGCGGATGCCGTTCCTCGGCCGGTGGGCGCGTGATCCAGCCGATACCCGCGATCGTTGCGAACAGCGCCACGATCGCGATCGCTGGCCGGATCGGGCGATCGCCACGAGCGCCGCCGACGCGCGCGACGGCAAACGCCGCCCCGTCGGCTCGCTCGGCCATCAGCTGAGGTCGACGAAGACGTTCTTCACCTCGGTGTACAGCTCGAGCGCGTGCATCCCGAGCTCGCGCCCCACGCCGGACATCTTGTAGCCGCCGAACGGCGCTTCGGTGTGGACCGAGCTGTTCGAGTTCACGCTGATCACGCCGCTCTGGAGACCGCGCGCGACCCGCATCGCCTTGCCGATGTCGCGCGTCCAGACCGACCCGGACAGCCCGTACGGAGAGGCGTTCGCGAGCCGGACGGCCTCGGCCTCGTCGTCGAACGGGATGACCGCGACGACCGGCCCGAACACTTCCTCCCGGGCGATGCGCATGCCGGGATCCACGCGGTCGAACACGGTCGGCTGGACGTACGCGCCGGCGGCGAACGTCTCGCCCTCGAGCACGCCGCCGCCGACGACGAGCTCCGCGCCCTCTTCCCGCGCGATGCCGATGTAGTCGAGCACGCGCTCCCGCTGGCGGAGCGAGACCATCGGCCCGACCTCGGTCTGCTCGTCGAGCGGATCGCCCACCTTGACGTTCCGGGTCGCCTCCGCGAACAGCTCCACGACCCGCTCGTGGACGCTGCGCTCGACGAGGATTCGCGAGCGGGCGCAGCAGTCCTGGCCGCAGTTGTCGAACACCGAGTACGGCGATTCGCGTGCGAAGCGCTCGAGGTCAGCGTCGGCGAACACGACGTTGGGGCTCTTGCCGCCGAGCTCGAGGCTGATCTTCTTCACGTTCGTGGCGGCCAGCCGCATGATCTCCTGGCCGGTGGTCGTCTCGCCCGTGAAGGCGACCTTGCCGATCCCCTCGTGCCCGGCGATCGCGGCACCCGCGGTGCCGCCCGGCCCGGTGACGACGTTGAGCACGCCGGCCGGGATTCCGGCCTCGACGGCGAGCTCGGCCAGCCGGATCGCGGTCAAGGGGGTCCAGGAGGCGGGCTTGAGCACCGCGGTGTTGCCGGCGGCGAGCGCCGGGGCGACCTTCCAGCTGGCCATGAGGAACGGGAAGTTCCAGGGCACGATCAGGCCCACGACGCCGATCGGCTCGCGGAGCGTGAAGTCGAGCCCGGGCTTGCTCACCGGGATCGTCTCGCCGAACACCTTGTTCGCCGCGCCGGCGTAGTAGTCGAACACGAAGCTCGCGCCGAGGATCTCGCCCTTCGA
>DASSPX010000074.1:0-9869 GCA_035699445.1 Candidatus Limnocylindrales bacterium | reverse complement strand
TTGGCATAGACGGCGCACACGACTCCGGCCCGGCAGCGTGCGAGCGCCGCCAGCACCAGCAGCGCCGACGCCTCCATCTCGAAGTTCAGCACGCCCTGCCGAGCCATCTCCTCGGCGAGGTCAGGGTAGCGGATGGGCAGGTGCGGGATCGGGCGGCCCTGCGCGCCGAAGAACCCGGGCGAGGTCGCCGTCAGTCCCACGTGATAGCGGTGGCCGAGGTGCGCCGCCGCCTCGGACAGCGCGAGCAGCGCCTCGTAGTCCGCCACCGCCGGGTAGCCGTCGTGGACGAACCACGCGGTGGTCGTCTCGAGGCGGACCGCGCCGGTCGAGATCACGAGGTCCCCCAGCTCCATACCGGGCTGGAGCGAGCCGCACGATCCGATCCGGATGAGCGTCGGCCGCTCGACGATCGCGAGGATCTCCGCGACCACGATCTCGACATTGTCCGTGCCGATCCCCGTGGACAGGACGGAGACGCGCTCGCCGCGGTAGCTGCCGGTGGCGGATGCGAACTCGCGGTGTCGGTGCTCGCGCTCGATGGAATCGAACCGGGCAGCGACCTTCGCCACGCGGTCCTGATCGCCGGGGAGGAGGATGTAGTCGGCCAGCTCGCCGGGTCCGAGCCCGATGTGGTACTGGCGCTCGCCGACCGGCAGCGCGACGCGGTGGTCCGCGTTCGGCAAGTCCTCGTCCCTCGTTCGCGAGCACGCTCGTCGTGCTCGGCTGCGCGGCAGGATAGGCAGGCGATTCCACGAGCGTCAACCCGCGTCGTGCGTGCTCGCGGGGTTCGGGCCCACGCTCGGGCCCGTGCGGACGCCGTTCGAGGCGGCCGACGGAGTGTCCGGGCCGCCCACGAGGCTGGTCAGCCGGGCGACCGCCCGCGCCTCCGCCACCCGGCGGGCGCGGCTCTGCCGCAGGGTGTGGATCGACATCGAGGCGAGGACGACGAGCAGCAGCGAGCCGAGTCCGGCGCCGGCGCCGGCGCCGGGGAGGGCCTCCAGACCGGCGAGACCCGGGGCGCCCGGCTGTCGCTCGGTGTCGGGGGCGGAGGCCGGCGAGGCTACCGGTGCTGCTGCGGGCAGCTCGACCTCCACGCGTTCGCCGAGCTCGGGCACGCGGATGACGGCGCCCCCGGCGCTCGCGACGAGGATCGCGACGCCACCGTCGATGCCCGGAACGCCGATGACGTTCACGGCATCACCCGGCTCGAGGAACGGCAGGTGCTCAGCGGCGTCCCCGGTGAGTCGCACCGTGGCCACCGCGGTGCCGTCGTCGAGCGTGATGCCGTCCGGGGCTGGCTCGACGACGAGGCCGCCCACGCGCACCCGGCGGCCGACGTGGGCCTCGAGCTCGACGAGGTCGATGTCGAGCGGCGTCGCGCCGCCGGCGGCCGCCACGTCTGCCTGCGTGGGCGCCGCCGTGGCCGTGGTGGCGGGCGCGCCCTGGCGACCGCCTCCGCCGGTTCCGCCCGTCGTTGCCGACCGGGCCGTGCGTGGACCGAGCGAGATGTCCGCAGGCGATCGGGGGACGATCGCGAATCGGCGGTCGGCTGCCGACGGGTATGGCCGTCGCACGATGCCGACGATCGTCGCCACACGATCCTCCTCGAGTGTGGCGGACGGGATGCCCGAGCCCGCCAGTCCGGAGATCGGGATGCGCTCGCCACCGACGAGCAGCTCGGCCCGCCACCGCGCGCCGCTCCGGGACACGTCGACGACGGTTCCCGCGACGCGCACGAGCCGCCACTCGTGGGCAGGCCCCGGGGCGGATCCGAGCGCCCGGGGCGCGGCGGCCGCCGTGCCGATCGTGGCCACGGCGCGGGCTCGGACCCTGGGGGCGCCGTAGGCGCGCGCGGCGTCGCCCTCGACCCGCACCCGGGTGCCGACGCGGAGGCCGGGGTCGGCGGCCGGCAGGTAGACCTCGATCCCGCCCGACGCGTCCTCGATGACGATCCGCCGCCCGCCCGAGTCGAGGAGCCCGCCCGCGACGGTCACGGTTCCCTCGACGGTCACGGCGCCGCGTTCGAGGAGCCGGGCATTCGCGATGGGCATCGTCACCGCGGCGGCAGCACCGGCGCCCGACGCGCCCGTCGACGCCCCCGGGACGGGACTCGGCGTGCCCGTGGGACGTGGGGACGTGGTCGGGGTCGCGCCCGCGGACGGCGCGGGGCCGGAGGCGGCCGCGGCCAGGACGACGAGGTCCGACCCGTCGCGCAGCCAGATCCGGTAGCCGTCGAGCGCCCCCTTCCGCGACGCCCGCTGGCCGACGATCCCGGTCAAGCGGATCCGCCCGCCGACGGGGACCGCATCGCGATCGACACCGGACGAGGCGTCGGCGTACACCCGGACCGTGCCCATGCCGGTCGCGAGGTCGAAGGCGATATCGCCGCTCGTGGCCCGCGTCGGGGCACGGGGAACCTCGCCCTCCACGACGACCAGCCGTCCCTCGACCCGCTCGTCGGGGAGCGCGGTGAGCGGTGTCGGCACCGGCAGCAGGTCCGAGCCCTCGGCGCGCAGCCCGCCCGAGGCGGCGCGCAGCTCGAGCTGCCCGTACGGGTCGGCCAGCTGCCCGTTCACGATCAGCACGGTGCCGCGAGTCGGGGACGCCTCGCCGTCGGGCAGCCGGACGGGCAGTCCCGCGTGCTCGTCGCCGATGACGATGAGCGGCGGCGTCCCGAGTCGTCCTGCCTCGGCGATCACGATCCCGCGGACGCTGATCCGGCCGCCGACGGTGAGCCGCCTGGCGTCGGTGACGCTGTACGAGGCGACCGGCGTCGGAGTCGGGATCGGGGACGGCGTCGGGGTTGGTGTGGGCGTGGGACTGGGCGTCGGGGTTGGTGTGGGCGATGGTGTCGGCGTCGGTGTGGGGCTGGGGGTTGGCGTCGGCGTTGGTGCCGTGACGAGCAGCTCGTCCGGCACGGTCACGTAGAGCCGGTAGCCGGACGTGCCGGTTCCGGAGCTGTCTCGCTGGCCGAGCGTTCCCGTGGCGGTCACCCAGTCACCCGCGACCGGATCCCGGCCGGCCAGTGCCGTCGGGGCGATCACGAGCCGCAGCGCCCCCGACCCGTCGTCCACGCTCACCGCGCGTCCATCGGCCAGCTGCGTCGCGCTTCCGACCACGATCCCGTCGATCGTGATCCGCCGACCCTCCTCGTCCTCGCCGGCGTCCCCGGTCCTCGTCCGCTCGGCCGGAGGCAGGTCGTCCTCCCCGCCCACCTCGATCGAGCTGACGGCGACCCGCAGGGTGCGCTGGCCGTACCGCTCGTCCAGCGTGCCGTGCAGCACGACACGGGATCCGGCCGGGATGGGCGTGGTGGCGGCTTCGTCGAGGTAGACCGCGATCCCGCCGGTGGCGTCCTGGACGAATCCGGCGCGACCGGACTCGAGCGATCCGAGGGTCACGGTGACGACGCCGGCCACGGTCGCGCTCGCCCCGTCGGGCAGCGCACGCGCTTCCACGATCGCGATCGTGGTCGGGCCTGGCGTCGGCGTGGGCGACGGCGATGGGCTGGGCTGCGGGGTGTTCGTGGGCGTCGGCGTGGGTGTCGCGATGACCGTGGGTTCGGGGGTCGGCTCGGGCGTCGGTTCGGCCGTGGGCGTCGGCGTGGGCTCCGGGGTCGGCTCGGGCGCGGGCGTGGGCGTGGGCGTCGGTGTCGGAGACGCCGCCGGGGTCGGCTCGGGCGTGGGCGTGGGCGTGGGCGTCGGTGTCGGAGACGCCGTCGGGGTCGGCAACGGCGTGGGCGTGGCACTAGGCTCGGGCGTGGGCGTCGGTGTCGGAGACGCCGCCGGGGTCGGCAACGGCGTGGGCGTCGGTGTCGGAGACGCCGTCGGGGTCGGCACCGGGTCGGCGGCGAGGTTCTGGGGCACGGGTGCGGGATTCACGAGGAAGTCCGCGGCGTTGTCGTTCGTGTCCTGCCGGTTCCCGCCGGATCCGCCCGGCCGCCGCTCGATCGAGCTGCCGGCAGCCGGTGCGGCGGCGGGCGATCCCTCGACGAACGCGTTCACCGCCTCGCCCCAGCCGACGGCGTCGACCGGGGCACCCCCGACGGGGCGCAGCACGAGCGCGCCACCCGTGGCCGCGAAGCCGCCGGTATACGTGGCATCCGCCGACGCCGCGTGGACCCCGCTCGCGTTCGCGATGAGCAGGTGCGCGCCTGGCGCGAGCAGCGTCGTCGCCGACCACACCGCCTTGCGCGTGACGGTGGAACCCGACGAGGTCACGTACGCGAGTTCGAGTCCCATCAGGTCAACGGGATCGCCGCCGGCGTTCGTCAGCTCCACGTACTCGTCCGAGGCGGTTGCGCCACCCGTCACGACCTCGGCGATGAGCAGCGTGGACGGGGACCAGGTCACCGTGGCCGCGGCCGCGGGCTCGGGCAGCGCCGGCGACGGCGACCCGCCGACCGCGGAGACCATCCCGATCGAGCCCACGAGCGATACGAGCGCCACGTGCAGCGCCAGCCGGACACGCGCCATCGGAACCTCCGGCGGCGGGACGTGGCGGGCGAGCGGCGGACGCGGACCACCCTATCGGCGGCGACTCACCGGCGGCTTATCCGCGTGGGGCGATCCGGCGCAACCTCGGGCCGTGGGTCGCGCCTCCGGCCGGTAGCATTCGCCCGATCGCGCCGCGGCGCGCGAACCCGGAACCAGGAGGCATCGTGGCACGCGCGAAGCGCACCGACCGCGCCGAGGCTCGTCGGCGACATCGAGCGGCAGCGCTCTCCGTTTCGGCGCCGTCCGACGACGCATCCGTCACCGAGGACACCGGCACCGCCGCCCCGGCACCCGCCACCGCCGACCGCCCGCGGTCGGGGATCCGTTACGCGTTCGGCGCGGCGTTCCGGCCGCTGGACCTGCGTGGCGACATCGCCGCGCTGCCGACGCTCGTCCGCACGCGGGCGCTCATCGTCCCCCTCGTGCTCCTCGTCGTCGCGGCCGCGCTGTGGGCCGTCTCGGAGCGGACGCTGCCGCCGATCGGCACCGACGACCAGGCGGCGAGCGGCTCCGCGCTCGTGCTGGTGGCGTTCTTCGGGTTCCAGTACTTCGTGATGACACCGCCGATCGGCGGCGCCTTCCTCGGCGGCTTCCTTGCGCCCCGCGGGAGCTGGCTGATCGGCTGGATCGTCGGTCTCGCCGCCGCGGGCGCGATCGTCGTCCTCGTCGCCGTCGCGCCGTCGTCGATCGACCGGATCGTCGGCACGACGAGCGAGACGCGTGGCGCCTACATCGTCAACGCGCTGCTCGCGTCGCCGGTGTTCAGCGCCCTGTTCGCCGCGGCGGCCGCGTGGTACAAGCGCTTCCTCGAGATCGCGAACCCGAACCGTCGACGGGCGGCGGCCGCCTCGGCCGGACGGCCGCGCCGTGGAGGCGGCAACCAGCGTCCATTCCTGTCCCGGGCGAGCGCGCGGCGCCGCTGAGGACCGCCCCGTTCCACGTCGTTATCCGAGCCGGCGCATCCCGGCGTGCCCGATCTGGCGGACGCCGGCCGGCGCCTCGGGACCCCCGAGCTCGGCGGCAACATCCACCAGCGACCGCACCTCGCGGGCGATGACGTTCACGACGTTGGCCTCCCGCTGCAGCTCGCCGTCGACCAGCAGCAGCGCATGGCGCCGGACGACGCCGCGCAGCCGTTGCCACGCTGACGGCCAGAGCGTCACGTTCACCATCCCGGTCTCGTCCTCGAGCGCGAGGAACACCGTGCCCCGGGCCGTCATCGGGTGCTGGCGCGTGACCACGAGCCCGCCGATCCGGATCCTGCCCGGCCGGCGATCCGCGAGCGATGCGTTCGTGGCCGCGCCCAGCCGGTCGAGCACCGGCCGGAACAGGCCCACCGCCTGCCGTCGCGTATCGAGCCCGACCACCGCATAGGCGTCGCCGAGCCGTTCGGTCTCCGTCAGGGCCGGCAGCGCCGGTGCCTCCGTGGCCGGCAGCCGGAGGTCCATCGGCCGTCCCGCGGCGCGACGGGCGATCCGCGCCGGCCCTTTCGTCGGGCGCGCGACCTCGCGCAGCTGCCACAGCAGCTCCCGTCGCGGTCGCCCGAGCGAATCGAGGGCTCCGGACCGAATCAGCCGCTCCACGATCTCCTCGGGCAGGGCGGTTCGCTCGACGACGTCCGCGAGCGAGGCGTACGGTCCCCGCGCGAGCTCCGCGTCGAGGCGCGCCGCATGCTCCTCGCCGATGCCCTTCACGAGGTGCAGCCCGAGCCGCACCCCCCAGCCGATCGCGCTCTCGGCCGCCCAGCGCGTGCGCGCCCCGGCTTCGGGAACGACGCAGCCGCTCGACTCGACCGCCGTGGCGCGCGCCTCCACGCCGCAGCCCTCGGGCAGCGGCTCGCCGGGGCGACCCACCCACTCGGTGGCCGTCCGGTACGTGCTGCGGTTGACGTCGACCGGCAGGACCGTCACGCCGTGGCGCTTCGCGTCGTTGACGAGCACCTCGACCGGGTAGAAGCCCATCGGCTGCGCGTTGATCAGTCCGACGACGAACTGGGCGGGGTAGAACAGCTTGAGGAAGCTCGATTCGTAGGCGGTGCGCGCGAACGCGGCGGCGTGCGACTTCGCGAAGCCGAAGCTGGCGAACGCCGCGCACTGCCGGAACAGCTCCTCGGCGTCCTCGCGCGGCATGCCGTGCTTCGCGAGGCAGCCGTCGACGAACTGCGCGTGGAGCTTCTCCATCTCGCGCGTCGAGCGCCACGTGCCCATCGCCCGCCGGAACGCGTCCGATCCCGCCGGCGTGAACCCGGCGACGTCGATCGCGATCCGCATCACCTGCTCCTGGTACAGGATCACGCCGAGGGAGTCGTGGAGGATCGGCTCGAGGCTCGGGTGGAGATACGTCACCGGCTCGAGGCCCTGCTTGCGGCGCAGGTAGGGGTGCACGGCGTTGCCCTGGATCGGGCCGGGGCGGATGATCGCCACCTCCACAACGAGGTCGTCGAGGTTCCTGGGCTGCGACTTCGGGAGCGTCTGCATCTGCGCCCGGCTCTCGACCTGGAACACCCCCACGGTGTCCGCGGCCTGGAGCATCCGGAACACCTCCGGGATCTCCTCCGGGATCCGGTCGAGGTCCAGGCACACGCCGCAGTCGTGTTCGATCAGCTGGACGCACTCGTCGATCGCGGCCAGCATCCCCAGCCCGAGCAGGTCGAGCTTGATGAGCTTCATCGTCTCGACGTCGCGCTTGTCGAACTGGACGACGACGCGATCGACCATCGTGGCGCGCTCGATCGGCGCGATGTCGATGAGCGGTGCGGCCGTGATGAGCATCCCGCCCGAGTGGATGGAGAGGTGGCGGGGGAAGCCGTCGATCCGGGCACACATCTCGAGCCAGCGCTCCCAGTCGGACATGCCGACGGTGCTGCGGGATCGCGGTCCGGAATCGACGGGCAGGTCGATCCGTCGGGCGGGCCCCACCGGCATCCCGGATTCGGGATCGACGGGCACGAGGTCCCGGGGCCGCTCGACGGTGCGGGTCGGCTCGAGGGCGTGGCCCCGTTCGCGCTCTCGGCCCCGTTCGAGCTCCCGGCTGGGCGGCCCCTCGCGGAGCCAGCGGATGCTCACCGGAGAGTCGCCGGGCCCGCCCTCGTCGTCGCCCGCCTGGATATACCTGTGAGGATTGCCGTGCACGGATCGCAGCGCGGAAAGGGCGCCCGACCTCCCGTTGCCGTCCTCCGCATGCCCAGGAGGAATGCCCACGCCCGGATTGGCCTGCCCGGCGAGCCGCGAGCCCGTCGTTCGCCCCGAATCCTCGTCCGGTAAACCTCTCAGGTATTCGGCGGGCCGCGGACCGCCCGCTGCGGGAAGCGGACCGCCCGCGGCGGGCAACGGATCGCCCTCGGCGCGCGGCGCGCGCCCACCGCCGATCCACCCGCCGGCCGCGTGCCGCAGCTGGCCCATCGCGTCCGTCAGCCCCCGCTCCTCCGCGCGCGTCGGCGGCTCGGCGTGCCCCGGCCGATCCCCCGGCCCCGCCTCGTCCCCCGGCCGCGCGAAGAACTGTCCGAACCCGCCCTCCGCCTCGAGATCCCGCCGGACCATCACCGAGTCGTACGTCTCGAGCGCCTTCGCCACCCGGTCGACGAGCGTCCGCGGAAACCCCAGGGCATAGCCCACCTCGCGCACCGCCGATCGCGCCCGATACGTCACGAGGTTGCACACCATCCCCGTGTGCTCCGCGCCGTAGCGACCGTAGACGTACTGGATGACCTCCTCCCGCCGCTCGGACGAGAAGTCGATGTCCACGTCGGGATACGCGGTCCGGCCCTCGTTGATGAACCGCTCGAACAGGAGCTCGTGACGGATCGGGTCGACCCGGGTGATCCCGAGGACGTAGGCGACGATCGAGTCCGCGGCGCTCCCCCGCCCCTGGGCCGGGATGCCGCGCGACTTCGCGAACCGCATGAGGTCCCAGCAGATGAGGAAGAACTCGGACAGGCCGGTCTTCTCGATCACGTCCAGCTCGTGGGCGAGCTGCTTCACGACGCCGGCGGTCAGCGGGTGGTAGCGCCGGCGCGCCCCCTCCCAGCACAGCTCGGACAGGTGGCTGAACGGGGTCTCGCCCCTCGGCACCTCGAACCCGGGGAAGCGATAGCGCTCGAAGCCGAGGTCGACCGCGCACCGTCCGGCCACCTCCACCGCGGCCGCGATCCCCGACCGCCACGCGCGCTCGACGACCACGTCGCCGTCCCTCTCGCCGGGCGGCAATGCCAGGAGCTCCGCCCCCGACTTCAGGAACGACTCCCCGTCCGCGCGCCGCAGGTGACCCAGCGTGTCGAGCGTCCGGCCGTGCCGGATCGCGGTCAGGACGTCGTGGAGCTCCCGATCCTCGGGGCGCGCGTAGTGGACGTCGTTCGTCACGACCGTCGGCAGCCCGAGCTCCTCCGCCAGGCGGGCGAGCTCGCCGACCAGCCAGTCGTCCTCGGGTCGAAGGTGATGCGACAGCTCGACGAGGAACCCGCTCGTCGCGGCCGCGTCGCCCGTCCCGAACCGGCTCGCATGCCACCGGGCGGCCTGCACGGCTCCCTCGCGGTCGCCGGCGAGGAGCCGCCGCGCGATCTCCCCGTCGCGACACCCCGACAGCACGATCAGCCCCTCGGCATGCGCCTCGAGCAGCGCGTGGGTGAAGTGCGGCACCGCCTTCGAGCCGGCGAGGTTCGCGCGCGAGATCAGCCGGCACAGGCTGGTCCAGCCGGCCGGGTCGCGGGCGAGCAGGACGAGATGCGGGCCCCGCTCCGCCGCCCCCACCCCGCGGTGGTCCTCCTTGACCACTCGCCGATGTCCCGGCAGGCGGGGCCGCTCGGGGCGGGGTCGCAGCGGTCGCCCGTCCACGACCGGCGGGGCGTCCGGCTCCGCGCGAACGCGGCGACCCGGTCGCCAGGCGCGCGCTCGCGGCACGACGATCCCGGCAGGGTCCGGAACCGCGGGATCGAGCAGCTCGATCTCGACGCCGAGAACCGGCCGCACACCGGCCGACTGCGCCGCGGTCGTGAACCGCACGGCGCCGTAGAGGCCCTGGTGGTCCGTGAGCGCGAGGGCCGCGAGCTCCAGCTCGAGCGCGCGCTCGACGAGCTCGTCCGGTGACGACCCACCGTCGAGGAACGAGAAGTGGGAATGGCAGTGGAGCTCGGCGAAGGCGGCTTCGGCCACGGGCGACCCTCCGGGGGCGTGGAGAGTCTAGAACATCTGTTCTATTCTTGCCCTGGCGACGAGCCGGAACCGGAAGCGGCGCTCCCGCGTCGAGCCGCCATGATCGCCCGACCGTCTGGGGAGTCGGGGGCGACCGTGGCGACGACCGGAGCGATGGCCGGACGTCGACCTGCCGGAGACCGGAAACGGTCCGGCTCGAGGCCCTTCGCTGCGGGGCGCGGCGAAG
>DASSPX010000073.1:0-3320 GCA_035699445.1 Candidatus Limnocylindrales bacterium | reverse complement strand
TCGGGAGCGCGGGCGGCCGCAGCGCCATGCGGCATCGCGAGGAACACGACCTCGGCGTCCGCGGGGACCTCGTCGTGGACGGCGAGGTCCAGGGTGCCGAGGTGCGGGTGGATCGTGCCGACCGGATCGCCCTTCCGCTCGCGGCCCACGAGGCCGACGATCCGGACGCCGGGATGCCGTGCCAGCAGGCGGATGAGCTCCGCGCCGGCGTAGCCCGTGGCGCCGACGATCGCGACGGGGACCGGGCGGAGGTCGGCCTCCGTGGGGGCGGGATCCGCTGCCGTTCGACGACCCGCCGCGATCGCCGCGTCGTCCACGCTCGCGCTCACGGGCGCGCGGGGCCGCTCTCGGGCGGCAGCGTAGCGGGGGAGATCGGGCGGGACGTCGTCACGGTCCGCATGAAGATACACAAGTGATGCATGTTCATGCAAGCAACTCAGTCGATGAGGCGGACATCGACGTCGAGCACTGCGTAGACCGTTGCCGCGCGCCGATCCCTGGACAGGAGGGGAAGGCCATGCATGCGTGCCGCTGCGCCGACGAGTGCGTCGTAGACGGATCCGCCAGCGATTCCGGCCCGAGCCAGGTCGTCGCGCAGCGCGTGAGCCTGCTCCTCGGACAGGTATCGGCTGGCCGGAAAGTCGTGGAGCAGCAGTCGGTGGGCGTCATGGGGCAGGCGCCGGCTGGACCCGGGGAGTCGAGTCAGGGCGGAGTACGTCTCGAACCAGGCGTGGCCGGCAAGGCCGAGCCGAAGCCCGCGGACGGCGTCGCGCGTGGCCACGTGGCCGGCGTGGTCACCCACGATCAGTGCGATCGCCGCGCTGGTATCGAGCAGTGCTTCCCGGACCGTCATCGCTGATCTGCGCGGCGCAGCTCTCGCACCACCTCGTCGTCGATCGGCTCGCCCGTCGCCGGAATGACCAGCAGACCGTCGATATCCGCAAGTTCGGACCCTGCGGTGGGCTCGATCCGGATGGAGGCGCCGTCGATCGAGACCTCGACGTCGCCGCCGCGCTCCAGCCCCAACTGCGTTCGCATGGCGCGCGGAATCACGAGACGGCCCGCGCGGTCGATGGTAGTCTTCATGGCATCAGTCTGCCATAGAAATGGCAATCTCGTTGGTCGAGAGCGCGGCGGGATGCTGTCGCCCACGGGTTGAGCCGTCCGACGTCTCACCTGACGACCGGGACGCCGTTTGGCACGCGTGGCGAGTCACGTGACGACGGAACAGCCTGCCACGGGCCGGAACCGGGTCGCGGCGGTGCGCTCCGTCGTCAGGTGGAACGCCCGGCGACGCAACGACGGCGGAGCCGTGCAGAGGGCGGACCGTCGATCGGCGAGGTCGCCGAAGTGCCGCTGCCCAGCGCCGTTCCTGTCACGCAAGCGTCGGGGGATTGCTGGGCACGTGGCCCCGCGCACCGGGGTCGGAGAACCATGCTCGGGTCGTTACGGTTCCTGACCCGGCAAGCACCTCAGGCATGCCAGGCGGGACGATCCGGACGAGGATGCCGTCCACGCTTGCCCGGCGGAGACCCCGCCGCGAACCGCCCCGGGCCGGCCCCCTCCGCCGCCTGGCGCCTACTCGACCGGGTCCACCGACCGGTACGGCCCCGTCACCACGACCTCGCCCTCGAGCTCGCGCGCCTCGCCGTCCGCCGTCGCACCGCGCGTGATCCGGAACCGGTGATGGATCTCGGTCGGGCCGGCGGAGATCGTCGCGCTCACCGGGCAGTACTTCGTGGCCGACAGGAAGATCGCGCGCCGGACCGCGACCTCGTCCAGCTTCGGCCCATCGAGCACGTGCGTGACCGTCATCCGCGGGAAGATCCGGGGATACGCCTCGCGCTGGTCGCCCTCGACCTCGACCGCGTATGACGTGACGCGCTGGCGCTTCTTCTCCAGGATCGAGATCACGTCCATCGCCGAGCATCCGGCGAGCGACATGAGCAGCCCCTGGAGCGGCGACGGACCGCCGCCACCGTCGCGGTCGTCGAGCACGAGCGTCCGGCCGTCGTCGTTCGAGCCGGTGAACCGCATCGCGCCGTTCCAGGTCACGAGCGCGCGCTTCAGCATGATCGGAGACCCGCCGGCATCACGCCAGCCCCGCGAGCGCCCGGTCGGCCGCCTCGGCCTCGAACTGCTCGTGGTACAGCCGCGCATACAGCCCGCCGGCCGCGAGCAGCTCCGCGTGCCGCCCGCGCTCGACGATCCGTCCCCGCTCGTAGACGAGGATCCGGTCCGCGCGCAGGATCGTGGACAGCCGGTGCGCGATCGCGATCGTCGTCCGGCCCTCGGTCAGCCGCGCGATCGCTGCCTGGATGAGCCGCTCCGACACCGTGTCGAGAGACGACGTCGCCTCGTCGAGGATGAGGATCCGCGGGTCCTTCAGCAGCACCCGGGCGATCGCGAGCCGCTGCTTCTCGCCGCCCGACAGCTTGTAGCCGCGCTCGCCCACGATCGTGTCGTAGCCCTCCGGGAGCTCGGCGATCCGGTCGTGGATCGCGGCCGCCCGTGCGGCGGCCTCCAGTTCCTCCTGCGTCGCGTCCGGCTGCGCGTACAGGAGGTTGTCGCGGATCGAGGCGTGGAACAGGTACGTCTCCTGGGTCACGAACCCGATCACCCGCCCGAGCGAGGCGAGCCGCAGCCGCCGGACGTCGACGCCGTCGATCTCCACGGCACCTGCGTCGACGTCGTACAGGCGCGGGATGAGGTACGTCGTCGTCGTCTTGCCCGATCCGGACGGACCCACGAGCGCCACGAGCTCCCCGGGCTCGGCCACGAAGTCGACGTCCCGCAGCGCGAACGGCTCGCGCGGGACGGCCGCCGCCTCCGGTACGGCCCCGTCCGCCCCGGGATCCGCCGGCGCCGGCTCGATTCCCACCGACGCCGACGCCGGATCCACGGCGAGCGGGACCGTCGCGACGACCTCCCCGGCCGCCTCCTGGCCGTTCGTGTCGCCGCCCGCGACGGCGGTCCGCGGATCCGCCGGGTAGCGGAAGGAGACCTCGCGGAAGCGGACCTGGCCGCGGACGGTCGCGGGATCGAGCTCGATCGCATCCGGCGCGTCGACGATCTCCGGGTCCAGCTCGAGGTACTCGAAGATCCGGTCGAACAGCGCGAGCGCGCCCTGGATCTCCACCTGGACGTTGAGCAGCTGCCCGAGCGGGAAGAACAGCCGGGACTGGAGCGTGGTGAACGCGACGATGTCGCCGATCGTCGGCGCGGTCGGGTCGCCCTGGATCGCGAGCCAGCCGGCCAGCCAGTACACGAACGCGGGCGTGATCGAGAAGATCGTGCCGATGATCATGAAGAACCAGCGG
>DASSPX010000072.1:0-63822 GCA_035699445.1 Candidatus Limnocylindrales bacterium | reverse complement strand
ACGATCGCGGCAGGGGTCGCGAAGGCGGGCGCCGACTACGTCCACCTGAGCGGGCACAGCGGGGGCACGGGCGCGTCGCCGCTCAGCTCGATCAAGCACGTCGGGGCGCCGTGGGAGCTGGGGCTCGCCGAGGTCCACCAGTCGCTGCTCCGCAACGACCTCCGCGATCGCGTGGCGCTGCGCACCGACGGCGGGCTCCAGACGGGCCGCGACCTGCTGATCGCGGCGCTCCTGGGCGCCGAGGAGTTCGCGTTCGGGACGGGCGCGCTGGTGGCCGTGGGTTGCGACATGGCGCGCCAGTGCCACCTGGACACGTGTCCCACGGGCATCGCGACCCAGCGCGAGGACCTGCGGGCGAAGTTCACCGGGACGCCGGAGATGGTCGCCCGCTACTTCCTCCAGCTCGCCGAGGACCTGCGAATCGAGCTGGCCGCGGTCGGCGCCCGGAGCGTCGGCGAGCTCGTGGGCGAGGGCCGGCGGTACCTGCGCGAGCGTCGCCACTCGACGGTGGACCTGCGCGCGCTCGCCGGGGCGCCGGCGTGGGCCGCGTCGCCCGAGCGGCGCGAGCACCCCGAGCGCGCGGGCCGGACGGTGGACCGCGGCCTCGCCTCGCCGCTCGAGCACCGGCTCGTCGCCGCGCTCGGCGGGCAGGGCGCCCTGGCGGCGTCGGGGCTGAAGCTGACGACCGCCGAGCGGTCGTTCGGTGCCGGGCTCGCCGGTGCCGTGGAGCGGGGGGAGCTGCACGGTCCCGTGCGGCTCGAGCTTCGCGGGGCGGCCGGGCAGTCGTTCGGGGCGTTCGCCACCGATCGCGTCCAGCTGACGCTCGACGGGACCGCGAACGACTACGTCGGGAAGGGCCTGTCGGGCGGGACGATCATCGTGCGGCCGCATCCGGCGACGGCGGCCGCGGCGACCGGGGGTCTCGCGCTCGTGGGCAACACCTGCCTGTACGGCGCGACGGGCGGACGGCTCCACGTCCTGGGGCGCGGCGGGATGCGGTTCGGGGTCCGCAACTCGGGCGCCGAGGCCGTGGTCGAGGGCGTCGGGCCGCATGCGTGCGAGTACATGACCGGCGGCGCGGTGGTCGTGCTCGGGCCGGTCGGTCCGAACTTCGGCGCCGGGATGACCGGCGGGCGGGCGTACCTCTGGGATCCGAGCGCCCGGCACCTCGCCGCGCTCAACGGGTCGAGCGTGCGGGCGGTGCGGCTCTCGGATGCCGTGGCGATCCGCGCCGACGGCGCAGCGCTGGCGTCCGAGTTCCGGCGCCTCGTGACGGCGCACGCCGAGGCGGGCTCGGCGCTGGCGGCGCGGCTGCTCGCCGAGCGGGCGGCCCCGGAGGAGGACACGTGGCTCGTGGAGCCGATCCCGGACGTCGCGGCGGTGGTGGCCGGCTCGGCAGCGGTCCAGGATGCCCGTCCCGTGGGGATCCGCCGTCCGGTCGTGGTCGAGCCGGCGGCGAAGGCCTCCTGAGACCCAGGGCCGCGGCGCCCGGCCGCGGGGTCCGGCCGCGGGGTCCGGCCGCGCGTGGCACGGCCGCCCGTGGCACGGCCGCGCGTCGCACGGCTGACGTCTCACCTGACGGCGGAACCGCCGCGGGAGACGGCGTCCGGGCCCTCCAGGACCCGCTCCGTCATCAGATGGCACGCCCGGCGGCGCAATCGGCAGGCCAGTCGTCAGGTGGAACGCCGGGCGGCGCAAGCGAGCTGTGGTCGCGCCGCAACCCCCTCGCAACCGATCGGTTCCCGTTCCGGCGCCGTTCCCGGACCACCCCGTCCGTACGGTTCGCTCAGCGAGGGCGCAGGCCCCCGCCTCGTGTGCATGTTCCCGATGGGTCGGGCGCACCCCACCCTCCCCCTTCGAGCAGGCGAGGATCGAGATGCTTCACCAGACCGAGACCCTCCGCTCGCCGCTCGCCGTCCGTGACGGCCGGGACGCGCCCGTCACCTGCGCCGCGTGCGGCTGTCGGCTCCAGGCCGTCGGCCCCGAGGGCGCGCAGGCGTGGTTCCACTTCAGCCCGATCGCCGGCCGCGACGCGCGCGGCTGCCGGGTCGAGTGCGTGGACCTCGCGCACGACGTCTCGGGCGTCGCGGCGATCGCCGTTCTCGCCTGAGGGCTCGCGCCCTTCCGCCGCTCTCCCTACCGGAGGCGTCGCAGCGCCGAACGCGCGGCGTGCCAGCCGCACATCCCGTGCACCCCGCCGCCCGGCGGCGTCGACGCCGAGCACAGGAACAGTGACGGGTCGGGCGTGGAGTACGGGTCGAGCCGCGCCGCCGGCCGCGTGAACAGCTGACCCAGGTCCATCCGCCCGCCCGCGATGTCGCCCCCGACGTCGTTCGGGTTGTACGCCTCGAGGTCCGCGGGTCCGTTCGACCGGCTGGCCACGATCCGGTCCCGGAACCCCGGCGCGAACCGCTCCACCTGGCGCAGGATCGGCTCGGTCATGTCGACCGGAGATCCGTTCGGCACATGGCAGTACGCCCACACCGTGTGGTGGCCCTCCGGCGCCCGTGACGGATCGAACAGCGACGACTGGGCGACGAGCACGAACGGCCGTTCCGGGATCCGTCCCGCCGCCACGACGCCCTCGGCGCGCGCGATCTCCTCGAACGTCCCGCCGACGTGCACGGTTCCCGCCCGCCCCACGTCGGGATCGCGCCACGGGATCGGCCCGTCGAGGACGAGATCCACCTTGAATGCCCCCGGGCCGTAGCGGAAGCGCTCGAGCGCACGCCGGTAGCGGCCGCGGAAGCGATCGGGCGCCACCTCGAGCACCTGGCGCGGCGTGAGGTCGAGCAGCGCCACCCGGTGCGCCGGCAGCTCCTCGACCCGCCGGACCATCCGTCCCGTCTCGATCGTCCCGCCCAGGGCCCGGAGCTCGTCGGCCATCGCCTCCGGGATCCGGCTCGCGCCGCCGGCCGGGAGCGGCCATCCATCGTGATGCGCGGAGGCCAGCATCACCAGCCCCGCCGCCGCGCTCGTCGGCTCGGTCAGCCCGATCTGCGAGTGCGCAGCCGCCCCGGCGAACAGCGCGCGAGCCCGATCGCCCCGGAAGCGACGCGCGACCGCGGCCGCCGACTGGATCGCCGGCCAGCCGAACCGCGCGAGCCGGAGCGCATCGAGCGGGGCGAGCGGGACGTGGAACGGCGCCAGCAGATGCGGTGAGAGCGCACCCCAGGCGCGCACGATCGGCCCCAGGAGCGCCTCGTAGGCGCGCGCATCCGGGCCCAGCCCGGCCGCCGTCACCGCGACATCCCGGGCGAGCATGACGGCGGGCCCGTCGTCGAGGGGGTGGGCGATCGCGGCCGGCGGCTCGATCCAGCGCAGCCCGTGGCCAGCGAGGGCCTCGCCCACCCCGGCGAAGAACGGCGACGTGCGCCCGAACGGGTAGATCGCGCTGCACACGTCGTGGATGACGCCGGGGACCATGAGCTCGGCGGATCGGACGCCGCCGCCGACCGTCGGCGCGCCCTCGATCACGTGGACCGACCGGCCCGCCCGCGCCAGCTCGATCGCCGCTGCCAGGCCGTTCGGGCCCGCCCCCACGACGATCGCATCGACCCGGCTCACAGCTCGTCGACCCCGACGACGTCGTCGAGCGCGATCGGCGGCACGAACGTACCCGCCGGGCGCCGCCGCCACCAGGCCCCGGTCGCGCGCAGCTCGGCCCACGTCGTGAACTCGTAGCGGAACAGCCGGACGCGGATCCAGCGCGGCGGCTGGTCGGGGAACGGGTTCGGGCCCATGAGGCGAAGGATCGCCCGGTCGCCCGCCAGCAGTCGAGCCAGGAACGGCGCGAACCAGTTGCCCGCGTACGAGGGCGAGAGCGGGATGAACCACAGCAGCCAGTCGAGCCGGAGGTGGTACGGCGCCACCTGCGGGGGCATCCGCCGGGGATCGCCCGGCTTCGCCTTGAAGCGGTACTCGCGCCACTCGGCGTCGTCGTCCGGACGGTCGGCCAGCGTGCCCTCGACGACCAGCTCGTACCGCTCCCGGGTCACGCTCCCGAACGCCCCGTACGTGTTCACGAGGTGGAACGGGTTGAACGAGGCGTTCATCGCCTGGCGCGGGCTGGCCATGTTCCGCACCGGCCACCACGACAGGTACGCCACGAGCACGGCGAGCAGGAGCGTGACCATCGCGAACCAGGCGGGCAGCCCGAGCGCGGGCGCGCCGACGCCCGCGAGCGCGGCGAGCACGTCCGGCGGCAGGACGGCTGCGGCCACGGGGTCGGCGATGGCCGCCACGAGGATGACGATCGTGATCCAGTTCAGCCACGCGTAGTTGCCCGTGACCACGAGGTAGAGCTGGGTCGCGATCATCAGCACCGCTGCAACCGACGCGAACGGCTGCGGCAGGAACAGCCCGAACGGCAGGAGGAGCTGCGCCGCGAAGTTGCCCGCCGCCTCGAGCCGGTGATACCAGCGCGGCGCCCGATGGGCGAACCACGAGACCGGGTTCGGCAGCGGCTGCGTCTCGTGGTGGTACTCCATGCACGTCAGCCGGCGCCAGCACGCGTCGCCGCGGAGCTTGATCAGTCCGGCGCCGAACTCCACCCGGAACGCGAGCCAGCGGAACGCGAGGATGAGCAGCCACGGCGGGTCGGTCTCGTGGTTGCCGAGGAACACCGCGAGGAAGCCCGCCTCGAGCAGGAGCGATTCCCAGCCGAAGCCGTACCACGCGCCGCCCACGTTCACGATCGACTGGTAGAGCGCCCAGAGCACGAACCAGGTCGCCATCGTGACGGGCAACGGGAGCTGCTGCGGGATCCCGACCAGGCACAGCACGGCGACGACAGCCCCGACGGCGGCCACCGCGCGCAGCGTCGCATCGGAATATCCGACGAGGTGGAACAGGCTCGGGGCCCGCCGGAACGGCACGCGCTCGACGATCCGGGTCGCCGGCGTCAGGCCGCGCTCGCCCGCGAGCGCGGGGAACTGCCGGAACGCGACGACGAAGCCGATGAGGTAGATCACCGCCAGGCCGCGCTCGAGCAGGAACCGCGCGAGCCGGTAGTCCGGCGCCGCGAGATCGGGGATCAGGCCGGCGATCAGAAGCTCGGGCATGAATCGATGGTGGCCCGCGCGGACGGTTCGTGCCGGGAGCGGCCGGTCGCCTGCCCGTCAGGAGACGTTCACGTCCGTCGGCATTCGTCCGAGGGCCGCCTCCAGACGATCCGCCGCGGGCAGGACGAACCGCGCCGCGACGAGGAGCACGAACCCGACGCTCACCGTGAGCAGCGATGCGAACAGGATCGTGCTCACGAGGAGGACGCCCGTCAGCAGCAGGGCCAGCACCACCATGCGCACGGGATGGGCGAGCAGGAGCAGGCCGGCGAGCCGGAGCGCCTCGAGGGCGGGCCGCCCCGCACGCTCCGGATCCACGAGCAGCGGCCAGAACGCATATCCCACGGCGAACAGCCCGAGCAGTCCCCAGCCGGCCAGCGTGCCGAGCGCGAACGCGACGACGTTCCCGGTGAGCACCCCCGAGGCGACGTTGACGGCGAGGACGAAGGCCGCCAGCGTGAACCCCGCACCTGCCGCGAGCACGGCCACCGGCCGGCCGCGGACCGGATCGAGGACATCCGACAGGTTCACGTCGCGCCCGCGGGTCGCGTTTGCGCCCAGCTGCGCGAGGCCGGACAGCGGCACCCCCAGCAGGGCGACCACGAGGAGCGCGGGCAGAGGGCCAACGCGGACCCAGGCGAGGGCGGCGACGATGAGGCCGATGCCGACGACGACATTCGCCGGCACGACCCGGATCGAGTGGTAGAACAGGTCGCTCGCGCCCGCGCGGATCGCACCCCGCAGCGTGGGCGCGTTCGGCAGCTCGATCGCGGCGATCGCGGTCACCTCAGCCCTTGACTCCCGACGCAGCGACCCCCTCGACGAAGTATCGCTGGAAGAAGACGTACAGGACGAGGATGGGGACGGTCGCCAGCACGACGACCGCCATGAGCGGTGGCCAGTTCGTCCCGAAGCCGCCCGACTGGCGGAACAGGTACAGGCTCAATGGAAGCGTCGCGTTGTCGTCGCGAAGGAACACCACCGGCCAGAAGAACGCGTTCCACGTCCCCTGGAACTGCAGGACCGCGACGGCGGCGAGCGCCGGTGATGCCAGCGGCAGCATCACCCGCCAGAATGTCGTGAAGAACCCGGCCCCGTCGATCCGGGCCGCCTCCTCGAGGTCGCGCGGGATCGTGAGGAAGTACTGGCGGAGCAGGAAGATGCTCGTCGCGGAGATGGCGAGCAGGAGCCAGACGGCGACGTACTGCAGCACGCCCTGGGTGAGTCCCGCCTGGCTGAACAGGACGTAGATCGGCACGAGGCGGAGCTGGTCGGGGATCATCAGCGTGGCGAGCACGACGATGAACAGGAGCTCGCGGCCGGGGAATCGAAGGCGGGCGAAGGCGTAGCCCGCGAAGCTCCCGAGGAGCAGGTTGCTCACCGTGACCGCGGCCGCCAGCCCGAGCGTGTTCGCGAGCAGGCGCACGATCGACGGCTCGAGGGTGTTGAACGCGTACTCCCACGCCTGCAGCGTGAACGGATCGGGAATGATCGTCGGGCGGAAGGAATCCGGCAGCGTCTTGAACGACGTGATCAGGGTCCACGCGAACGGGACCATCATCAGCAGCGCGTACGCGATGAGGACCACGTAGGCGAGGCGCCGGCGCCACACGCGGCCACGGTCGCCGACCGGCGCGACCTCGGCCGGCGTGTCCACACGGGGCGTGGCCGTCGTCCCGACCGTCACGGCGTCACCACGCCGGGGACTCGCCGAACAGGCGCCGCTGGATGAGCGTGCCGCTCATGATCAGCACGAACAGGACGATCCCGATCGCCGCGGCGTAGCCGGGATCGATCTGGATGAACATCGCGTTGTACAGGTACAGGACGACGGTCATGAGGGCGTTGGCCGGATCCCCGTTCGGTCCGCCGGCGAACACCGCCTGGTCGAACAGCTGCAGGCCGCCGATCAGGCCGACCGTCGCGACGAAGAAGTGGCCCGGTCGCAGCAGCGGGAACGTGATCCGCCAGAACGCCTGCCACTGGTCGGCGCCGTCGATCGCGGCTGCCTCGTAGACCTCCTTGCTGATCGACTGGAGCGAAGCGAGGTAGAACAGCATGAACGTCCCCGACGTGGTCCACACGTTGAGCGCGATGACGGTGTTCATGGCCGTCCGGTGGTCGCCGATCCAGTTGTGGTTCGGCCCGTAGCCCAGCGCCTGGAACAACGGGTTCAGGCCGGCGGCGGTGCGGACCTCGTTGAACAGGCCGTCGGGGGCCATGAGGAAGATCCACACCGTGGTGATCGCGGCCGAGCTGGCGATCGCGGGGAAGTAGAAGGCCGCCCGGAAGAACGTCTGGCCCCGGATCTTCTGGTTCACGACCACGGCGAGGAACAGGCCGACGGCCATCGTCAGCGGCACCCAGATCACGGTGTAGTAGACGCTGTTGCGGATCGCCGTCTGGAACTGCGGATCGCCGAGGGCGCGCTGGAAGTTCGCGATCCCGAGAAACTCCTCCGGACCGCGCCGGATGTGCCAGTCGAAGACCGAGATGTAGCCCGCGAACAGGAACGATCCGATGTTCAGCACGAGGAACAGCGCCATCGGGATCGCGATGAGCGCGTAGCCCGCGATCGCCTCCTGGCGCGCCCCGATCCGCGGCGGCGGCTGGACCCGTCGCGCTGCGGCCATCGTCCCTCCCCGGGTCATCCGGACTGTGCGGCCCGGTCAGGCGACCGGGCCGCGCGGGTCTCCGTGGCGGTCGGCTACCTCGAGAGCGCCGACTGGATCGCGGCGTCGGTCGCGGCGACCACCGGGTCGGCCGAGAACGACTGGTTCTGGATCTCGAGCGTGAACGCGTCCTGGAACGCCTTCTGGACGTCGTTGTAGCCGCGGATGAACCCGGAGCCCGGGCGCGAATACTCGGCCCCCGCGACGATCGCGTCGAAGCCCTCCGGGACGGGCACGTCCGAGCGCGACGGGACGGCGATGCCGCCACCGGTCCACGCCGCCATCCCTTCCGGTCCGGCGAGGTACTGCGCGACGACCCAGGCGGGGTCGGGGTTCGCGCTGTCGACCCCGATCCCGTAGGCCGCGGTGTAGCTGATCGTGACCTTCTCGCCGCTGCTGCCGACCGGCATCTCCGCGAGCGCATAGGGCGTGTCCGGGAACGAGTCCTTCATGAACCCGACCAGCCAGCCGCCCTCGAACACGATCGCGGCGTCGCCCTTGCCGAGGGCCTCGCCGCACCAGCCGTCGCCCATGTCCGCGGCGGTCATCCCCAGCCCGTTCTTGAACAGGTCCATGTACCACTGGATGGCGGCGGTCGATTCGGGGGTCGTGATCTGGCTCGCGCTGTTGTCCTCGCTCAGGAGCGAGCCGCCCTGCGCGTACAGGAACGCGAGCCCGCGATCGAGACCCGGATTGAGACACAGCGGTGCCTTCAGGTTGCCCTGGCCCTTCAGGCTCTCAGCCAGGCTGACGAGCTCGTCGATCGTCGCGGGCGGCGTCTGGACGAGATCGGTGTTGTAGGCCATCGCGATCGTGTTGCCGTCCTTCGGCAGGCCGTAGATCTTGCCGTCGTCGCCCTTGAAGATGTTCAGGTAGTCCTCGAAGTACGCGCTCGTGTCGAAGCCCTGCTGGGCGATGTAGTCGTCGAGCGGCAGGAGGAAGCCCTCGTCGATCCAGTCCTTTGCGTACTCCGCGTTCACGTAGAACAGGTCGGGCGGGTTGCCGGCGCCGAAGCGCGTGATCATCTGCGCCCGGTAGTCACCCGCGACCGTCTCCTGCTCCACGGTCACGTTCGGGTAGGCCGCCGCGAACTCCTCGAGCGCGCTCGTGAGCGCATCGCGCTCCGAGGGCGAGGACTCCCACTGGCCGAGGGTTGCCGTCCCGGTGATCGACGCCGGGTCGAACCCGCCACCACCGCCGGCGGTCTCGCCGGGCGAGGCCGCGGGCGACGTCCCCGGGGATCCGGCCGGCTCCGATTCGGGCGCCGTGGTGGCGCCGTCACCGCCGGCGCACGCCGCGATGACAAGGGAAGCGGTGACCCACAGGGCCAGCAGGGTACGTCGCATGCTCTCCTCCACTTCGCTCGCACAAGTCGAACGAACGCCATCCGGGGGACCGGGGGCCTGGGTCGAGGGATACGCGCATCGTTCGCACGAACGCACCGTCAGCGGCCTCGCGCCGAGTTGAAGTTCCGTTGCAGGTTGGTTGCCTGCCGGTTCGGCCCGATATCGGCTGCCAGCCGCGCGCGTGCGCCCCGGTGCTAGGTTTGGGTCACAGACATGGAGCAATCCCCCACGTCCCGGATCCGGATCGTCGCGGCTGCCGGGATCGGCACGGCACAGGGTCTGGCGCGCACGGCCGGCGGCCTCGCTTGGCGCGCCGGGGTGCTGGTCGCGACCGTTGCCGGTCGAGTGGCGGACGTCGTGGACGGAGTCCTTGCGGGTGCGCGTCGGCGCTGGAGCGCCCGGGAAGCGCGGCGCCATGCACGCCTGCGCCGCCGCAACCGGGTGCCGCTCCCGAACCTGTTCGAGCTGCACCCGGAAGCCCGGAACCTCGCCCGCCGCGAGCTGGGCCTCCGCTCGGTCCCGCTCGACGAGATCGCCGGGACGGCCGTGGCCGGGGTCGCGCAGCGCGGCAGCGACTTCCTCCCCCTACCGGCCTTCCGCAGCTCGAACTGGGCGTACCGCTTCCAGGCCATCCAGCGCGCGATGCGCCGGCTGGCGATCCTGCCGCCGATCGACGTGCTGCGCTACGACGGTCGCTACTGGGTGGAGGACGGTCACAATCGGGTGGCCGCCGCGCTCTACAACGGGCAGGTCGAGATCGACGCGACGGTGACCGAGCTGCGCGGGGCGGGGGCCCACTCCACGGAGGCGCCCGCGTCGCTCGCGCCCATGCTCGAGGCTGGACGGGACCTGCGGGCGGCCGGGGAGGGCCGGTTCACACCGACGACCGGCGAGGTCGTGACCGCGGAGGACCTCGAGGAGGCCGTCGAGGAGCAGGCGCGCCTGCGTGCCGGCGAGTCGGGGGCAGTGAGCGCGCCCGACGTCCATGGGACATGACCCGGACCCTGCGCGTCGAGTGGCCGGAGGCGCGGCCGTTCCAGCGGCGCGGAGGACGGCCGATCCGCCTGCTGGCGGTGTCGGACGAGACCGATCCCACGCTCGAGCACGCGCGCAATCGTGAGCGGCTCGGGGCGCTCGACGGCGTGATCGGCGCCGGCGACCTGGATCCGGACTGGCTCGCGTTCCTGGGCGACGCATTCCATGCCCCCCTCGTGTACGTGCTCGGCAACCACGACCGACCCCGGGCGGAGGCGTACCGGCACCTCCCGGCTGCGCTCGACGGACGGGTCGAGAAGCGCTTCCCCCTGCCGATCCTGGGGTTGTCGTGGGCGCACGAGGGCGCACGGCGGAACGACCGGGGGGCGTGGTGGCAGCTCCTGCGCGTCGGGCCGCGGATGCTGCTGCGGCCGCGGCCCGTCCTGGTGACGAGCCACGTTCCACCGCGCGGGGCCGGCGACGGGCCCGATCGGTACCATCACGGCGAGGACGCGTACCGGTGGCTGCTCGGGCGGTTGCAGCCCCCGTTGTGGCTCCACGGCCACACGACGGTGGCGTCCGTTCCGGACTGGCGCTGCCAGGTCGGGCCGACGACGCTCGCGAACGTGACGGGATCGGTGCTCGTGGAGGTGGTCCCGCCGGGGTGAGGGCCGCGCCTCGCGCGCCCGCGATGCTCGCCGGGCATCAGATCCGCAGGGAGCGCTCGTGGATCGGCGCCCAGGTCGACCGATTCAGGACCGGTCCATGCGCGCTCTGCCCACGGTTGATGCCCGCTGGGAATACCGACCGGGTCGTGCCACGTGCCGCCCCGCCCGTCCCCTCAGGCGACCGGCTCGCCCACCTGGATCCGGTAGCCCACCGAGCGCACCGCCACGATGGAGGGCCCGCCGACCGCCTCGAGCTTCCCCCGCAGGCGGGCGAGATGCGGCTTCAGCCACAGCAGGTCGGGATCCGGCTCCGCCGGCCAGCCCGCCCGGGCGAGCCGGTGATGCGCGACGAGATCCCCGTTCGCCCGGACCAGGGCCTCGAGCAGCCGGAACTCCGTGGGCGTGAGCGTCAGCTGGTGCTCCCCCACGCGGGCCTCGTGGCGCCCGGGCTCGAGGGTCAGCTCGCCCGCGGTCAGGGTCCCGGTCGGGGCGCCGGTGTCCACCGCGGACCCATACCCGAACGACCCCGCGTCCACCCGTCGCATCACCGCGGCGATCCGCGCCAGCAGCTCCTGCTTCCCGAACGGCTTCACGAGGTAGTCGTCGGCGCCGATGCCCAGCGCACGGACCTTCGCCGCCTCGGCGCTCTCGCCCGACACGACGACGACCGGGGCGTTGCCGGCGGCCCGCAGCTGGCCGATGACGGTGAACCCGTCCGGTCCGGGCATCGCGAGGTCGAGGAGCACGAGATCCGGGCGCTCCTCGCGGAAGCGCTTCACGGCGGTCAGGCCGTCGTACGCGGTGATCACCTGGTGGCCTTCGGTCCCGACGAGCGCGGTGATCGCCCCCACCATCGCGGGGTCGTCGTCGACGACGAGGATGCGGAGTGGACGGGTCGGCATGCTGGCTCCCCTCAGACGGCGACGACGGCCGGCAGCGCGAGCACGAACCGGGCCCCACCGGTGGCGCCGGGCTCGCACCACAGCCGTGCGCCCATGGACTGCGCGAGTCGCTTCGCGGCGTAGAGCCCGATCCCGGAGCCGCGCGCGGTGAGCGTGTCCCGCCGCGCGTAGGGCTCGAAGATCCGCTCGCGCCACTCCTCCGGGATGCCCGGCCCGGCGTCGGTCACGCCGATCCGGACGACCCCCTCGACGAGCGCCCAGTCGAGCACGATTCCCGTCCCCGGCGGGGCGTACTTCACGGCGTTCTCGACGAGGTGCTCGAGGATCCGGCGCAGCCGGGCCGGATCGGCCAGCGCATGGAGCCGGATCGTCGAGGCGAACTCGAGTGGATGCCGGTGGAGCATCGGCTCGAGGTGCTGGACGAGCTCGCGGATGGTCCCCGCGATGTCCACGGTCGCCAGCTCGGCGGGATGCTCGGGCTCGACGCGCACGCTCGCGAGGATCGAATCGACGAGGCGGTCGAGCCGCTCGACCTGCTCGATCGCGGCCCGATGCCACTCGTCGCGCTGCGCCCGTCGCGCCGGGTCGCGTGATTCGCGGCCGACGAGCTCGGGCTCCTCCGCGAGCAGGTCGGCGTACGCCCGGACGACCGCGAGCGGCGTGCGCAGCTCGTGGGTGACGAGCGCGATCAGCTCGGTCCGGGCCTGGTCGAGGGCCTGGAGCTGGCGGACCTGCGCCTCGGCCTCCTGCTGGAGCCGCCCCTTCTCGACGATGCCGGCGAGGATGTCGGCGATCGCCGACAGCTGGGCGACATCGCCCTCGGTGAACTCGCGGCGCTGCTCGGTCTGGACGTTGAGGACGCCGACCACCGTGTCGTGCCAGTCGAGCGGCACCGACAGCATCGAGGTCACGAACCGCCGCTGGTCCAGCCCCCGGACCCACAGGAATCGGGGGTCGTCCTTGATGTCCGTGATGACCAGCGGCGTCCGCGTCGCGGCGACCCGGCCGGTGATCCCCTCTCCGAACGGCACCCGCGCACGGCCGATCTGGTGGCGGTCGAGCCCGTTGGTCGCGGCGAGTGTCAGCATCGTCCCGTCGCGATCGAGAAGGTAGAGCGAGCTCACGTCCGCCCGGAGCGCGTCGCGCGTGCTGTCGACGACAGTCTCGAGGAGCTCGTCCCACGTCTGCGCCGTGGTCGCGAGGCGCAGGATCTCGTGGAGGAAGCGGAGCTGCTCGAGCGAGCCGGCGTCATCGGACCCGGACACGGGCGGGCCGGCGATCGGCGAGGGAGCCGAAGTCGGAGCTTCTGGACGAGCGGGCACGGAAGCCATCGCGAGCACGGTACAAGGCTAGGTTGCGACGTGTCCGGCCGGGGTTGCGGCCCAGTGCCGGTGGGGTAGCGGGAGGGCCTCGCCGCAACCATTCGGTGCTCGGCGAGCCCGGAACAGACCTCCACGGGCCGTCGCGGAGGGTGGTCGCGACGGCCACGAGCCGGTGATCATGCGCGCATGTCCGCCCGCGCCCGCCGTCCCGCCCGCTTCCCGGCCGTGGCCGCCGAGCCGCGCGGTCCGGGCATCGCGGGAGCACGCGACCCGATCGCCCGGGAGGTCCGGCTCCTCGGCGCGCTGCTCGGCCAGGTGATCGCTGAGCAGGCCGGCCCCGAGCTGTTTGCGCTCGTCGAGCGAGTCCGCCGGCACGCGATCGCGATCCGGCGGGGCGGGCTGGAGTCGATCGAGGAGCGGGAGCAGGAACGGGAGCGCCTCGCGGCGGAGATCGCGGGGATCGGCCTCGACGAGGCGGAAGGGCTGGCCCGGGCGTTCGGCCTGTACTTCCAGCTCGTCAACCTGGCCGAGGAGCGGCAGCGCGTCCGGACGCTCCGGCGCCGGGCTCGCCACGCGCCGGGCGGCATCCTCGACGATTCCGTCGCCGAGGCGGTCGTGCGCGTGGCACGCGGCCGAAGCACCGGCGAGGTCGCGACCCTGGTCGAGCGTCTCGAGGTCTCGCCCGTCCTGACCGCGCACCCGACCGAGGCGCGCCGCCGCACGCTCCTCGTCGCACTCCGCCGTCTCGAGCGCCAGCTGGAGCGGCTCGACGACGCGGAGGTGACGCCGGACGAGGACGCCGACGCGCGCCGCCGGATCCGGGAGGAGATCACGACGCTCTGGCGCACCGCCGAGCTGCGCTCGATCGCGCCGACGCCGCTCGACGAGGTCCGGACCGCGCTCGTGTTCTTCGACCAGACGCTGTTCACGACGGTGCCGCGGGTCTACCGGGCGGTCGACGCCGCGCTCGACCTCGTGAGCGCGGCGGCCGAGGCCGACGCCGCCGGGGCCGGCGAGACCACCGCCCTCGCCGCCGACACCGGCCGCTCCGGCACCCGCCCCCCGCGCGTCCCCGCCTACCTGCGGTACGGCTCGTGGATCGGCGGCGATCGGGATGGCAATCCCCGGGTCACCGCGGAGACGACGCTCGTCGCGATGCGCATCCATGCCGACCACGTGCTCCATGGCCACGAGGCGGTCGCCAGCCGGCTGATGCAGACCGTCGCCGCCCGGGTCGCTTCGGAGCGCATCGACCGCGCGCTCGCGAGCGCCCTCCACCGGGACGCGGAGGAGCTGCCCGAGACGATGCGCCAGCTCACCCGGCGCTTCCCGGACGAGCCGTACCGGCAGCGGTTCGGCGCGATCGTCGAGCGGCTGCGCCGTACCCGGCTGGCGCTCACCGGCGAGACGGCGCCGCGCACCGGCCGCTACGTCGACGCCGGCACGCTCGACCGTGAGCTGGACGTCCTCCAGCGCGCGCTGGCGGCAGACGGGCTTGCGCGCGTCGCCTGGGGCGAGGTCGCGGACTTCCGGTGGCAGGTCCGGACATTCGGGTTCCACCTCGCGTCGCTCGAGATCCGGCAGCATGCGGCGGTCCATCGCGCGGCGCGGGAGGCTCTGCAGACCGGCGCGTCCCCGGCCATCGAGGTGACGCCGGGCGTGACGCTCGCCGAGGTGATCGCCTCGTTCCGGGCGGCCGCCCGGCTGCAGGCGACCTACGGTCCGGACGCCTGCCGGCGGTACGTGATCTCGTTCACCACCTCCCTCGACGACGTCCTCGCCGTGCTCGAGCTCGCCCGCGCCGCGGGCGACCCGACGCTGTTCCGCACGGCGGCCGATCCGGCCGCGATCGCCGCGGCTGCCGCGTTCGCCGACCTGCCGCCCGCGATCCCCGAGCTCGACGTCGTGCCGCTGCTCGAGTCCGCGGAGGCCCTGGAGGGCGCGAACGCGCTGTTCGACGCGCTCCTCGCGGACGATGGCTATCGGGCCCACCTCCGCAACCGTGGCGACGTCCAGGAGGTGATGCTCGGCTACTCGGACTCGTCGAAGGAATCCGGGTTCCTCGCCGCAAACTGGCTGCTCCACCGTGCGCAGGAGGCGCTCGTGCGGTCGGCGCGGCGCCACGGCGTCACGCTCACGCTGTTCCACGGCCGGGGCGGAGCGATCGGCCGCGGCGGCGGGCCGGCGAACCGTGCGATCCTCGCCCAGGCCCCCGGGTCGGTGGACGGCCGGATCCGGTTCACGGAGCAGGGCGAGGTCATCGCCACCCAGTACGCGAACCCCGCGATCGCCCGGCGCCACCTGGAGCAGGTGACGGCGGCGACGCTCGTCGCCTCGACCCCCGAGCACGATGAGGAGCTCGCCCGCGCGGTGGCCGACGGCGGGGCCGTGCTCGCGGAGCTCGCCGCCGTGTCGCGCTCGGCGTACCGGGCGCTCGTGGACCGCCCGGACTTCCTCACCTTCTTCGAGCACGCGACGCCGATCGTCGAGATCGCGGGGATGACGCTCGGCTCGCGCCCGGCACGGCGGCCGGGCGGCGCCGACGTCCCTTCGATCCCCGACCTCGGCGCACTCCGCGCGATCCCGTGGGTATTCGCCTGGTCCCAGAGCCGCGCGAACCTGCCCGGCTGGTACGGCCTCGGGACGGCGCTCGAGGCCTACATGGAACGCGGCGGTCGGCGTGCCCTCGAGCGCCTCGCCGGCCTCTACCGTCGCTGGCCGTTCTTCGCCTCCGTGCTCGACAACGCCGAGCTGTCGCTCGCCAAGGCCGACCTGGCGACGTTCCGCCGCTATGCCGACCTCGTGCCCGGCCCGCAGTCGTCCGCGATCCGGGCCGCGATCGAGGCGGAGTACGAGCGCTCGACGCGACTCCTGCTCCAGGTCACCGGCCGTGACCGGCTGCTCGGCGGCCATCCGGTCCTCGCCCGCTCGATCGACCTGCGCAACCCGTACGTGGACGCGCTGTCCGCGCTCCAGGTCGAGCTCCTTGCCCGGCTGCGGGCGGCCCCGGCCGGGCCGGAGGTGGAGCGGCTGCGGCGGATCGTTGGCGCGACGATCAACGGGGTCGCGGCGGGGCTCCAGAACACGGGCTGACGGGCCGCGGGAACCACACCGTGAGGGACCACGTCTCACGCGCCATCCGGCGCCCGGCCCGGTGGGTGGAACGGGTTGACCGGATCGCGGGAGGAACGACACGATGCGTTCCCGGCTCGCGGCGGCGCTCACGGCGACCGTCGTCCTCCTCGTCACCGCCGCGCCGGCGCTCGCCTGCGGCGGCCTCATCGGCCCGAACGGGGCGGTGAACCTCCTCCGGACCACCACGTTCGCAGGCTACGCGGACGGCGTCGAGCACTACGTCACCGCGTTCGAGTTCGCGGGCGGGGGCGGTGCCTTCGGCTCGCTGACGCCGCTGCCGGGGATCCCGACGAGTGTCGTCAAGGGCGGCGACTGGACGCTCCAGCGCCTGATCCTCGAGACCGATCCACCGGCCGAGGAGGCCTTCCGGATCGGCCTGTTCGCAGCCGCCGGCGCGGCCGACGCGGAGGTCCTCCAGGAGGTCCGGATCGACGCGCTCGACATCACGATCCTGCGCGGTGGCGGCGACGAGGTGGCACGCTGGGCGACCGAGCAGGGGTTCCGGCTCCCGCCGGACGCCCCCGAGGTGCTCGACTTCTACGCCCAGCGCAGCCCGATCTTCATGGCCGCCGCGTTCGACGCCGATGCCGCCGCCGAGCGCGGTCAGGCGGTCGGCGACGGGACACCGGTCCACCTCACGATCCCGACCGACGCGCCGTGGGTGCCGCTGCGAATCCTGGGCCTCGGCAAGCAGGCGGGCGAGACGATCCAGGCGGACGTCTACCTCCTCACCGACGAGAAGCCGCGCCTCCTGCCGGCGCCGATCCTCCCCAACGGGTTCACGCTCGCGCACTCCGCGCCCGCCACGACCTCGCTGCTCGACGATCTCCGCTCCGACCGCGACATGGACTGGGTCCCGGCCGACGCGTGGCTGACGAAGCTCGCGATCGACGCGAAGGCGTCCACGCTCACGTTCGACCTCGCGATCTCGCCCGACGGGGTCACGGCGCCCGACCCGGTGGACGTCGGCCTCGGGTTCGGTGCCCGGCCGGAGCCCGAGCCCGGACTCCAGCCGATCGACGTCGCCCGGGTCCTGGCGGCGATCGGGATGGTCGGCGCGGGCCTGGCGATGGTGCTCGGGCTGACCGCGCACCGTCCAGTCCGTCCGGCCGCCTGAGTCGGCGGGACGCTCGATGCAGCTCCACCCGGCGGCGGCGATCCTGGGCGTGACCTCGGCCGCGCTCCTCGTCGCCGCGGGCACGCTCGCCGTCGCCGCGGACCCGTCTCGCCCGGTGACGGCGGCGCAGGTCCGGATCCGTCACTCGCAGTTCGCGCCCGACGAGCTGATCGTGCCCGCGGGGGTGCCGGTGACGATCACGATCGTGAACGACGATCCGATCGACCACGAGTGGATCGTGGGCGACGAGGCGCTCCACGCGCGCCATCGCAGCGGGTCGGAGCCGGTGCACGACACGCGCCCCACCGAGGTGACCCTGCCGGCCCTCTCGACCCGGACGACCACCGTCCGGTTCGCCGCACCCGGGGAGTACCGGTTCGTCTGCCACCTTCCCGGTCACGAGGGGTACGGGATGACGGGTATCGTGCGGGTGGTCGCCGGCTGATCGTCGGGCCGGCGGACAGCGAGGGCCGCCAGCGTGGACCGCTTCCATCTCGACCGGATCGGGCAGATCCTCGTGCCGATCCGGGACGTCGATCGGGCCGTGACCTTCTACCGGGACGTCCTCGGGATGCGCTTCCTGTTCCGGTTCCCGGGGATGGCGTTCTTTGACTGCGGCGGCGTCCGGCTGTATCTCGCGGTTCCGGAGGACCCGTCGTTCGCCGGGCGTCCGACGATCTACTACCGGGTCGAGGACGTGGGTGCGGCGGTTGCCACCCTCGAGTCCCGCGGCGTCACGTTCGATGACGAGCCGCACGTGGTCCACCGGGACGCGAGCTACGAGCTGTGGATGGCGTTCTTCAGGGACCCGGACGGCAACCAGCTCGCGCTCATGGCGGAGATGCCGCTCGCGGATTCCGCGGAAACGGCGGCGTGACGGTCGCGCGGGCGGCCGTCGTCGAGCGCACCGGCGAGGCGGCACGGATCGAGGCGCTCGGCGTCGCCCCGCCCCGGGCGGGTGAGGTGCTCGTCCGGATGCTCGCCGCCGGCGTGTGCCACTCCGACCTCCACGTGCGCGACGGCGACTGGCCGCGCCCGGGGTCGATCGCGCTCGGGCACGAGGGGGCCGGCGTCGTGGAGGCGGTCGGCGAGGGCGTGGACCCGGCGCTCACGGGGCGCACCGTCGCCCTTTCGTGGTACGTGCCGTGCCTCCGCTGCCGGGCGTGCCAGGCGGGCCGGCAATGGCTGTGCACCGGGTCGTCCTCGCTCCGCCACGCGATGCCGGACGGCACCTCGCGGTTCGCCCGTGCCGACGGGTCGCCGGTCCTCCCCTACTGCGGGATCGCGACGTTCGCCTCGTGGAGCGTCGTGCCCGTGGACGCCGCGATCCCGATGCCCGAGGGCGTCCCTGCGGAGGTCGCCGCGCTGATCGGTTGCTGCGTGTCGACCGGCGTCGGTGCGGTGACGAAGACGGCGGCGGTCCGGCCGGGCGAGAGCGTCGTCGTCATCGGGCTCGGTGGCGTCGGGATGTCGTGCGTGATGGGCGCGGCGCTGGCGGGTGCCGTGAGCGTCGTGGCCGTCGATCGCGTGGCGGCGAAGGTGGAGCGAGCCCGGTCGTTCGGGGCCACCGCGGGCGTCGTGGCGGGCGACGACCCGGCCGTCACCGTGGCCGCGATCCGCGACGCGACCGACGGCGGCCCGGACCACGTGCTCGAGGCGATCGGGCGGGTGCCGACCGTCGAGCTTGCGATCGAGGCGGCGCCACCGGGCGGGACGGTCACGCTCGTCGGGCTCACGCCGTTCGGGCAGCGCGCGTCGTTTGACGTGTTCCCGTTCGTCGACGGCTCCCGGCGCCTGCTCGGTTCGAACTACGGCTTCGCGGTGGCCGCGACGGACTTTCCGCGCTACGGCCGCCTCTACCTCGACGGGCGGCTGCCGGTCGACCGGCTCATCGACCGCCGCCTGCCGCTCGAGGACCTCGAGGACGCGTTCGACACGCTCCGGCGGGGCGAGGTGCTGCGCCAGGTCGTCGTCCACGAGCACGACCCGCGCTGAACGGCTTCACCGGCTAACTCGAACCACGGTGGCGCTCGGCGGAAGCAGCCGGTGGATTGCTCCCGCCGCCCGGATTCGAGTTGGGGCACAACGCGCGAACCCGGCCCGGAGGTCCGGCCGGGGGGCGGACGCTACGCCGGCGGCTCCGGGTGCTCGATCGGCGGCAGGAGCGGCGACCCGGTGATCAGCCGCGTCGAGCGGCCGCGGGTGACGAAGCTGTACGCCCAGCGGGTGACGACGACGATCCGGTTCGCGAACCCGATGAGGTACGCGATGTGGATCCCCAGCCACAGCAGCCAGGCGATGAACCCGCTCTGCCGGCCGAACGGCCCGAGCCAACCGATGTTCGTCACGCCGCGCAGTCGCCCGATCACCGCCACGTCACCCCGGTCCCGGTAGCGGAACGCACCCGTCGCCTCGCCGGCCAGGCGTCGCCGGACCGTCCGGGCGGCGAACCGGCCGGACTGGATCGCGCCCTGCGCCACACCTGGCACCTGTGGATGACCAGGCCAGGGCATCACTGCGGCGTCGCCGACGACGAAGATCTCCGGCCGCCCGGGGATCGTCAGCTGCGGCGTCACGCGGATCCGCCCCGCGCCGTCGGTCTCGGCACCGGTCGCTGCGGCCACGGTGCGCACGAACGACGACGCGAGGACGCCGGCCGCCCAGAGCACGGTGCGCGTCGGGATCGTCTCCTCGGTGCCGTCCGGAGCCTGCACCCGCACGCGGCGGTCGTCCACGTGGACGACGCGCGTCCCCGTCCGGACGTGGACCCGCAGGCGCTCGAGCTGGCGTCGCGCGGACGCGGACGAGCCCTCGGGATAGGACGGCAGCACGCGATCCAGCGCCTCCACGAGGACGATGTCGGCATCGGGCGGATAGATCGACCGGTAGTCGTGCCGCAGCGTGTCCTCGGCGATCTCGGCCAGCGCGCCGGCGAGCTCCACGCCGGTCGGCCCGCCGCCGACGACGACGAACGTCATCCACTCGCGACGGCGCTCGGGGTTGCCCTCCCGCTCCGCCGCCTCGAATGCGATGAGGATCCGGCGGCGAATCTCGGTCGCGTCGTCGATCGACTTCAGCCCGGGCGCGAACGGCGCCCAGGCGTCGTTGCCGAAGTACTGGTGGCGCGACCCGGTCGCGACGATGAGCGTGTCGTACTCGATCGGCCCGCCGTCGGAGAACGAGACCACCCGGTGCTCCGGGTCCAGCCCGGTCGCCTCCGCGAGGAGCACCGTGGTGTTCCGCTGCCGGCGGAGCACCGATCGGAGTGGCTGCGCGATCTCGCCCGGCGACAGCGCACCCGTCGCGACCTGGTACAGGAGCGGCTGGAACAGATGGAAGTTCCGCCGGTCGACGAGCGTGACGTCGATCCGCGCGTCCCTGCCCAGCTCCTTCGCCGCGTACAGGCCGGCGAACCCCCCGCCGACGATCAGGACGCGATGCGGGGACGCCATGCGCACCCATCGTATCGATCGCGGCCCCCGCGATGCGTGCTCCGTGGGGCTACGGCGCCGGGGTACCGCTGCCGGTCGCGAGCACCGGCGTCGACCCCGGCTGCATCGGCCATGGAGCGCTGTCACGTACGATCAGCTCGGTGGGGAGGGTCAGCGCCGAGCCGGCGCCGCGACCGGGTCGCTCCTCGATCCGCGCGATCAGCTCGTCGACCGCCAGCTTGCCCAGCTCTCGAAGCGGCTGGCGGATCGTGGTCAGTGACGGGTTGAACTCGGCAGCCTCCGGAAGCCCGTCGAAGCCGACGACGGCCAGATCGTCCGGGATCCGGATGCCACGCCGGAACGCGACGTGGAGCGCCCCCAGCGCCATCTGATCGTTCGCGACGAACAGACCGTCGATCGTCGGGTCCACCTCCAGGATCTCGGCGAATGCGCGCACCCCGCTCTCCGACGACCAGTTGCCGCACGCGAGCGGGCCGCGCGCGAGCCCGGCGACCTCCAGCGCCTCGATCCAGCCGTCCCGCCGATCGCGGGCCTCCATCCACTCGAGCGGCCCGGCGAGGTGCCCGATCCGGCGTCGTCCCAGCCGGATGAGGTGTTCGGTCGCCTGCCGGCCACCGTCGCGGTTGTCGATGCCGATCGTCGTGAAGTCGGACGACGGTTCGGCCTTCAGGAAGACGATCGGGGGACAGGACGGCGGCAACTGCTCCTGCGCATGTCGGACGTTCAACTCGAGCTGCGGTGACGCGAAGATGATCCCTTCGACGCGATGGGCGACAAGCGACTCGATGACCGGAACGATGTCCGGCACCTCGAAGGCGGCCAGCTCCTTGAGGATGATTGAGTACCCGGCCGACTCGACCTGCTCGGAAATCCCGTTGAGGGTCTGGGCGACCCCGAAGTAGCGCAGACCTGCCGCGAGCACGCCGATCATGTTCGAGCGCCGCTGGACGAGGCTTCGTGCGACCGCGCTGGGGTGGAACCCGACCTCGGCGATCGCCGCCTCCACGGCGGCTCGGGTCGCGGGCGCGACGTCCGGCCGCTTGTTGATCACGCGGGACACGGTCTGGGTGGAGACCCCCGTCATCCGGGCGATCTCCTTGATGGTGACCCTGGCGTGAGCTGGCACGGGGACCTCGGCCGTCGTCTCACCGCGTTGCACGGTTGCGGTGGTGTGGTAGTGTGAACGTTAGCGGGAACGATAACGGTCGTCCACCCCCACGCGCCCGAACGTGCCGCTGGCGCAGCACACCACCCCCAGGACGACGGCCTCCGGAGGACCGTACCACGTACGCAATCGGCGTTGACTTCGGCTCCGAGTCCGGGCGCGCGCTGCTCGTCGACGTGGCGGATGGCCGCCAACTCGCCACAGCCGTCCACGCCTACCGCCATGGCGTGATCGATGAGCGCCTCCCGCTCCCCGATCGCGACGTGCCGCTCGACCCCGACTGGGCGCTCCAGGATCCCGACGACTACCTCGAGGTGCTACGGACGACGGTTCCCGCCGTGCTCCGCGAAGCCGGGGTCGACCCAGCGCAGGTCATCGGGCTCGGGATCGACTTCACGGCGTGCACGATGCTCCCGACGAAGGCCGACGGCACGCCGCTCGCGACGCTGCCCGAATTTCGGGCGAACCCGCACGCCTGGGTCAAGCTCTGGAAACACCACGCCGCGCAGCCGGAGGCCGACCGGATCAACGAGACGGCGGCCGCGCTTCGCCAGCCGTGGCTGCCGAGGTATGGCGGCCGGATCAGCTCCGAGTGGTTCTTCAGCAAGGCCCTGCAGATCCTCGATGAGGCGCCGGAGGTGTACCAGGCCGCCGACCGTCTCATCGAAGCCGCCGACTGGATCGTCTGGCGGCTGACCGGCATCGAGACGCGCAATGCCACGACCGCCGGCTACAAGGCGCTGTGGTCGAAGCGCGATGGGTTTCCCGATCGCGCGTACTTCGAGGCCCTCGACCCGAAGCTGGCGGACATTGTCGACGCGAAGATGCGTCGGGACATCTCGACGATGGGCCAGCGAGCCGGCGGGCTGACCCAGGAGGCCGCCGCGTGGACCGGGCTGCTGCCTGGCACCGCGGTCGCGGTCGCCAATGTGGACGCGCACGTCGCCGTCCCGGCGGCGACCGTCGTCGAGCCCGGCCGGATGGTGGCGATCATGGGCACGAGCACGTGTCACATGGTGCTATCCCGCGAGGAGCGCGTCGTCCCGGGCATCTGTGGCTACGTCGAGGACGGGATCCTGCCCGGCTTCTTCGGCTACGAGGCGGGCCAGAGCTGCGTGGGCGACCACTTCGCGTGGTTCGTCGAGCACGCCGTGCCGGAACGCTACGCCAGCGAAGCGCGCGACCGCGGGATGGACATCCACGCCCTCCTGCAGGAGCACGCGGGACGACTCCGGCCCGGGGAGTCCGGCCTGCTCGCGCTCGACTGGTGGAACGGCAACCGGAGCGTGCTCGTCGACGCGGACCTTGGCGGGCTGCTGCTCGGGGCCAGTCTGGCCACGACCGCGCCCGAGATCTACCGGGCGCTCATCGAGGCGACGGCCTTCGGGACCCGCGTGATCATCGAAGCCTTCGAGAGCCACGGCGTGCCCGTCCACGAGGTGATCGCCGCTGGCGGCCTGACGCAGAAGAGCCCGCTGATCATGCAGATCTATGCCGACGTCACGGGCAGGACGTTCAGGCTGGCGGGATCGGAACAGACGCCTGCGCTCGGTTCCGCGATGTTCGGCGCGGTCGCCGCCGGCCCGTCCGCTGGCGGCTGGGCGACGATCGAGGAGGCCAGCAGGGCGATGGCGCACCTGTCTCCCCAGGCGTATACGCCCATCCCGGAGAACACGGAGGTCTACGACGTTCTGTACCGGGAGTATGTCCGGCTGCACGACTACTTCGGCCGCGGCGGCAACGACGTCATGAAGACGCTGCGGCGACTGCGCGCCGATGCACGCGCTGCCGCCCCGCCGGGCGGCACGGAGGCCGTCGCATGAAGCTGCGAGCCCTGCGGGAGGAACTCGTCCGCCTCCACCGCGAGCTGCCGGCGAACGGGCTCGTCACGTGGACCGGCGGCAACGTGAGCGCGCGTGATCCCGCGACCGGGCTGGTCGCGATCAAGCCGTCCGGCGTGCGGTATGACGATCTCGACGCAGCGTCGATGGTCGTGCTCGACCTCGACGGGGTCGTCGTCGAGGGAACGCACAAGCCAAGCTCGGACACGGCGAGCCACCTGTACATCTACCGTCACCGCCCGGACGTCAACGGCGTCGTCCACACCCACTCCCGCCACGCGACGGCGTTCGCCGCGGTCGGCCGCTCGATCCCCGTCTACCTGACCGCACAGGCCGACGAGTTCGGGGGTGAGATCCCGTGCGCGGGGTTCGCCGCGATCGGTGACGAGGGCATCGGCCGCCTCGTGGTCGAGGCGATCGGGCGCTCGCCCGCCATCCTGCTGAGGAGCCACGGCGTGTTCACGATCGGGCCGAGCGCAGTGGCCGCCGTGAAGGCAGCGGTCATGACCGAGGACGTGGCGGCGACGGTCTGGCTGGCGCTGCAGCTCGGCCAGCCCGATGTCCTCCCACAGGACGTCGTGGACCAGCTTCATACCCGCTACACCACCGTCTACGGCCAGTAGGCCACGCCCAGCCGGCCGCGACGGCGGTCGGGGACAGGAGTCGCCCGTGATCGACCTCAGCGCGTACGAGGTGTGGTTCGTCACCGGCAGCCAGCATCTCTACGGGCCCGATGCCCTGCGGACCGTCGAGGAACACGCCCGCGGCATCGCGGCGGCTCTCGGCGAGTCGCCCCACATCCCCGTGCGGGTCGTGTCCAGGCCGCTGCTCACGGAACCGGACGGGATCCTGCGGCTTGCTGACGAGGCGAACAGCGCGCCGCAATGCATCGGCCTCGTCACCTGGATGCACACGTTCTCGCCCGCAAAGATGTGGATCGCAGGCCTGCAGGCGCTCCGGAAGCCGTTCCTGCACCTTCACACGCAGTACAACCGCGAGATCCCGTGGGCCGAGATCGACATGGACTTCATGAACCTGAACCAGGCCGCGCACGGCGACCGGGAGTTCGGGTTCCTGACCGCCCGCCTGCGGCTCGAGCGGAAGGTCGTCGTGGGCCACTGGCAGGACGAACGCGTGCAGCGCGAGATCGGCGCGTGGACGCGTGTCGCGTCGGCCCGGCAGGACTGGGCAACCGGCCGCATCGCCCGGTTCGGAGACAACATGCGCGGGGTCGCGGTCACGGAGGGCGACAAGGTCGAGGCCCAGCGCCGACTCGGATTCAGCGTCAACACGTGGGGCGTCGGCGATCTCGCGCGGCTCGTCGATGACGCCTCTGACGGCGACGTCGATCGACTGATCGAGGAGTACCTGGGCAGCTACGACGTCGTGCCCGAGCTCCGGCCCGGGGGCGACAGGGCGGAGAGCCTCCGGGATGCCGCGCGGATCGAGCTCGGGCTCCGCCGGTTTCTCGCCAGCGGCCCGTTCGTCGCGTTCACCGATACGTTCGAGGACCTGCACGGGCTCCGACAGCTGCCCGGCCTGGCGGTCCAGCGCCTGATGGCCGACGGCTACGGCTTCGGCGGCGAGGGCGACTGGAAGACGGCGGCGATGGTCCGAGCGACGAAGCTGATGTCGGCGGGCCTCGAGGGCGGCGCGTCGTTCATGGAGGACTACACCTACCACCTGGCGGGAGACGATCTGGTCCTCGGTGCCCACATGCTCGAGGTCTGCCCGTCCATCGCCGCGAAGCGTCCACGGCTGGAGATCCACCCGCTTGCGATCGGCGGCAAGGCAGACCCGGTGCGTCTCGTGTTCAACGCCCGCCCGGGCGCGGCCGTCGCGACGTGCATCACCGACATGGGCTCGCGCTTCCGGATCGTCGCGGCCGCCGTCGACGTGATCGATCCCCCGGAGCCACTGCCGCGGCTGCCGGTCGCCCGTGCCGTGTGGCGTCCGCGCCCGGACCTGCGCACGAGCGCCGCGGCGTGGATCCACGCGGGGGGCTCGCACCACACGAGCCTCGCGTACGCGGTCACCATGGACCAGCTGCGCGACTTTGCGGCCATGTGTGGTGTGGAGTTCCTCGCGATCGACGCCGACACGCGGTTGGATGCGCTGCGGGACCAGCTGCGGTGGAGCGATCTCTACTGGCATCTCGCAACCGGCCTCTGAGCGGGCCGGGTGCCGTGAACCCTCAGCGAGGTCGTCGGGGCCCGGTTCGGGGACGTCGGGGACTTGACGCGCCTGTACCGCGGCCCTAGGATCGCCGTTATCGTTCACGGGAACGATAACGGTGTCCTCGAACGTGTCCTGCGGGTCACCAGGGTGCCGGACATGAGAAGCAGGGCCGTTGGGGCCCGCCACGCGGAGGAGCCAGCGCACCGATGAAGAAGCTGTTGTCGGCGGCCGTCGTGGCCGCAGCCCTCGTCGTCGCTGCGTGCAGCGGCGGTGGTGCCTCGCCCGGTCAGGGCACCGCAGAGCCGGGACAGTCCCAACCCGCGGAGACGGCCGCAACAGGTGGCGGCGGCCTGGTCGGGATCGCGATGCCGACGAAGTCCTCCGCTCGGTGGATCTCCGACGGCGACAACCTCGTGAAGTCGCTCACCGAGCTGGGCTACGAGACCGACCTGCAGTTCGCGGAAGACGACATCCCGACCCAGGTCTCCCAGGTCGAGAACATGATCACCAAGGGCGCGAAGGTGCTCGTCATCGCCGCGATCGACGGCACGACCCTCACCGATACGCTCCAGAAGGCCGCCGACGCCGGCATCAAGGTCTTCGCCTACGACCGCCTGATTCGAAACAGCCCGAACGTGGACTACTACGCGGCGTTCGACAACTTCGACGTCGGCGTCGCCCAGGCCGGCTCGATCGTGGAGTCGCTCGACCTGGAGAACCAGACCGGTCCGTTCAACATCGAGCTGTTCGCCGGATCACCGGACGACAACAACGCCGGGTTCTTCTTCCGGGGGGCGATGTCGATCCTGCAGCCGTACATCGACAGCGGTGTGCTCGTCGTCCAGAGCGGACAGACCGAGTTCCCGAACGAGGTCGGGACGCTGCGCTGGGACGGCGCCGCGGCGCAGGCACGTCTTGACACGATCCTGGCCACCCACTACGCGGACAAGCGTCTCGACGCGGTCCTGTCCCCCTATGACGGGATCAGCCGCGGCGTCATCGCATCGCTCAAGCAGGTGGGCTACTACACGCCCGACAAGCCGGCGCCCGTCGTCACCGGCCAGGACGCGGAGCTTCCGTCGGTCAAGTCGATCCTCGCGGGCGAGCAGACGTCGACGGTGTTCAAGGACACGCGCCTGCTCGCGGCCCAGGTGGCCAAGATGGTCGACCAGTTCCTGAAGGGCGAGACGGTCGAGGTCAACGACACGGAGACGTACGAAAACGGCGTGAAGGTCGTGCCGTCGTACCTGCTGCCCGTCGTCTCCGTGACCAAGGACAACGTCAAGGAGGCCCTCGTCGACACCGGGTACTACACGGCCGAGGAAGTCGGCATCTAGCCCGGCCCAAGCCACCGGAGCGCGGGTGTACGGCGTCTCTCCTCCACGTTACACTCGCGCTCCGTCTTCTCATCGAACTGCCTGACCAGGGGAAGGACCACGGCAGCCGTGAGCGATGCCCTCCTCGAGATGCGCGGCATCACGAAGGTCTTCCCCGGCGTGCGGGCGCTCAACAACGTCAGCTTCTCGGTCCGGCCCGGCGAGATCCACGCGCTCGTCGGCGAGAACGGGGCCGGCAAATCGACCCTGATGAAGGTCGTGAGCGGCGTCTACCCGTACGGCAGCTACGAGGGGCAGTTCTTCTTCAAGGGCGAGGAGTGCCGGTTCCACGGCGTCCCGGACAGCGAGCAGCGCGGGATCGTGATCATTCACCAGGAGCTCGCCCTGGTTCCTCAGCTCTCCATCACCGAGAACATCTTCCTCGGCAACGAGCAGGCTGCGCGCGGTGTCATCAGCTGGAGCGCCTCGCACCACCGCGCGATCGAGCTGCTCCGCAAGGTGGGTCTCGATGAGACCCCCGACACGCCCGTGCGTCGGCTCGGCGTCGGCAAGCAGCAGCTGGTCGAGATCGCCAAGGCGCTGACGAAGAACGTCGAACTGCTCATCCTCGACGAGCCCACGTCCAGCCTGAACGAGAACGACAGCCAGAAGCTCCTCGGCCTCCTGCGCGAGTTCCGCTCCAACGGCATCGCGTGCGTGCTCATCTCGCACAAGCTCAAGGAGGTCGAGGCCATCGCCGACACGATCACCGTCCTGCGGGACGGTGCCGTGATCGAATCGCTCGACGCTCGAGGCGGCCACGTGAGCGAGGACCGGATCATCCAGGGGATGGTCGGTCGCGACCTCACGCACCGATTTCCGCCTCGTCAGGTCGACGTCGGCGAGGTCGCCTTCGAGGTGCGGAACTGGCGGGTCGCGCACCCGATCTACGAGGACCGGATGGTCATCAACGACGTCACCCTCAACGTCCGGGCGGGCGAGGTGGTGGGCATCGCGGGGCTCATGGGTGCCGGCCGGACCGAATTTGCGATGAGCGTCTTCGGACGCTCCTGGGGGCGATTCGTCTCGGGCCAGGTCCTGAAGAACGGCCGCGAGATCGACGTCAGCACCATCCCCAGGGCGGTGGCGCACGGGATCGCGTATGTCACCGAGGACCGCAAGACCTACGGCCTCGTGCTGATGAACGACGTGAAGACGAACATCACGCTCGCCCACCTCGAGGGTGTCTCGAACTCGGGGGTGCTCATCCCGCCCAAGGAGATCAAGGTCGCCAACGAGTTCCGTGACAGCCTCGGCATCAAGACGCCGAGCGTGAAGCAGCTCGCGGTGAACCTGTCCGGCGGCAACCAGCAGAAGGTCGTCCTCTCGAAGTGGCTGTTCGCGAACCCGGACGTGCTCATCCTCGATGAGCCGACGCGTGGAATCGACGTCGGTGCCAAGTACGAGATCTACACGATCATCAATCGTCTGGCCGCAGAGGGGAAGGCGATCATCATCATCTCGTCCGAGCTGCCCGAGGTCCTGGGGGTCTCCGATCGGATCTACGTCATGGCGGCGGGGAGGATCGCCGCCGAGATGACGGCCGCGGAGGCGTCCCAGGAGGCGATCATGCGGGCGATCATGAGTCTGGCCCGCGCCGGAGCCGAGGAAGTGATTCTGTGAACGCGCAGAGCGAAACCGCCGCACCCATCCGGACAGCGCAGGGGTCCGGACGGGCCCCCGCCAGCGCGCTCCTCCGACTGGTCGGCAACGCCCGTCAGTCCGGGATGCTGCTGGCGCTGCTGATCGCCGTCGCCTTCTTCCAGCTCACGACGGCCGGCGTGATGCTCAAGCCGCTCAACGTCACGAACCTCTTCCTCCAGAACGGCTACATCCTCGTCATGGCGCTCGGGATGCTGCTCGTCATCGTGATCGGCCACATCGACCTCTCGGTCGGCTCGGTCGCGGGCTTCCTCGGGGCGATCGTCGCCGTGCTCATGGTCTCGGCGGGTCTCGACCCGATCCTCGCGATCGCGCTCACGCTGGCCGCGGGCGGTCTCATCGGGGTGTGGCAGGGCTTCTGGGTGGCGTATCTCGGGGTGCCCTCGTTCATCGTCACGCTCGCCGGCATGCTCCTGTTCCGCGGGGCCACGCTCTGGATGCTGGGCGGGCAACCCGTCGGGCCGTTCCCGGAGAGCTTCCGCGCGATCTCCTCGGGCTTCATCCCCGAAGTGATCGGGGCCGTCCCCGATCCATTCGGCGCGACCGACATCGCCCTGGGCCCGATCGTGCTGCCGCTGGGCGGCGGGCCGCTCCAGCTCACGACGCTCCTCCTGGGGGTCGCCCTGTCGGCCGTCCTCGTGCTCCTCGCGTATCGCTCGCGGGTGCAGCAGCTGGCATACGGCTTCACCGTGACGCCTCGCCGGCAGTTCGTCGTCCGGAATTTCCTGCTCGTCCTCGGCGTGATGTTCATCGCCTATCGACTTGCCGGCTACAAGGGCCTGCCCGTCGTCGCCCTCCTCGCGTTCCTGCTCATCGGCGGCTACATGTTCCTCACGCTGCGGACCGTGATCGGTCGACGGATCTATGCGGTCGGCGGGAACGCCAAGGCGGCGATGCTGTCGGGCGTGAACAGCAAGCGGATGGTGTTCCTGACGTTCGCGAACATGGGTGTGCTCGCGGCCCTCGGCGGGATCATCATCGCGGCTCGCTTCAACTCCGCCACACCGAAGGCCGGCTACGGGTTCGAGCTCGACGTCATCGCGGCCACCTTCGTCGGTGGAGCGTCCGCGTACGGCGGGATCGGGACGGTTGCCGGGACCGTCATCGGGGCGCTCTTCTTCGGCCTGCTGAACATCGGCATGGGGATCATGTCGATCCCGATCGACTACCAGTTCGTGATCAAGGCGCTCGTGCTCCTCGTGTTCGTCTACGTCGACGTTGCGAGCAAGGCCAGGGAGGCCTGATCCGGCAACGCCGAACCGCACGGTCGGGCTGGTGCACCCGCCGGAACTCGCCCGGGTCGTCCGCCTCCACGGGCGGCGCGACCTTCGTCTTCACCACGAGCGACCGCCCGTCCCGGATCCCGGACGCGGAGAGGTCCTCGTCCGCGTGACGGCGGTCGGGCTGTGCGGGTCCGATCGCCACTGGTTCGAGGAGGGGTCGATCGGCGAGAGCGTGCTCGCGGGCGCGTTCGTCCCCGGACACGAGCTCATCGGGGTCATCGAGGGCGGCGCCCGCGCCGGCGAGCGGGTCGCCGTCGACCCGGCCGATCCCTGTGGTCGGTGCGAGCTGTGCCTTGCAGGGCGGGGCCGGCTCTGCCCGCTGATCCGGTTCGCGGGGTTCCCTCCGACCGACGGTGGCCTGCGGGAGTGGCTGGCCTGGCCGTCGGCCCGCTGCCATCCCATTCCCGACGGGATCGGGGACGAGGAGGCGACGCTGCTCGAGCCGCTCGGCGTCGCGCTCCATGCCGTCGACCTCGCCGGTGCGCGTGCTGCCACGAGCGCCGGCGTCCATGGGGTCGGGCCAATCGGCCTCGCCGTGGTCGCGGTCCTGCGTGCGCAGGGCGTCGTCGACATCATCGCCAGCGACCCGCTCCCCCACCGCCTTGCCGCGGCCCGGACGATGGGCGCGAAGCCGATCGAGGCGATCGGCGGTCACGGCCCCGGCACGGTCGCGAGCGTGCAGGTTGACGTCGCCTTCGAGTGCTCTGGCACTGACGCCGGGCTCGAGCAGGCAATCCGCGCCACGCGGCCCGGAGGACGGATCGTGCTGGTCGGCATCCCCGAGGGGGACCGGACGTCGTTCCCGGCGTCCGCCGCACGGCGCAAGGAGCTCGCGCTCCTGCTGTCCCGACGAATGGAGGCCGGCGACCTCGAGCGTGCCGTCGCGCTGGTGGCCGGCGGCACGGTCATCCTGCGGCACCTCGTCACCCATCGCTATCCGCTGGCCGAAGCGGCCGAGGCGTTCGATGCGCTCGCGGACCGGCGCGGGCTGAAGGTGGTGGTGCTCCCCTGGGCGTAACTCGGGCGAGCGGCTACTTGTCCCGGAACCCGCCGGCCATCGCCGCGTGGGCGGCGGCAAGACGGGCCACCGGGACCCGGAACGGCGAGCAGGACACGTAGTCGAGCCCGATCCGCTCGCACTTCGCGATGGAGTCCGGGTCCCCGCCGTGCTCGCCGCAGATCCCGAGCTCGAGATCCGGCTTCGTCGAGCGGCCCTTGTCGACGGCCGTCTTCATCAGGTCGGCCACCGCGTCGTCGAGCGTCTGGAACGGGTTGACGGGCAGGATCTTGTCCTCGACGTACTTGAGCAGGAAGCCGCCCTCGGCGTCGTCGCGCGAGTAGCCGAACGTCATCTGCGTCAGGTCGTTCGTGCCGAAGCTGAAGAAGTCGGCCTCGCGGGCGATCTCGTCGGCCGTCAGCGCGCCTCTCGGCACCTCGATCATCGTGCCGAACTTGTAGTCGACGTCCACGCCCGCGGCCGAGGCGATCGCATCCGCCTCCGCCTCGAGCAGGGCCCGGGTCGCGGCGAGCTCGTTCACGTGGCCGACGAGCGGGATCATGATCTTCGCGATCGGGTTGCCGCCCGCCTTCTTCACCGCGATCTGCGCGTTGAGGATCGCGCGGGTCTGGATCTTCACGAAGTCCGGGATCATCAGGCCCAGGCGGCAGCCGCGAAGCCCGAGCATCGGGTTCTGCTCACGCATCGCCGTCGCCGCCTGGAGCAGCGTCCGCGCGGTGCGGTAGTCGGGGTCCGTCTCCGGCGTGCCCGTGGCCTCGTACTTCGCCACCCGCTCGATGAGCTCGTCGCGGTTGGGCAGGAACTCGTGGAGCGGCGGGTCGATGAGCCGGATGACGACCGGCAGCCCGTCCATGGCCCGGAAGATGCCCTCGAAGTCGCCCTGCTGAAGCACCTCGAGCTTGCCCATCGCCTCATCGAAGCGGGCGACCGTCGCGCGGTCCTCGGCGGACAGCTCCTCGCCGTCGGCGGCGCGTGCCTTCGCCCACGTCGCGTGGCTCGCGATGAGGATCGCCGAGCGGACGATGTCCAGCCGCTCGCCCTCGCGGAACATGTGCTCGGTGCGGCAGAGGCCGATGCCCTGGGCCCCGTAGGCGCGCGCCTGGGCGGCCTCCTCGGGCTTGTCGGCGTTGGTCCAGACCTGCATCCGGCGCAGCTCGTCGGCCCAGCCGAGGATCGTGCGCAGCTCGGGCTGGTCCTCGAACCGGGCTTCCACCGTCGGCAGCTCACCCTGGAGCACCTGGCCGGTGGAGCCGTCGATCGAGATCCAGTCCCCCTCGTGGATCTCGAGGCCGGTGAGCCGGCTCCGGGCGTGCTTCGCGTCGCCGTCGACGTGGAGCTCCTCCGACCCGGCGACGCACGGCTTGCCGATCTGGCGCGCGACGATCGCCGCGTGGGAGGTCGCGCCACCCTTGGCGGTCAGGATCCCTTCCGCGACCGCCATGCCCGGGAAGTCGTCAGGCGAGGTCTCCTCGCGTACGAGGATCACCCGCTCCCCGCGCTCGACCCACGCCACGGCGTCCCGGTAGTGGAACACGGCGCGGCCGACGGCGGCCCCCGGCGAGGCGTTGAGCCCCGATGCGATCACGGCGGCGTTCCGTCGCGCGGTCTCCTCGAACTGGCGGCGCAGCAGCTGGTCGACCTGGGCGGGCTCGATCCGCCCGACCGCCTCCTCCTTCGAGATCAGGCCCTCCTGGACCATGTCGACGGCGATCTTCACGGCTGCGGCGGCGGTGCGTTTCGCGGACCGGGTCTGGAGCATCCACAGCTTGCCGCGCTCGATCGTGAACTCGAGGTCCTGGACGTCGCGGTAGTGGCGCTCGAGCCGCTCGCCGATCTTCAGGAACTCGTCGTACGCCTGCGGCAGGTCCTCGCGCAGGTGGCTGATGTCCTTGGGCGTGCGGATGCCGGCGACGACGTCCTCGCCCTGGGCGTTCGTGAGGTACTCGCCGTACAGCTCCTTCGCGCCGTTGAACGTGTTGCGGGTGAACGCGACGCCCGTGCCCGAGTCCTCGCCCATGTTCCCGAACACCATCGTGACGACGTTGACCGCCGTGCCGAGGTCGTGCGGGATCCGGTTGTAGTCGCGGTAGGAGCGGGCGCGCTCGCCGAACCACGACGCGAACACGGCCTTGATCGCGAGGTCGAGCTGCTCCCACGGATCGGTGGGGAAGTCGCGCCCGGTCTCGGCGCGGACGGTGCCCTTGAACGTCTCGACGAGCTCGCGCAGCGCGTCCGGCTGGAGGTCCGCGTCGGTCGTCGCGCCGGTGGCCGCCTTCTTCGCCTCCAGCGGGTCGTCGAACTTCCGTCCGTCGACGCCCATGACGATCCGGCCGAACATCGCGATGAAGCGCCGGTACGCGTCCCAGGCGAAGCGCTCGTTGTCGGTGAGACGCGCGAGCCCGGCCCGGGTCTCGTCGTTGAGCCCCAGGTTGAGGACCGTGTCCATCATCCCGGGCATCGAGAACTTTGCGCCGGAGCGGACCGAGACGAGCAGCGGGTTGGCGGGGTCGCCGAACCCCTTGCCGGAGCGGCGCTCCACCTCGTGCGTCGCCTCGACGACGTCCTCCCAGAGGCCCTCCGGGAGCTGCTCGCCGTTGGCGAAGTAGTCGTTGCACGCCTCGGTGGTGATCGTGAAGCCCGGCGGCGTCGGCAGGCCGGCGATCGTCATCTCGGCGAGTCCCGCGCCCTTGCCGCCGAGCAGGTCGCGCATCGACCCGTCGCCTTCGGCCGTGCCCTCGCCCCACGCGTAGATGTAGCGCTTGGCGGCCCGATGGGCGCGGTCGGTCGAGGAACGGGTGAGGGTGTCGGCCATTGGGCGGCTCCTGCGGGTCGAAGGGCGGGCACGGGCCCGCTCGGACGTTCGGGGATCGTGCCGATTGTACCCGCCGGCTCTTCCGGCCCCGGGTTGCGACTGGGTCGCGATGCGACCGGGGCCGGTCCGCGGTGCGGTCATGCGACCGGGCCGCAACCCGAACGCTCCCCGTCGTCCCGGTCGGCCGGCCCGGCGTCGCGGCTACACTGGCGGCGATGCCCCATCACGACGAGGACCGCCGGCAGATCGCCGCGGATGCTCCCCAGTACAACGCGACCCTGGTCCGGCGCGTCGACCAGACGGACGACCTGGCCTACTTCTGGGTGAAGTTCGACGGCGACCCGACGCCGTTCGAGCCGGGCCAGTACATGACGACCGGGGTGGTCGTCGACGACCGGATGCTCCAGCGGCCGTACTCCGTCGCGTCGGCGCCCGCCGTGGCAGGCGAGGAGGGCTACGAGCTGTACGTGCGCCTCGTGCCGGTGATCCGGTTCACGACCGCGCTATGGCGGCTGCCGGTGGGCCACCGGATGCGGATGATCGGGCCCAAGGGCCGGTTCATGCTCGAGCCAGACGACGACCGGACGCACCTGTACGTGTCCACGGGGACGGGCATCGCGCCGTTCATCTCGATGATCCGCCAGACGATGCGCGACGGCCGGCCGCGCCGCACCGTGATGCTCAACGGCGTGTCGTACGAGCACGAGCTTGGCTATCGCGAGCTCCTCGAGGGCTGGGAGCGCGACGGGACCTACCCTGTGACCTACGTGCCGACGGTCTCGCGCCCGAGCGACCCGCGCAACGCGGGCTGGACCGGCCGGACCGGGCGGGTGGAGGCGAACGTGGGCGACGTCGTGCGGCACCTCCGCCTCGATCCGGAGCAGACGGTGGTGTACATCTGCGGCAACCCGGAGATGATCCTCAACGTCGAGCGGATCCTCATGGACCGCGGCTTCCCGGAGTTCCACGTGAAGAAGGAGCTCTACTGGCCGAAGGGGAAGCAGGTCGCCGAGGCGGGGGTCGGCGCTGGCGACACGGCGGACCGCGCCTAGCGCTCCCGGGCGCGGGCGAACGTCCGCACCGCGCCCGGCCGTCCATGGCACCGCTGGCGGCTCACCCTGATGACGGAAGCCTTCCGCGGGCCCACCTCAAGGCGCGAATCGGCCGTCTCCGTCGCCGTTTGGCACGCCACACGCGCCAGACGGCGGGCCAGTCAGCCGGTGGAACGCCCGGCGGCTCAGCCAGCAAACCGCGCGCCCCCGGCGCGAGTCCTCCAACCTCGTGACGTTCGGCACGCCCCGCGAGGGCCGGAGGACGGGTGGCCGCCCACCCCGCTCCATCGCACGATCCGGTGCGGAGAACTCGCACCGTCCGAGGGCCATGCATCCGATCGTCGCGCGCACCCAGCTCTCCCCGAACGTGACCCGCCTCGACCTCGAGGCTCCCCGGATCGCGGCGGTCCGCAGGCCCGGCCAGTTCGTCATCGTGCGGCTGGGACCGGGCGCGGAGCGGATCCCGCTCACGATCGCCGACGCGGATCCCCGCGCCGGGACGATCTCGCTCGTCATCCAGTCGGTCGGCAAGAGCACGACCGACCTGTGCGAGCTCGACGTCGGGGAGGCGATCTCGGACGTCGCGGGGCCCCTCGGCCGACCGACCGAGCTGCTCGAGGCCGGACGCGCGGTGTGCGTCGGCGGGGGCGTCGGCACCGCGGTCATCCTGCCGATCGCCCAGGAGCTCGCCCGCCGCGGCGTCGCCGTCACGAGCGTCATCGGCGGGCGATCCCGCGAGTGGGTGATCCTCGAGGACGACCTCGCCCGCGCGGGCACGGTCGTCAGCTGCACCGACGACGGCAGCTACGGCCGGCCGGGCTTCGTCACGGAGGCGCTTCGCGACCTCCTGGAGGCGGGCGGCATCGACGCCGTCTACGCGGTCGGCCCGGTGCCGATGATGCGCGCGGTCAGCGAGCTGACCCGCGGCTACGGCGTCCCGACCCAGGTCTCGCTCAACGCGATCATGGTCGACGGCACCGGGATGTGCGGCGGCTGCCGGGTCAGCGTCGGCGACGAGACCCGCTACGCCTGCGTCGACGGCCCCGAGTTCGACGGCCACGCGGTCGACTTCGCCCTGCTCATGGACCGCCTGACGACGTACCGCGCATTCGAGCAGGCGGCCATGGAGCGTCGCGAGGCGTGTCGCATCCCCGCGCTCGCCGCCGGGCGCGTCCCCGAGGTCGCCGCGCGATGACCGACACCGTGAAGCGCACCCCTGCCCCGGCCACACCACCCGATCCCGAGACCGTCCGCGACCTCATCCGGCGCATCGCGCGTGGCGAGCATCCGGCCGTCAGCCCGAAGGAGCGGATGCTCATCGAGCGGGTGTCGATGCCCGAGCAGGACGCCGCCGTTCGTGCCACGAGCTTCACCGAGGTCAATCTCGGGCTCACCGAGCAGCTCGCGTTCATCGAGGCCGAGCGCTGTCTGCAGTGCAAGAACCCGAAGTGCATCGACGGCTGCCCGGTGCGTGTGAACATCCCGCGGTTCATCGCCCGGCTGCGGGACGGCGATCTTGCCGGCGCGGCCGACTCGCTCCTTGACGACAACGCCCTCCCCTGCGTGACCGGGCGCGTCTGTCCGCAGGAAAAGCAGTGCGAGGGGCTGTGCCTGCGCGGGAAGAAGGGTGACTCGGTGGCGATCGGCTGGCTCGAGCGCTACGTCGCGGACTGGGCGATGGCCCACCCCGAGGCGAGGAACGGCGAGCCGCGGCCGGTCAGCGAGAAGCGAGTCGCGGTGGTCGGGTCGGGCCCCGCCGGGCTCACGGCGGCGAGCGAGCTGGCGAAGGCCGGGCACCAGGTCACCGTGTTCGAGGCGTTCCACGCCCCGGGCGGCGTGCTCGTGTACGGCATCCCCGAGTTCCGGCTGCCGAAGGACATCGTCCAGGCCGAGGTCGACCGGCTGCGCGCGGCGGGCGTCGAATTCGAGGCAAACGCGATCATCGGCCGGACCTGGACGCTCGCCGAGCTGCGGGAGCGGTTCGACGCCGTGTTCCTCGCCGTCGGCGCGGGCCTGCCGGTGTTCATGAACGTGCCCGGCGAGAACCTCAAGGGCGTGTACTCGGCGAACGAGTACCTCACGCGCATCAACCTCATGGGCGCCTACCAGCCCGACGCCGAGACGCCGATCCTCCACGGCCAGCGGGTCGTGGTCGTCGGCGGCGGCAACGTCGCGATGGACGCGGTGCGGACTGCGCGCCGGCTGGGCGCGAGCGAAGCCACGATCGTCTACCGGCGTGGCCGCGACGAGCTCCCCGCACGCGTGGAGGAGGTCCACCACGCCGAGCAGGAAGGCATCCGGTTCGAGCTCCAGGTCGCGCCGGTCGAGGTGGTCGGGAACGACGAGCGCTGGGTGACGGGCCTGCGGTGCCTCCGGATGGCGCTGGGCGAGCCGGACGAATCGGGACGGCGACGGCCAGTGGAAGTGCCAGGCTCGGAGTTCACGATCCCGTGCGACATCGTCGTCGTCGCGATCGGGACGCGCTCGAACCCGCTGCTGACCGCGAGCGCGTCGGACCTCACGGTCAATGCGTGGGGCTACATCACCACCGACGAGCACGGCATGACGAACCTGCCCGGGGTGTTCGCGGGCGGTGACATCGTGCGCGGCGCCGCTACGGTCATCCTTGCGATGGGCGACGGCAAGCGCGCGGCCGCGGCGATCGACGCCTACCTGCGGGGGGTCTACCCGCCGGCGCCGGAGGCAACAGCCGCCTGATCCCGGCCACCGCCCGTCGCATCCGGCGGGCCGAGCCCCGAGCTACGGCCGCGCCGCCGCCAGCCGGTCGAGGATGAGCCGCTTCACGCCCTCGATCGGCACCCGCTCCTGCGTCATCGCGTCGCGGTCGCGAACCGTGACCGCCCCGTCCTCGGTCGATTCGACGTCCACGGTCACGCACCACGGCGTGCCGATCTCGTCCTGGCGCCGGTAGAGCTTGCCGATCGCGGCCGTGTCGTCGTACACGGCCATCGTGTCGCGGGCGAGGTCGTCGCGCAGCCGGCGGGCGATCTCCACCACGTCGGCACGCTTCTTGAGCAGCGGCAGCACGGCCACCTTGTACGGAGCGAGCTCCGGGTGCAGCCCGAGCACGACCCGCTTCTCGCCGCGCACCTCCTCCTCCCGGTAGGCGTCGATGAGGAACGTGAACGCCGCCCGGTCCGCGCCGGCCGCGGTCTCGACGATCCAGGGGATGAAGTGCTCCTCGGTCGCGGGGTCGAAGTACTCGAGGTTCTCGCCCGATGCCTTCGCGTGCGAGCCGAGGTCGAAGTCACCCCGGTTGTGGATCCCCTCGAGCTCCTTCCAGCCGAACGGGAAGCGGTACTCGACGTCGACCGCCTTCTTCGCGTAGTGCGCCAGCTCGTCCGGCGCGTGCTCGCGCGTTCGCAGCCGCTCGGGCGAGACGCCGTACGCCTCGTACCACGCGCGCCGCCGCGGCAGCCACTCGTCGAACGCCGCCGACGCCGGCTCGCCCGGGCGGACGAAGTACTGCATCTCCATCTGCTCGAACTCGCGCGTCCGGAACAGCGAGTTGCCGGGCGAGATCTCGTTCCGGAACGACTTGCCGATCTGCGCGATCCCGAACGGGATCTTCTTCCGGGAGCTCTGCTGGACGTTCCTGAAGTTCACGTACGAGCCCTGGGCGGTCTCCGGCCGGAAGTACACGATCGAGCCCTCGTCCTCGACCGGCCCCATGTGCGACGTGAACATCAGGTTGAACCGGCGGGGCGGCGACAGCGGGCCACCGTCCACCGGGCACACGAGCCCGAGCCGCTCGACGATCCCCTCGTCACGCAGCTCGGTCGCGGTCAGGTCCTCGGCGCCCGGCAGCTCGTCGAGCCGGAACCGGCGGTGGCACGTGGCGCACTCGACGAGCGGGTCGCTGAACGACGCGACGTGGCCCGACGTCACCCATACCTGCGGGTGCATGAGGATCCCCGCGTCGAGACCCACGATGTCGTCGCGCTCCTGGACCATCGCCCGCCACCAGGCGCGCTTGACGTTGTTCTTGAGCTCGACGCCCAGCGGGCCGTAGTCCCAGACCGCATTGATGCCGCCGTAGATCCCGCTCGAGGGGAAGAAGAAGCCGCGGCGCTTGCCCAGCGAGACGATCGTGTCGAGGGCGGCGACCGCCGGCTGGACGTCGTCGGGGACGGAGGTGGTCACAGGGGTGCTCCGAAGGGCGGCCGGCCGTGGAAGGGACGGTCGCGGGAGGAGGAAGAGCCGCGATGCTAGCAGAGGGGCACGGCCCTCCCCGGCGGCAGCACCGCCCGGAGCACCCGGATCGCGTTCTCGCCCATCACGCCCCGCACGACCGGCTCCGCGAACCCCGCCGAGAGCAGCGCGTCGGTGAGCATCGGCAGGCCGGTCGCGTCGAACGGCGTCGGCACTGCGCCGTCGAAGTCCGAGCCGAGCGCGACGTGATCCGGGCCGGCCACGTCGACCGCGTGGCCGATCGCCCGCACGATCGCGGCCGCGTCGCTCCCGCCCGTCGCGGCGTCCCAGAACCCGATCCCGACCACGCCCCCGGTCGCGGCGAGCCCGCGCAGCTGCGCATCGGACAGGTTGCGCGGCGAATCGAACGTCCCGCGCACGCCGGTGTGCGAGGCGACCACCGGTCGCGTCGCCACGGCGAGCACGTCGTCGATCGTGGCCTCCGACGCGTGCGCCACGTCCACGACCATCCCGAGCGCCTCCATGCGGGCGACCATGTCGCGCCCGAGCGGCGTGAGGCCGCCGCGTCGCGCCCCGTGCGCCGAGCCACCGAACGCAGTGTCGAAGAAGTGTGCCGGCGAGATCATCCGGTACCCGGCCTCGAACGCGACGCCGACGTGCTCCGGGTCGCCCTCGAGCGCCTGCGCGCCCTCGATCGCGAGCAGCCCGCCCACGACCCTCGCGCCCGCGGCCCGCTCGGCGAGCAGGCGGTCGAGGTCGTCGCGGGTCGCGATCACCCGGAAGCGACCATCGGAGCGCCGCTCGAGGTCGCGTGCCCGGGCCGCCAGGTGCCGCGCGCGCTCGAGGAGGCTGGACCACGTCCGCACCGGCCAGCGCTGGGCGATCGCGAGCCAGCGGACGTCGTCGCCCCGATCGTCGTTGCCGGTCAGCTTGACGTGGCGCGAGATCCGCGTCGCCGCCGCGAGCACCTGGAGCGCGACGCCGCCCTCGAGCAGCCGCGGGACGTCGGCGTGCGCCCGCGACCCGCGGACCGCGAGGTCGCGGCCGAACAGGAGCGAATCAGCGTGGAGGTCCGTCACCGGGATCGTCGCGTGGAGGGCCCGGGCGCGCTCGGAGGCGGGGTACGGACCCGATCGGTGGACCCGGCAGAGGTGTCCCTCGATCCGGCCCACGGCGGCGTCGAGCACGGGGCCGACCGTCGCCGCCGCCGCGGCCGCGCCCCCGGCGAGCAGCCCGGCACGGAGGACCGTGCGATCCACCGTCAGAGGCCGCGGATCTTCGTCGGGCGGAGCCGGATCTGGACCGGGTATTCCTCGCTGAAATACTCGGGCGTCCAGCCGTACTCTGCGAGCCAGTCGCCGTACTTCGCCAGGTACGGCGGGTTGTCCTTGCCGGCCGGCGCCGAGGCATCGATCCGCGCCTCGCCCTCGAGGATCACGAGGTCGTCGCCCTTGCCGTCATCGGCGAGGTGAAACGACACCCGCGGGTTGTGGGCGATGTTCCGGTTGCGCACCGCGCGCTTGAACGAGTAGATGAGGAGCTCTCCGTCCTCCCACAGGAACCACACGGGCAGCGTCTGCGGCTGGCCGTCCGGGGTGACGGAGGTGAGCCAGGCGATCCGGTCGCGCTCCAGTCGCTCCAGGGCGTGGGCACCGCGCTCGGACGCGGGGTCGATCAGCATCGGGCTTCTCCTGCGGTTGACCGGTCGGGGCTCAGACGGGCGCCCGGACCTCGTCGAGGAAGGCGAGCGAGCGGGCGTCACGCTCGAGCACGTGGCGCAGGAAGTCGCGCATCGCCGTCTCCACCTCGCGCTCGACGTCTGCCGGCAGGCGGAGCGTCGCGAGCGCCTCGGCATCGAGTCGCTGGTACGCCTTGAGCAGCTTGAGCGCCTCGAGCGAGAGCGGCGAGCGCGACGCCGGCGGCGATGGGCACCGCTCGCACAGCACACCGCCGAGCGCGGGCACCCAGCGGAAGCTCCCCGTCGCCTCGAGCGTCCGGTCGCACTCCACGCAGCGGTCCACCTCCGGCCGCATGCCGAGCTCGTCCGCGAGGCGCATCTCGTACCAGCGCGCCACCCGATCGGCGGGCATCCCGCCGTCGAGCAGCTCGTACGCGCGGCGCAGCAGGCCGTAGATCGATTCCGCGTCGCCGCGCTCCTCGAGCGACCGGTCCGCAAGCTCCGCGAGGTACCACGCGGTGGCCGCTCCGGGCAGCGAATCGCGCAGCCGGAGCCACGCGTGGCCGACCCGCACCTCGGTCACGACGTCGAACGTCCGACCGTGCGCGAGGGCCACGTGCAGCTCCGCGAACGGCTCGAGCGAACCGCCCAGGCGCGACGTCGGGCGCCGGATCCCCTTCGCGATCGCCTTGAGCTTGCCGTGACCGGGGGTGACGAGCGTGAGCACCCGGTCGGCCTCGCCGAGATCGAAGCGGGACAGGACGATCGCGTCGGTGACGTAACGGCGGGGTACGGGCATCGGCATCGCGACGGTAGCACGCGACCGGTCGGCGCCGGCGCCGCGGCCTGGTCCCGGCGCCGGCGACGGCGACGGCGCAACGTCACCGCGTGCGATGCCGGCTCGGACTCATGCCGGGCTCCAGCGTGCATGGATTGCGCAGGATCCGCCCATTTGCGGGGCGATCCAGGCGCGCTCACCGTGCTGGTGATGCCGGGGAGCATCCGGCGCCGCGACCTGAGCCCGTCGCCCGCGTGACTCAACCCGCTACCGGAAGCTCGCAAGTTTGTCCGCGGCGGTCTACACTCGGACCGTGACCGCCGTGTCGCCCGATCTCGACCTCGCCATCCTCCTCGCCGACACCGAAGCGGAGATCCTCCGCGTCGTCGGCGAGCGCAGCGGGCCGACCGCGGGCGTGTACGAGATGATCCGCTACCACCTCGGGCTCGACGGATCCGACGGGCCGCGCGGGAAGCGGATGCGGCCGCTCCTCGGCCTGCTGGCGTACGCCTCGATCGCGGGCGATCACCGGCGTGCGCTGCCGGGCGCCGCCGCGGTCGAGCTGGGGCACAACTTCAGCCTCGTCCACGACGACATCGAGGACGGCGACGTCGAGCGCCGGCATCGGCCGACGCTGTGGACGCTCCACGGTGTGGCCCAGGCGATCAACACCGGCGACCTGATCTTCAGCCTGTCGCGTATCGCGCTCCACCGCCTCTCGGACCTCGGCTTCCCGGACGCGACCGTGCTCCGGCTCATGCGCCTGTACGACGAGACGTGCGTCCTGCTGTGCGAGGGCCAGTACATCGACATCGCGACGTCCGCCCAGGACGAGCCGATGAGCGTCGAGCTGTACTTCGACATGATCGGCCGCAAGACGGCCGCGCTCATCGCCGCGTCGATCGAGGCGGGCGCCCTGCTCGCGACCGACGACGACGAGGTCATCGGGGCGTACCGCCGGTTCGGCTGGGCGCTGGGGATCGCGTTCCAGCTCAACGACGACCTGCTCGGCATCTGGGGCGAGGAGCAGGCCACGGGCAAGGTGCCCACGGACCTCGCCCGGCGGAAGAAGACGCTCCCGGTCCTGTTCGCCCTCGAGCACGCCGAGCCCGCCGACCGCGCGCGGCTCGCCGAGCTCGTCGCCCGTGACGGGCTGTCACCGGACGAGATCGCCGGCGTGGTCGCGATCCTCGAGCGCACCGGTGCCCGCGAGTACACCCGCGAGCAGGCGCGCCGCTACCGGGACGAGGCGCTCGCGGAGCTCGACCACGTCCAGGTGATCGCCGACGACGCCCGGGCGCAGCTCGAGGGAATCATCCGCTCGGTGATCACCGCCTGACCGCGGCCCGCGCCGCGAGCCCCGGAGCGCGCCGGGAACGGCCGCCCGCGACCGCCGCGGCGGTGAGCACCAAGACGCCCGCGAGCAGGGTCAGCACGACCGGCCCCGTCTCGACCGGCAGCTCGGCGCGGGCGCCACGGGGCTGCGTGGCCGCGAGCGCCGAGCGTGCCTCGTCCAGCGTGGCATACGGCGGGTCGTCGTAGATCGCGGCGAGGCTCCCGTCCCGGCGGACCGTCCACGCGGGCATGAGCGGCCCCCCGCCGGCGAGCGGGCGCAGCTCGAACGCGACGAGGAGGCGCGCGTTTCGCCAGGCCGTGAACGCGTCGTGACACACGCCCGCCGCCTGGCGCGGACGCTCGAGCGTGATCAGGCCCGGTCCGGCGCCGCGCAGCGATTCCTCCACCGCGATGGTGATCGAACGCGGCCCGGGCGGGCGGCCGTTGCGCTCCACGACGCGCGCGACGACGATCGGACCGAGGTGCGCCTCGAGATCGGCGGCGAGGACGGCGGGGGCACCGGAGCAGGCGTGCGCGGGAGCGGTGCCGGCGGCTGCGAGCGCGCCGAGCGCGAGCAGGAGCGCGGCGGCGGGTCGGGCGATGCGAGCGCCCGGCACCGCCGGGCGGGAATGACGGTCGGGGTCGGCGGGGCGCTGCCGGGCCATGGCCCATCGTACCGCCGCCGTCGAGGGTGGCCGTCTCGGCACGCGCCAGGGTGCGCGTCGAATCGCGGCGCCGGATCAGCGCTCCCCGTCGCCCTCCGCGGCCTCGCCCGATTCCTCCCGCTCGCGGACGACGAGGACCTTGCCTACGCGCCGCCCGTCGGTCGATTCGACGGTCAGCCGCAGCGGCGGCACCTCGATCTGGTCGCCCGGCGACGGGATGCCGCCGATCCGGTGGTAGATCAGTCCGCCGACCGTGTCGTACTCGTCCTCGTCCTCGAGCGCGAGCACGAGGTCGAACAGCTCCTCGAGCTCGTCGACGGCGGCCCGCCCGTCCACGCGCGCCTCGTCGTCCGAGAGCTTGACGACGAGCTCCTCCTCCACGTCGTACTCGTCCTGGATCTCGCCCACGATCTCCTCGAGGAGGTCCTCGATCGTGAGCAGCCCGGCCGTGCCGCCGTACTCGTCGAGCACGATCGCCATGTGCACCTTCCGGCGCTGGAACTCGTGCAGGAGGTCGTCGATCGTCATCGATTCCGGCACGAACACGGGGGTGCGGAGCAACGAGCGGAGCGACGGTCGCTCGCCGTCGGTGGCCTTGAGGAACGGCAACAGGTCCTTCGCGTACAGAATGCCCACGATCTCGTCGACCGTGGTCTCGTACACGGGGATCCGGCTGTGACCCTCCTCGACGATCCGGTCGATGGCGTCCTCGAAGGTTGCCGTCGCGGGCAGCGCCACGATCGCGATCCGGGGGGTCATCACCTCGTGGAGGCGGCGGTCGCCGAGCTCGATGACCGCGTGGATCATCTGCTCCTCCTCCGCCTCGAGGATGCCCTGCTCGCCACCGCGCTCGACGATCAGCCGCAGCTCCTCGGCGGTGATCTGGCTCTCGCGCGAGACGTCCGCGCCGAGCGCCCGGCTGATCGTGTTCGTGGCCCAGGTGAGGAAGCGCACGAGTGGCGACAGGATCCGCCCCAGCAGGTCGATCGGCCGGCCGAGCGTGAGCGCGAACCCCTCCGGGTGGGCGAGCGCGAGCGACTTCGGCACGAGCTCGCCGAACACGATCGTGACCAGCGACAGGATGACGGTCACGCCGACGAGCGCGAGCGCCCGCGCCGTGTCGGGGTCGATGCCGGTCCGGGCGAGGACGACGCCCAGCCCCTCGCTCAGCGTCACGCCCGCGAAGGCGGACGCGAGGAAGCCGATGAACGTGACGCCGATCTGGACCACGGCGAGGAACCGGCCGGGGTCGTCGACCAGCCGCCGGACGCGGCCGGCGCCGCGCTTGCCCTCCTCGAGCAGCTGCTCGACGCGCGTGCGGCGGATGCTGACGAGCGCGATCTCCGCGGCGACGAACACGCCGTTGAGGAGGACGAGGGTCGCGATGATGAGGAGCTCGAGCGCGGGCACTAGCCGTCGGTCACCTCGGGCGCGGGCTCCGACGGTGCCGGCTCCGGCTGTGCCTCCGACGGCGCCGTGCCCGCCGGCAGGGGCGACGAATCGGGCCGCCGCGGCTCGCGGATGCGCGCGGGCACGCCGACGGCGAGCTTGCCGGGCGGGACGTCCCGGGTGACGACCGCGCCGGCCCCGGTCTTCGCGCCGTCGCCGATCGTGCGCGGGGCGACGATCATCGTGTCCACGCCGAGGAACACCCGCTCGCCGATCGTCGTGCGGTGCTTCGTCGTGCCGTCCCAGTTCGCGGTGATCGTGCCCGCGCCGACGTTCGTCCGGTCGCCCAGCTCGGCGTCCCCGAGGTAGCTCACGTGGTGCTGCTTCACCCCGACGCCCAGGCGCGTGTTCTTCAGCTCGGCGAAGTTGCCCACCTCGGCGCCGGCCCCCACGTGCGTTCCCGCGCGGAGGTGGCTGAACGGCCCCACGGTCGCATCGTCGTCGATCGTCGACGATTCGACGACGCTCGCCCACACCCGGCAGCGCTCGCCGACCACGCAGTCGTACAGCTGCGAACCGGTGCCGATCGTGCTCCCCTCACCCACCCGGGTCGCGCCGCGGAGGACCACGTTCGGCTCGAGCGTGACATCGGGTGCGAGCTCCACGTCGTGGTCGAGGTAGACCGTCGACGGGTCGTGCATCGTCACTCCGGCGCGCATCCAGCGGTCGTTGAGCTCGACCCGCAGGTCCCACTCCGCGCGCGCGAGCTGGCTCCGGTCGTTGATCCCGGTCAGACGCCCGTCGTCCTCGACGTCGAGCGCGGCGACGATCCGGCCGTCCTCGCGGGCGAACGCGACGAGGTCCGTGAGGTACAGCTCGCCCGTCGCCGGACTGGGCCGCACGTCGCCGATCCGCCGGCGCAGCCAGCCCGCGTCGAACGCGTAGACGCCCGCGTTCACCTCGCTGATCAACCGCTCGTCGTCCGAGGCGTCCTTCTCCTCGACCACCCGCTCCACTGCCCCGCCGTCGTTACGGACGACCCGGCCGAGTCCCGAGGGGTCGATCGCGTCGACCGCGGACAGCGCGATTGCGGCGTGGTCGAGCCGGCGGGCCTCGAGGAGGTCCACGAGGAGCTCCGCACGAACGAGCGGGACGTCGCCCGAGACGACGAGGACCTCCTCGGTCTCGGGCGGCAGCAGTGCGACGGCCGCGGCGAGCGCGTCGCCTGTGCCCCGCGGCTCCGCCTGGAGCGCGAACTCGGCGGTGCCCGCGAAGACCTCCCGCACGGCCTCGGTCGCCGGCGAGTACACGACGATCGGCGGCGACCCGGTCGCCTCGGTCGCGGCGTCGATGACATAGCGCAGCATCGGCCGCCCGAGGAGCGGGTGGAGGACCTTCGGCACGCGCGAGCGCATCCGGGTGCCCAGCCCGGCCGCGAGCACGACCGCCACCGTCCGCCGTTGCGGCGGCTGGGGACTTGAGGGGGTCACCGGGAGCGAGGCCGGGGCGCTCGCGAGGGGTGCGCCACGTCGGGCGCGGCGGCGCCGGCGCCGGATCGTCGAGGGGTGATCGTCATGGGCAGCGTGCTCGGCATGCTAGGGGCGCCCCGAGAGCGGTGTCAAACACCCGCGCCGGGTCAGCCGTGCCGCGGCCGGGCGGCGATCGCCTCGATCTCGATCCGGGCACCGCGCGGGAGCGCCGCCACCGCGAACGTCGAGCGGGCCGGCGGCGGATCGGGCATGTGGCGGGCGTAGACCGCGTTGACCGCCGGGAAGTCGGCCATGTCGGCGAGGAACACGGTCGTCTTCACGACGTCCTGGAGGCCGGCCCCGGCGGCGTCGAGCACGGCGGCGAGGTTGCGCAGCGCCCGCTCGGCCTCCGCCTCGACCCCGCCGCCGACCACCTCGCCGGTCGTCGGGTCGAGACCGATCTGGCCCGAGCAGAACACCAGCTCGTCGGTCGCGATGCCCTGGCTGTACGGCCCGATCGCCGACGGGGCGCCGGTCGTGGTGATCGCGCGGCGGGTCATGACGGTCCTCCATGGGCAGCCAGGATCGAGACGGCATGGATCGCGGGCGGGGCGTCGCCCGGGAGCGCGAGCCGCCCCGCGGCCAGCGCGGCGTGGAGCGCGTCCGAGGCCGCGCGCGCCGCGTCGAGCGAAGGATAGAGCGCCCAGTGCGTCGGTCCGGACCCGGACAGCCCGACCGGGCGGGCGAGGACGCGGACGAGCGAGCGCCGGAACGGGAGCAGGCCCGGCTCCACCGCGTCGGCGGCGGCGGCGAGGTCGTTCGCCGACGCGAGGACCGCGGCCCGGGCAAGGAGATCCCGCGTGCCCAGTCGTCCGTCGCGGAGCTCGGCGGCGAGGTGCTCCGACGCGAGCCGGGCGGCCCCGCCCGCCCGGTGGCCGGCGGCGTACGCGGCAAACACCGCCGGGGTGGGCAGCCGCACCGCGGGCGTCACGAGGAGCACGCCGGGCGCCTCCTCGCCGGGCCGCAGCCACGCGAGCGGTGTGACACGCTCCCCGCGACCTTCGACGAGCGCCGGGCCCCGGGCCAGGAAGAACGGCACATCCGATCCGATCTCGGCCGCGATCGCCGCGCGACGCTCCGTCTCCACGTCGGCGGCCCACAGCTCGAGGACCGCGTCGAGGGCCGCCGCGGCGTCTGAGGACCCGCCGCCGAGCCCTGCCGCGACGGGGATGCGCTTGTCCAGTCGGGCGGCGACCGGGGGCGCCGGATCAGCGCCGAACGGCCCGCGCGGCAGCGCTTCCCGCGCATGCCGGATCGCCCGCAGGACCAGGTCGTGCTCGATCGGACCGGCGTCGAGCCCGGTCCGATGGAGCGAATCGACCCCGCCCGGCGGCGCCGGCGCAAGGGACAGCTGATCGGCCAGGCTGAGCGGAACCATCACCGAGTGGAGCGCGTGGAACCCGTCCTCGCGCCGCCCGAGGACCGCGAGCGTGAGATTGAGCTTCGCCGGCGCCAGCCGCACGACCGGCCCGAGCCGGCGATGCGCGTCGGTCATCGCATCGGCGGCAGCGGACCGAGCGCATCCACGAGCGCGATCCACTCGCCGACGTCGAGCGTCTGGGGGCGCCGGTCCGGGGCGATCCCGGCGGCGGCGAGGGCGGCGTCGACCCGCTCGCCGGGGATCGGCAGCTGCCGCGCGAGGACGTTGTGGAGCATCTTGCGGCGCTCCCGGAAGCCGGCCTGCACGACCCGCCAGAGGCCCTCCTCGGCGGCCGCCTCGAGCCGGTCGTCGCCGGCGTACGGCTCGACGACGATCACTGCCGACTCGACCTTCGGGGCCGGCTCGAACGCCTCGCGCGGGACCCGGAACGCGACGCGCACCCGGGCGTGGTACTGGACGAACACCGACAGGTAGCTCATCCGCCCGGGCGGCGCGGCGATCCGCTCGGCGACCTCGCGCTGGACCATGAGCACGAGCCGCTCGGCGCGTGGCGCCTCGCCGAGCAGGCGGTGGAGGATCGGGCTCGTGATGTGGTACGGCAGGTTCGCGACCACGTCGTACGGCGGCGGCACGAGCCGCACGAGGTCGTGGTCGAGCGCATCGCCGGCGATCACCCGGAGCGTGCCGGGGCCGGCCGGATCCCCCTCCCCCGCGGCGATCGCCGCGGCGAACCGCTCGCGCACCGCGCCGACCAGGCCCTCGTCGAGCTCGACGGCCGTCACCGCGGCACCGGCGTCGAGCAGCCCGCCGGTGAGGATGCCGAGCCCCGGGCCGATCTCGAGCACCCGCCGCCCGGGCTCGGGCGCCGCCTCGGCGAGGATCCGCTCGAGCACGTCCACGTCGGCGAGGAAGTTCTGACTCCGGTCGTGGCGGGCACGCAGCCCGGCATCGCGGAGCTGGCGGCGGACCGCCGCCGGGTCGAGCCGCGGCTGCACCGCGGTCAGGCCGCCGGCCGGGCGAGCGGCAGCGAGGGACGCGCGTCGAGGGCGAGGTCGGCCCGCTCGCCCGCCTCGAACCGGCGCGCGCCCGCGGCGCCGATCATCGCCCCGTTGTCCGTGCACAGCCCCGGACGCGGCACGATCACGCCCAGCCCGCGCGCCTGCGCCTCGGCGGTGATCCGGGCCCGCAGCGGCCCGTTCGCGGCAACACCGCCACCGACGATCACGCCGACCGCCCCGGTCTCCTCCGCGGCGCGGATCGTCTTCGCCGCGAGGACGTCGACGACACTCTCCTGGAACCCCCACGCCAGCTCTGCCTGGAGCGTCGCCGGAAGCGGCTCGTCATCGGCCAGCCGGGCGTCCCGGCGCGCCTGCGCGACGATCCGCTGCGCCGCCGTCTTCAGGCCGGAGAAGCTGAAGTCGTAGCTGTCACCCAGCCAGGCCCGCGGGAACACCCGGTCGCGTGCGGTGGCGCCCTCCGCTGCGCGCTGGATCGCCGGCCCGCCCGGGTACGGGAGGCCGAGCAGCCGGCCGACCTTGTCGAACGCCTCGCCCGCCGCGTCGTCGACCGTCTGGCCGAGCAGCCGGTACGTCAGGTGGTCGCGCATCTCCACGAGGAACGTGTGGCCGCCCGAGACGACAAGCGCGACGAGCGGGAACTTCGGTGCCGGCCCGTCCGCCTGGCCGGGATCCCGGAGCCACGCCGCGTACACGTGGCCCTCGAGGTGGTTCACGCCCACGAGCGGCTTCCCGTGCGCCCAGGCCACGGACTTCGCGAAGTTGATGCCGACGAGCAGCGAGCCCGCGAGCCCCGGGCCGTACGTGACCGCGACCGCGTCCACGTCGCGCGGCGTCACCCCGGCCGTCATGAGCGCCTCGTCGAGCACCGGCACGATCCAGCGCAGGTGCGCGCGGGCGGCGACCTCGGGGACGATCCCGCCGGTCGGCGCGTGGAGCGCGACCTGGCTCGCGACGACGTTCGCGTGGATCCGTCGGCCGCCCTCGACGAGCGCGATGCCCGTCTCGTCGCAGGAGCTCTCGACGGCCAGCAGCAGCGGGCCGGTCACGACGACCGCCTCCGGGCGGCCGGGCGCACCAACCGCGGAGGATGCGTCCCGGTCGCGGGGGATGGCGCCGCGTCGAGCGCGGCCCGCAGCCGGGCGATCCGCTGCTGCATCCCGGATTCGCCGAGCGGCTCGGTGGTCATGATCAGGGCGTCCTCCCCGTCGTCGCTGTAGTAGCGGGGCCGGATCCCCACCGGGCGGAAGCCGTACTTCTCGTACAGGCGGCGCGCGGCGAGGTTCGAGAGGCGGACCTCGAGCGTCGCCTCGCGCGCCCGCCGGTCGAGCGCGAGGTCGAGGAGCGCGAGCAGCAGCCGCTCGCCGATCCGTCGCCGGCGCCACGCGGGGTGGACGGCGAAGGTCGTGATGTGCGCCTCGTCGACCATCACCCACATCCCGGCGTACGCCACGATCTCGTCGCCGATCCGGCCCACGAGGTAGTGCGCGAGACGGTTCGTCTCCAGCTCGCTCCGGTACGCGTGCGGCGGCCAGGGTGCGGTAAAGCTCGCGCGCTCGATCGCCTGGACCGCCCCGAGGTCGGCGACGGTCATCGGGGCGATGAGCAGCCGATCCTCGCGCGCGACCGGCAATGCGACCACGTCAGCCGCCTCTCGCGACGTGGACGGCCGCCTCGGGAACGTCCGACCGGACCCCGCGCGGGAGCGTCACGTACTCGGGAACGAGGCGCGCGAGGTCGTCGCCGCCGGCGCGCAGCCGCTCGACGCCCAGGGCGGCGAGCGCCCGGGCAAGCCCGTCGCGCGCGGCGGCACCCCGACGCAGCGCGTCGGCCGGGGCCCGGCCGTCGAGATCGAGCGCCAGGACCAGCTCGCCGGGCCGGAGGTCCGGCTCGTCGCCGCCGGGGAGCAGCGCGGGCGGGGTTCCGGGCCGGCACACGACGCGGTCGGACGGGCCGGCCGGCAGCAGGAGCACGAGCGCGGCACGATCGGCGTCGGCCGCTGGCGCTTCGCCCCCGGCCTCGGCGGCTGGCGCTTCGCCCCCGGCCTCGGCGGCCGCCGCCCGAAGGAGTGCCTCCCCGGTGCTCACGCCCGCGATCGGCAGCGAGGCCGCGTGTGCGAGTCCCTTGGCGGTCGCGATCCCGACACGCAGCCCGGTGAACGCCCCGGGTCCCGTGCCGACGACGATCCCGCCCAGCCCCGCGAGCGTGGTGCCCGCGGCCGCAAGCGCCGCCTCGACCCGGGCGAGAAGCTCCTCGCCGTGCCGGTAGCCAGCCGTCCAGCGCTCGAGCGCGACGAGCGTGCCGCCGGGCTCGGCCACCCCGACGACCGCCTCGCGGGTGGCCGTGTCGAGGACGAGCAGCGGGCCGCCGGCGGTCATCGCTCGGCGACCTCGAGGTAACGGGCGTAGCCGTCGTCGGTCGCGCGCAGGCGGATCGTCCGCGGGGCGTCACCCTCGCCCTCGATCGTGACGTCGAGCCTGGCGGCCGGCAGGGCGGGACCCAGGCGCTCGGGCCACTCGACGAGCGTGACCCCCTCGCCCTGCCGTTCGTCGAGCAGTCCCCCGGCGAGCGCATCGGCGGCATCGTCGAGCCGGTAGAGGTCGAGGTGGAACAGCGGCAGCCGGCCGGCGTACTCGGACATCAGCACGAACGTGGGCGACGTCACCGGATCCTCGACGCCCAGTCCGAGGCCGAAGCCCTTCGCGAGCTGCGTCTTCCCCGCGCCGAGCGCGCCCGCGAGGCAGACGAGATCGCCCGGGCGCGCGATCGCCGCCAGCCGCGCCCCGAGGGCGCGCGTGGCCGCGGCGTCGGTCGTTCGGACGGTCCGCTCGGGGCGGACAGCGGTCGGGAGCATGGTCACCCGAGCGTAGCCGAAGCCCCGCATCCGGGCCGGGGCGCCGGGCGTCCGTCGCGCTCGACGCTCCCTACGGGCGCCGCTCGAGATCGTTCAGGGGCACGGCCAGGAGGGTCCCGTCGTCAAGGGCGACCCAGCCCGCCTCGAGGTGCACGCCCGCGTCGAAGCGGCGCCGTCCGGCCAGTCCGCGGAAGCGGCCCTCGCGCCCCGCGTGCGCCCCGTGGCGGATGCGCACGAGATCCGGGGCCGGGCGCGGAAGGTCGAGCCCGCTGCCCTCGAACGCGAGCGCCGGCGGCTCGGTGAGGATCGCGACCTCCCGGCCCGCGAGCGCCTCCAGCACGCGCATCGTCGACACCGGAATGGGCCGCCGGACGATCCCCTCGAGGACGAGCACCGCGAACGGCGGCGAGGGATGGATGCCTGCGCGCTGGCGGCGCTCCGAGGCGAGGAAGTCCCGCAGGTCCTTGCCCGCGAGCGATGCGACGACGATGCCCCGGACCCCCATCGCGCGGGCACGGATGAGCGCCTCCGCGTCGATCCGCGCGCCCACGACCAGGACGCTCCCGGCGCGGCCGACGTCGAGCGACCCGGAGCGGACCTCGCCCCCGCGGTCTGTCGCGAGCTCGAGCCGGCCATGGCTGATCGTCCCCGCGGCCAGCACCCCGCGCAGCGCCGATCCCGAGAGCGCGATCTCGATGGCGACGCCCGGGCGAACCGCGACGACCGCGCCCGCCACCGGCGACAGCAGGAGGTCGCGCTGATCGGCGGTGACGACTCGCCATCGCCCCGCGCTGCCCGGGTGCGGTGCCAGGAGCTCGCCATCCGCGATCGCGACCCGTCGTCGGAGCGTGCCCGCGGCCTCGCCCGACCACCGGGCCCCGACGCGTACGTCCGGCCCGTCCGCGACGAGCGCGTCCTCGACGACCGGGTCGCGCAGCCGCTCGATCACCGGGTCGTCGGGCGCCACGAGGTCGCCCTCGGCCACGAGGGCGCGGTCACCCGGCCGGAGCGGCAGGGTCGTCAGCAGGCCGGTCTCGACGAGCCCACGGGTGACGACGAGGTCGATCCCTTCGATCACCGGCCGTCCTCCACGCCCGCCCAGAGCGCCGACTGCCAGGCGGCGAGGAGCTCCCGCCGGCGATCGGGCCGCTCCGGCAGGCGGAGCGGCACGTCGCGCAGATCGACGAGCAGCCCACCCAGGCCGCCGCCGAGCTCGATCGCGAAGCGCCGGCCCCGGGTGCCGAGCACGACCGGGTCACGGAAGCGGAGCTCGACGGTCGCGTGCTCGCCGGGGGGCAGGTCGACGAGCTCGAGCCCGCCCGGCACGAGCGCAAGCTCCGACATGCCGCCGGCGGCATGGACGAGGAGATCCCCGGCGGCCCGCCCGGCCCGCAGCTCGGCGGGCATCACGACGCTCCCCAGCGGCGCGAGGAGGTCGTCGACGAGGTCGCCGATCACGGCGTGCCGCTCCACCTCGTCCTCGATCGTGCCCAGCGGGCCGAGCAGGCGCGCGTGGTCGTACGCGAGGCCGGCCGCTCCGGGCCGCCGGAGAACGTCGGCGAGCGCGAGCCCGACCGCCGAGCCGGGCGCGACGGACCACACGCCGCCGGCGGCGATCACGAGGTCGGGCACCGCGGTCGACAGGTGGGGCGTGGCCTCCACGAGCCTGGTCAGGGCTGCGCGCGCGGCGGCGAGCCGGAGCTCCGCGCCCTCGCCGTGCACCTCGCCCCACGGCGCCACCCGAAGCTCGCGCAGCCGGTCGCGCAGGCGGAGCCGGTCGAGCCGGAGCGTGGACCAGCCGGCGACACCGTCCACGACCCCGTCGGGCACCTCGTCGGGAACGAGCGCGGCGGCGGCGATCGTCGCGGACGCCACCCCCACGGACCCGTCGGGCGCGATCTCCGCCCGGATCCGCGTCCCGCTGTTCGCACCGATCTCGACGACCTCGAGCCGGCGGCCGAGCACGCGGGCGAGAGTGGCAGTGGCCGTGACGAGCGCATGACGACCCTCGTCGTCGTCGCCGCGCAGGCCGTGCATCAGCTCCGTGAGCGGCTCGGCGACGCCCTCGCCGACGATCGCGGCCGCGACGAGCGTGGGACCCGGACGGCCCGGCAGCCGGTCCTCGACCCGGGCGCTCTGGCGCCCGAGCCCGCCGACGAGAACGAGCGTCAGTTCCGGCCGCCGCTCGAGCGCCGCGAGCACGAGCTCGAGCAGCTCCACGAGGTGGCCGCGCTCGTCGGCGGCCGGCGGGTCGGCGGAACCGGCGACGATCGTGTCCACGGCCGGGTCGAGCAGGACGCGGGTGATCGCGAGGGGATCGCCATCGTGGACCGCAACGGTCCGCGGTCGCCAGCCGGCGAGCGTCACGGCGCTCGCGAGGCGCGCCGCGACCCGGCCGGATCCGCCGACGACCGCCGCGACGGGCGGGACGACGGTCCGGCTCGTCACCCGGGGCAACCGGGCGAGACGGTCCGGAGCGAGCCCGAGGTGGTCGGCGATCGCGGCGTCGGCGCGCCGCAGCCGCTCCACGACGCGCCGAGCGAGCGCGTCCACCCCGACGCCGGCAGGGGCCGCGGTCGCCCCGAGCAGGCGCCAGCGTCCCTCGACGCGACCGATCAGCGAGACGGCGTTGGTGACGGTGCCGGCGTCGACCGCGAGGAACGCGCGGGGCCCGGGCGACCGGTCGGCGGCGTCGGGGATCACCCGCTCCACGCCGGTGTCGTCAGGCGTCCCAGCCGTCCGGATCCTCGAGCTCCTCGAGCCGCTCGATCAGGGCCTCGATGCCGGCGTCGTCGCCGAGGAGCTCCGTCGCGGGCGGCAGCTCGCCGCCGAACAGCTCGCGGAGCACGGGGTCGAAGAACAGCATGGCGGGCGCGCCGAGCGGGCGGTACGGCCGGCTGGCCTGGAGGAAGTGCATCGCGGGCGCCGTGAGCCCGCGCAACCGGATCTCGCGGGCGACGAGCTCGACGAGCGCCTCGCGTCGCTCGTCGAGCGGCTCACCGAGAAAGGTCATGCGAGCCCTCGAACCGGCGCCCCTGCGGGCGGCGCGGCGGCGGACAGCGCGGCCGCGAACGCCTCGTACGCATGCGCGCCCCGGAGCGCGAAGATCACGTGTTCGATCATCGGGGAGACGGGCAGCTCGTCGCGCACGGCCGCGACCATGATCTGCGCGCACTCCTCGAGTGGGAAGCCGCCGACGCCGGTGCCCAGCGCGGGGAACGCGATGCTCGTCGCCCCGATCTCGCGCGCCCGGGCCATCGTGCTCCGCACCGCACGATCGATGACGCCGGCTGACGTGCGCCGCGTGCTGTCGATCGTCACGGCGTGGATCACGGCGCGTGCGGCGAGCCGCCCCGCGGGGGTCACGATGGCGTCGCCGAGCACGGCGGGTCCCTGGCGAACGGCGGCGAACTCGATCTGGTCCCCGCCGGCCCGCTTGAGCGCGCCGCCGACGCCGGTGGACATCCACAGCGAGACGTTCGCCGCGTTCACGATTGCGTCGACCTCGAGCTCGCAGATGTCGCCGTTCCAGAGTTCGATGCGTGCCACTCGGCCCTCCTGCCGGCCAGGGTGAGCAACCCGGTCACGACGCCGGCGGAATGGTACACCCGGGGCAATCGGGCGGACAGCGAGGTGACCACCTCCCACGCGATCGTCCCGCGGGCCGACGCGAGCTCGTGGGCGGTGATCCGACCGGTCCCCTGCGCGCCCAGGAAGACGAACTCGGCGTCGACGGACACCGGGGATCCGGGCACGTCGGTCACGTCGGCCATCACCGCGTCCATCGCCACGCGGCCGACGAGCGGCACGCGGATCCCGCGGACGAGCGCCCCGGCACGGTCGGACAGCGCGCGCGGCCAGCCGTCACCGTAGCCGAGGGGCAGGGTCGCGATCCGGCTCGGGCGCGCGGTGGTGAACGACGGCCCGTAGGAGATGCCCCAGCCCGCCGGCAGCTCGGCCACGCGCACCGGGCGGGCATGGAGCGACAGCATCGGCCGCACGGCCTCCGCGAGGGGAGACGCGACGCCGACGAGGTCGTCGGGCACGATCCCGTAGACGATCAGCCCGGGCCGGACAGCCTCGGCCGGCGGGGCATCCCCCGTGACGAGCGCGCCGGACGCGGCGAGGTGGCGGGTGGCGGGCAGGTGCCCGGCCGTGCGGAGGGCGTCGACGGCCGCGTCGAAGCGACGGACCTGGTCGGCGGATCGGACTGCCGACGCCGGGTCCTGGAGGTGGCTCCACACGCCGGCGAGAGCAAGGCCCGGGGCGTCGGCGATCGTGCGCGCGGCCTCGACGACGCCTTCGAGCAGCACGCCGCCGCGGCCGAGGCCGGTCTCGACCTCGAGGTGCACCGCGAGCTCCGGTTCCGCCGTCCCGGCCGCCTCGGCGAGCCGTCGGAGCAGCGCCACGTCGCCCACGGCGATCGAGATCCGCCGGCGTGCCGCCTGGAGCGCGAACGCGGGCGGCACGGGGTAGAGGACGAGGACCGGCAGCTCGATGCCCGCGTCGCGCAGCGCGAGCGCCTCGTCGATGGTCGCCACGCACAGGCCGTCCGCGCCTGCGGCCTCGAGGGCGGCGGCGACCGGGATCGCGCCGTGGCCGTACGCGTCGGCCTTGACGACCGGCTCGACCCGCACGCCTCCGGGCAGGGAGGCGCGGATCGCGGCGAGGTTGGCCGTGAGGGCGTCGAGGTCGACCTCGAGCCAGGCGGTGCGCGGGAGCGGCGGGAGGCCGGCGGCCGCAAGGCGGGCCTCGATCGCGGCCTCGCGATCGGCGGAGGTCAGGGCCGGTTGCTCCCGGCGGGATCGTCCGGCGCGGCCGTGGCGGGATCGTCCGGCGCAGCCGCGGCGGGTGCGCTCGCCACCTGCCGCGCGACCGGCTCGCGCGCGCCGAACCCGAGCCGGGACTGACGGCGCGAGCGCTCGTTGAGCGCGGCGAGGCGCTTGCGGGCGAGCGTGATCGACTCGGGCAGGTCCGAGGCGAGGAGGCCGGCGTCGCCGAAGCGCTCCCGGACGGCCTCGCCCGCGAGCCCGTGGAGGTACACGCCCAGGCGTGCGGCCGCGAACGGGTCCAGCCCCTGCGCGAGCAGCGCGCCGATCGTGCCCGCGAGCACGTCGCCCGTCCCGCCCGAGGCGAGCGCCGGGTTCTCGAACGGCGCGATCGTCGCCTCGCCGGCAGGAGGTGCGACGACCGTCCGGGCACCCTTGAGCACGACCACCTGCCCCCACTCGGTTGCCGCCGCCCGCGCGGCCGCGACCCGCGCGGCATCGTCCCGGTCGAGGTCGCCGTCGACCGCCGGGTCGTGGCCGCTCCCCGCCCGGAGGCGGGCGAACTCCCCGCCGTGCGGCGTGAGCACGCACCGGCGCGTGGTGGCCGTCCACCACGAATCCGCGGACGCGAGCGTGCGCAGCGCCTCGGCGTCCAGCACCGCGGGAACTGGCGCGGGGTCCTCGGGCACCGTGAGCAGGAGGCGGAGAAGATCCGCGGTCGCGAGCGAGGGCCGGAGGCCGGGACCGATGACGAGCGCGTCGTGCTCGTGGTCGAGGATCTTCGCCAGCGCCGGCTCCGGGTCGACCTCCTCGAGGTCGTCCTCGGGGAGCGCCATCGTCGTCGCCTCGACGACCTTGGCCGCGAACAGCGGCTGGAGCGACTCGGGCACCGCGAGCGTGACGAGCCCGGCGCCCGTCCGCCCTGCCGCCCGGCAGACAAGCAGGGCCGCGCCGGCGTAGTCGAGCGATCCCGCGATCACGAGCAGCTTGCCGAACGTCCCCTTGTGGCCCCGTGCGTCGCGCCCGGGCAGGAGCGCGCCCATCGACGCGTCGTCCATCGCCACGGCGCCAGGCGGGACCGGCTTCTCGCCGGGGGGCTCGGTGACGTCCTCGGCGCGACGCCCGAACCCGAGCGGCCGGGCGGTCATCGATCGTCCTCCCGGCGGGCGGCGTCGACGGTCTGCTCGTGCATCGAGCGGAGCCGGTCCATGCGCGCGAGGATCCGGCGCTCGCGGTCGTCGAGCCGCTCCTCGATGTCGAGCGGGAACAGGTAGCGACCACCCGCGGTGCGGACGCCGAACGCAATCGCGACCGCGAACTCGCGCTCGTGGGTGATCGAGATCGCGATCCGGCCCATGCCCAGCTGGTCGGCGCGCGCCGCGGCGCGCCCGTGGAGCCGGACGGCGGGTTGTCCGGTCGGCAGCCGCTCGATCTCGATGTCCTGCCAGCCGATGCCGCGGACGCCCAGGCCGAGCACCTTCGAGACGGCCTCCTTTGCAGCCCAGCGACCGGCGAACGTCTCCGGCCGGTCGCGCACGTAGCGGCGCTCGCGCTCGGTGAGCACTCGCCGCGAGAAGCGCTCGCCATGACGCTCGAGCGTCGCACGGATCCGCTCCACGCGGATGATGTCGATGCCGAGCTCCGTCGTGCCCTCCGGCACGAGGCCCGGCGGCGGCACGGGAGCCGCGTCCTGCGCTCGCCTCGCCACGCGCGCGCCCTACTCCACCGTGACCGACTTCGCGAGGTTGCGCGGCTGGTCGACGTCGGTGCCCCGCGCCACGGCGGTGTGGTACGCGAACAGCTGGAGCGGGATCACCGCGAGCACGGGCGACAGCGCATCGTGCGTGGCGGGCACCCAGCAGATCTCGTCCGCGAACCGCTCGATCTGGGGATCGCCCTCGGTCGCGACCGCGATCACCTTCGCGTCGCGTGCCCGCGCCTCCATGACGTTGCTGATGAGCTTGTCGTACACGGGCGAGCGCGTGGCCACCGCGACCAGGGGGTACTCGGCGTCGAGCAGCGAGATCGGGCCGTGCTTCAGCTCGCCCGCCGCATAGCCCTCGGCGTGGATGTAGCTGACCTCCTTGAGCTTCAGGGCCCCCTCGAGCGCCGCCGGGAAACCGAAGCCGCGCCCGATGAACATGAAGCCGCGCGAGTTCACGTAGCGCCGCGCGAGCTCCACGGCGCGCCCGTCGACATCGCGGAGCACGCGCGCCGCGTCGTTCGGCAGCCGGTGGAGCGCGGCTCCCAGCTCGCGCTCGGCGTCCGCGGCGAGCGTTCCACGGGCCTTCGCGATCGCCGCCGCAAGGACGACGAGCGTCGTGACCTGGGTCACGAACGTCTTCGACGCCGCGACCGCCATCTCGGGACCCGCCTGGAGGAACAGCACCGCGTCCGCCTCTCGGGTGATCGCCGAGCCGACGGTGTTCGTCACCGCGACGATCGGCGATCCCTGCTCGCGGGCGTAGCGCGTGGGCGCGATCGTGTCCGCCGTCTCGCCCGACTGCGTCACGGCGATCACGAGGGTGTCGGCGTCGAGCGGCGGCGGGGCGTAGCGGAACTCGGAGCCCACGGTGGCGCGCGCGGGCAGCCCGGCCCAGTCCTGGACCGCCTGGGCACCGACGAGCGCGGCGTAGTACGCCGACCCGCAGGCCACGAACTCGACGCGCGTGGCCCGGCGGAGGGCAGCGGCGAGCGGCTCCAGCTCCGGCACGTCGATCGAGCCGTCGCGCCGGACGCGGCCGGCCACCGACTGCCGGAGCGCCTCGGGCTGCTCGTGGATCTCCTTGAGCATGAAGTGGGCGTAGCCGCCCTTCTCCGCGGCCTCGATCGACCACTCGATCGTCGTCTCCGGACGGTCACGGCGGTTGCCGTCGACGTCGGTCACCTCCACACCGGTCGGGCGCAGGTCGGCGACGTCGCCCTCCTCGAGGAACACGATCCGGCGGGTATGGGCGAGGATCGCGGCCACGTCGCTCGCGATGAAGCTCTCCTCGCCGTTGAGGCCCACCACGAGCGGGACGTTCTGGCGGGCGCCGACGAGCCGGTCGACCTCGCCCCGGTGCATGACGACGAGCGCGTACGCACCCTCGAGCTGGCGCAGCGCGGCACGGACCGCGTCGGCGAGATCACCCGCGTACGCCTCCTCGACAAGGTGCGCCACGGCCTCGGTGTCCGTGTCGGACGTGAGCGTGTGGCCGCGCACCACGAGCGCGTCACGGAGCTCGCGGAAGTTCTCGATGATGCCGTTGTGGATCACCGTCACCTGGCCGGTGCAGTCGACGTGCGGATGGGCGTTCACGTCGTTCGGACGCCCATGCGTGGCCCACCGGGTGTGGGCAAGGCCCACCGCGGCGGCCGGCAGCCGGTCCGCGACCGCGACCTGGAGGTTCTCGAGCTTGCCCGCCTTCTTCTCGACGAACAGCTCGCCGCGCTCGTCGACGAGAGCGATCCCCGCGGAGTCGTAGCCCCGGTATTCGAGGCGCTTCAGACCCTCGATGAGGATGGGCCCGGCCTCGCGTGGGCCGAGGTAGCCGACGATGCCGCACATCCGCGCCAATCACCTCTTCGTAGCGTGCGCCCGGCACTGCGGGATCTGCGACACGGCCCGCCGAGGGCCGAAGCGAGTTCCGCGGGCCTTTGGCCCGAGGAGCCGCGGGCTCAGTTTAGGCGCTCGCCCGCGAGGGCCGCGATCCCGTCGGCGAGCTCGGTCACGACGTCGGCCTCGGGGCCCTCGACCATGACGCGCAGCACGGGCTCCGTGCCCGAGGGCCGGACGAGCACCCGCCCACCGCCGCCGAGGCGCGCCTCCGCGTCGGCGATCGCCCGCCGGATCTCCGCGTCGGCCTCCCACTGCTCGCGGTGGCGCACCCGGACCGCGCGCTGCTGCTGGGGCAGCAGCGGGATCCGCCCAGCAAGCGTCGCGAGCGGCTGGCGGGCCTCCGTCATCACCCGCAGGACCTCGAGCGCGGTCACGATCCCGTCGCCGGACGTCGTGTGCTCCATGACGATCACGTGGCCGCTCTTCTCCCCGCCCAGGCCCGCACGCGCGACCTGCATCCCCTCGAGGATGTACTTGTCGCCGACGGGTGTGCGGACGACCCGGCCGCCGGCCGCCTCCACGGCGCCTGCGAGCCCGCCGTTCGAGAGCACGGACACGACGAGGGCGCCGCCGGGCAGCGTGCCCCGCTCGAGCCGCTCGAGTGCGAGCAGCCCGAGGAGCTGGTCGCCGTCGACGACCCGGCCCGACGCGTCCACGGCGACGCACCGATCGGCATCGCCGTCGAGCGCGAAGCCGACGTCCGCGGCCTCGGCCCGAACGGCCGCTGCGAGGCTCTCGGGATGGGTCGCGCCGCAGTCGCGGTTGATGTTGTCGCCGTCGGGCAGGTCGTGGATCACCTCCACCCTGGCGCCGGTCGCGGCGAGGATCCGCGGTCCGAGGTCGAACGCGGAGCCGTTCGCCGTATCGAGGACGACCCGGATCCCGGCTGCGTCCACGCGCTTCGCGAGCGCGACGCGGTGGTCGACGTACGGCGCGAGAAGGTCGCGCGCATCAACCAGGCGGCCGATCCGGCCCGGCTCGGCCCCCGGCAGCTCGTCCGCGCGCCAGATGAGCGCCTCCAGCTCGTCCTCGACGTCGTCGTCGAGCTTGAGGCCGTTCCCGTCGAGGACCTTGAGCCCGTTGTCCTCGGCGGGGTTGTGCGATGCCGAGACCATGATCCCCGCGGCCGCCGGGGGCCGGCCGGCCACGAACGCGAGCGCTGGCGTGGGCACCACGCCCACGTCGTGCACGTTCGCCCCGATGCTCGTCGCCCCGGCGGTGATCGCCGCCACGAACATGTCCCCCGAGCGCCGGGTGTCCTGGCCGACCACGAGTGCCCCGTCGCGGACGAGGCGGTGCGCCGTCGCACGTCCGAGCGCGTAGGCGAGCGTGGGGCTGAGGTCGACGTTCGCGACCCCGCGGATCCCGTCCGTGCCGAAGAGACGACTCATCCTGGTCCTTTCGTGTCGAGGCGGTGACGCGTGCCCGGGTCGGTCAGGGGGACGGCGTGGCCGCCGCTGGAGGCGTCGGGCTGGGGCTGCCGAGGTCGACGACCGTGACGATCACCGTGGGTGGGGAGATGTCCGCGACGGAGACACCGGACGGCAGGTCCGTGACCTGCAGCCGGACCTCGTGCTGCCCGGGGCCCAGCTCGACCGCGTCCGCCGTGGCGAGCAGGGGCCGGTTGCCGACCTCGTCGAGCAGCGAGACCGGCCCGAAGAGGGCCACGAGCACGCGCGTCGTGGCGGTCGAGACGCTCATGCCCGGTGCGCCGCCCACGACGCGGATGGCGGCACCGAACGAGCGGGTGTCGGTGACGGCCTCGAGCCGGACGACCACCCGGACGGAAACGACCTCGACGGGTCGGACCCGCTCGGGCAACGCGAGCGCGACCTCGCGGTCGAGGTCCTCGGACACGCCGGACAGCGAGATCGGCACCGTGTCGGCGGCCGTCAGCGTGGCGAGATCATCGGCATCCCCCTCGACCGTGACCACCGACGGCGTCACGTCGATCGACTCGATCCGGATCCCGCTCGGGACGTTGCCGGTCATGACCGGGTTCACCGGGAGCGTCCGCTGCCGGAGCGGCGTGGTCACGGGCACGGTGATCCGGGCCTTCTGCGGGCTCACGTCCACCTGGAGCTCGCGACCGTCGCGATCGACCGGGATCAGCTGCACGTCGCTGCCGAAGTCGAGGCCGTTGGGATCGAGGGGCACGGTCGCTCGCGCGCCGACGACCTGCTCCACGACGCTCTGGGCGCCGGCGACCGTGACGGCGGCCGGATCGGCCGTGGGCGTGCCAACCTCCGAGTTCACGGGCGGCGGACCGAGATCCACCATCACCGGCACGGTCCGCTCCACGAGGGGATCGAGCTCGACCTGCACCCGCTGCGGCACGACGCTGCTGACGACGATGCCCGGTACGAGCGACCGCACCCGCACCGGCACCGACTCGGGCCCGCCCGCGGGATCCACGCCCGAGAGGTCGATGGTGGCCCGGAAGTCGTCCGCGCTCAGGGTGCCCACGTCGCGCGTCGCGACGTAGTTCACGCTCGTCACGACGAGCTCGCTGAGGGGCGTGAGGAGCACCGCGTCTTCGGGCTGGTTCTCCGGGAAGATCGGGATCCGCTCGCGGAAGACGTCGGCGCCCTGGGACAGCGCCAGGCCGGTGTAGAGGAGCGTCGCGAGCGCGAGGGCGGCGATCTTGAGCGGCCAGTTCCGGACGAGGAACGCCGCCAGACCCCTCACCGCTGGGCCTGCGCCGCAGCCGCGGCGTCGGCGGGACCGGCACCGCGGTCGTCGCCGCCGCCCTCGGCCCTGGGGCGCAGGAGCGGGGACCGGCGAAGGCGCCGGATGCCGCCGCCGGTGCCACCACCGCCGAAGCGCCCGGAGCGCGTCGGCGCCTCGAGCAGCGCCTTGAGCGCCCGGTGGAGCTGGGCCTCCGTCGGCACGCGGACGATCCGCGCCCGCTCGACGACGCTCATCTGGCCGTTCTCCTCGGACACGACGACGACCACCGCGTCGGTCTGCTCGGTGATCCCCAGCGCGGCGCGATGCCGGGTGCCGTAGCGCTCGGACTGGAGGGACATCTCGGTCAGCGGCAGCAGGGCGCCGGCGGCGATGATCCGGTCGTCGCGGACGATCACCGCGCCGTCGTGGAGGGGGGTGCGGGGCCAGAAGATCGTCGCCAGCAGATCGGCCGTGAGGTCGGCATGGAGCATGACGCCCGACTCGGCGATCTCCTCGAGCCCGGTCTCGCGCTCGATGACGATCAGGGCGCCGTGACGCTCGCTGGACAACGTCCCGGCCGCCCGCGCGACCTCGCTCGCCACGCGCTCGACGGTGCGTTCCTCGGTCGGCGCGAGCAGCCAGCCGAAGGAGCCCACCCGGCCGATCCGCTCGAGTGCCCGCCGCAGCTCGGGCTGGAAGATCACGACGAGCGCGAACACGCCCACGAAGGCGCCGGCCTCGAGGATCCGGCGGAAGAGCGTCAGCTCGAGCGCGACGGCGAGACCGTAGATCCCGAGCAGGATCGAGACGCCGATGACGAGGGTGACCGCCCGGGTCCCGCGGATGAGGCTGAACAGGGCGTAGATGAAGACCGCGGTGACCAGGATGTCGAGCGCGGCGTTCAGGGTCAGCCGGCCGACGAGCGTCTCAAGGAACGGCGGCATC
>DASSPX010000071.1:0-17439 GCA_035699445.1 Candidatus Limnocylindrales bacterium | reverse complement strand
ATCTCGGCCGCGGACCCCGAGGTCGGCGACATCATCGCCGAGGTGATGGACAAGGTCGGCAAGGACGGCGTCATCACCGTCGAGGAGGGCCAGTCCCTCGGCCTCGAGGTCGAGTACACCGAGGGCATGCAGTTCGACCGGGGCTACATCTCGGCGTACTTCGTCACGAACCCCGATCGCATGGAGGCGGTCCTCGAGAACCCGCTCACCCTGATCACCGACAAGAAGATCTCCGCGGTCGCGGACCTGCTGCCGGCGCTCGAGAAGGGCGTCCAGCTCGGCCGCCCGATGCTGATCATCGCCGAGGACGTCGACGGTGAGGCGCTCGCGACCCTGGTCGTGAACAAGCTCCGCGGCACCGTCTCCGTGGCCGCGGTCAAGGCCCCCGGCTTCGGCGATCGCCGCAAGGAGATGCTCCGCGACATCGCCGTCCTCACCGGCGGCACCGTGATCTCCGAGGAGATCGGCCGCAAGCTCGACTCCGTGACGGTCGAGGATCTCGGCAAGGCCCGCCGCGTCGTCGTCACGAAGGACAACACGACGATCGTCGACGGCGAGGGCTCGCCGGACCAGATCAAGGCGCGGATGCAGCAGATCAAGGCGCAGATCGAGGAGACCACCTCGGACTACGACCGCGAGAAGCTCCAGGAGCGCCTGGCGAAGCTCGCCGGCGGCGTCGCCGTGATCAAGGTCGGCGCGGCCACCGAGGTCGAGCTCAAGGAGAAGAAGCACCGGATCGAGGACGCGCTCTCGACCACCCGCGCGGCGGTCGAGGAGGGCATCGTCGCCGGCGGCGGCACGACGCTGCTCCAGGCGCTGCCCGCGCTCGAGTCGCTCACCCTCGAGGGTGACGAGGCCGTCGGTGTCGACATCGTCCGCAAGGCCCTCGAGGCCCCGGCCCGCCAGATCGCCGACAACTCCGGCGCCCCCGGCGAGGTCGTGGTCGAGAAGGTCCGGTCGCTCCCGAAGGGCCACGGCTACGACGCGGCCCGCGCCGAGTACGGCGACCTGTTCGCCAAGGGGATCGTCGACGCGGCGAAGGTGACCCGCTCGGCGCTCCAGAACGCCGCCTCCATCGCCTCGATGGTGCTCACGACGGAGACGCTCGTGAGCGACATCCCGGAGAAGGAGAAGGCCGCCGCCGGTGGCGGGCACGGCCATGGCGGAGACATGGACTTCTAGTCCCTGGTCCCTCGCAGCATTCCGAGACCCCCGGCAGCCGCCGGGGGTCTCGTCGTGATCGGACGCGACGCTGTCTGCGCGTTCCTCAGGCAGGCGGCAGCACGGGCAGCGGACCGGAATCGGACGCATCTGGCGCAGCGACCACGACGGAAGTCCCGTTGACAGGCGACCGGAGGAGGGGCAGCCTGCCCCGGGCCGCTCGTCGGGCCACCGTCACACTCACCGCCGGGGAGACCCCATGATCCGCACGCGTACCGCCGCCCTCCGTGCCGCCGCGCTCCCGCTCGCCGTCATCGTCGCGGCCTGCGGCGGCGCCCCGGCCGCGCCCGCGCTCACCGATCCCAACGAGATCATCGTCAAGTCCTTCGAGACGCTCCAGGGCGCGAAGTCCGTCCATCTCGAGGTCGGGCTGGCCGGATCGCTCACGGCCGACCTGTTCGGGACCGGCACCGCGACCGAGTTTCCGCTCGACACAACGACGCTGAACGGCGACCTCGACCTCGCGAACGACCGGGCCCGCGTGACCTTCGACGTCCCGGCGCTGCTCGGGCTGTCCGGCGAGGTCCTCGTGATCGGCGAGACCTCGTACGTGAAGACGAGCCTCACCGGTCCGCTCTACCAGAAGTCGACGAACGACGGTGCGACCGAGGACGTCCCGAGCGATCCGGCCGAAGCGATCGCCGAGCTGCGCACCGCCCTCGAGGAGACCGAGGGCCTCGATCCCGTGAAGGGCGCCGACGTCGCCTGCGGCGAGAAGCAGTGCTACAGCGTCGACCTGACGCTCGACCCGTCGCTGCTCTCCGGTCTGGGCGAGGGCGCGCCGATCCCGGTCGGGGAGCTCCCCGCCGACGGCAGCGCCACGGTGACGTTCCACGTCGAGAAGGACACGCTCCGGCTCGCGGAGCTCATCGTCGCGGCGTCGGCAGCGGGTCAGGGTGACATCACACTGACGCTGACCCTCACGAAGTGGGACGAGGGCGTCGCGATCGACGAGCCGCAGGCCGATCAGGTGACCGAGGGCGGGGGGATGTTCGGAGGCTGACGCCTTTCCGGACACGCCACTCCGACGGCCCGTCCGGAACCGCTCCGGGCGGGCGGTTCACACGCCCCGGCGAAGGCTCGGGCAACTGCCCCGGCCTACAATGCCGTCGTGCCTCCCACCGAGCGTTCCCCTCGCCGCCGCACGCGCCGCGAGGCGCCGGACGGGCAGGGAACCTGGCTGGACGAGGAGCCGGCGTCCGACCCGCCGAACGCACCGGACGCCATCGCGGACAGCGTTCCCGAGGAGCCCGAGTGGCTCCGCGACGCGCCCGACATCGGCGATCCGGACGCCCGTCCGGCGCTGTCCGACGAGGACCTCGCGACCGCCCTGGCGGCGCGCCGGGCGGCGCGCGCGGAGGAGATCGTCGCGCACCTCAACGAGGAGCAGGCTCGCGCGGTCACGACCACCGACGGGCCGATTCTCATCCTCGCCGGCGCCGGCTCGGGCAAGACCCGCGTGATCGCCCATCGGATCGCGTACCTCATCGGCGTCAAGGGTGTCCCACCGCGGCGGATCCTGGCGGTCACGTTCACGAACAAGGCGGCGGGCGAGCTCCGGGAGCGGATCCGGCTGCTCGTCGGCGACCCGGGCAAGGACGTCGAGGCGGGCACGTTCCATGCGCTCTGCGCACGGGTCCTGCGGCGTGACGGCGAGGCGATCGGGCTCGACCGGCGGTTCGTGATCTACGACACGGACGACCAGCAGCAGCTGATGAAGCGTGTGCTGGCCGAGGAGGACCTGCCCGCGAGCGGCGAGTTCCGTCCCAGCGCCGTGCTGGGGGCGATCAGCCGGGCGAAGAACGAGATGCTCGGTCTCGCCGAGCTCGCGCAGCATGCGACGACGCATCGCGAGCGGGTGATCGCCCGCCTGGCCCGCCGGTACGAGGAGCGGCTGCGCGGGGCGAACGCGCTCGACTTCGACGACCTGCTCCTGCGCGCGGTCGAGCTGTTCGAGCGGGCCCCCGAGGTCCTCGCGCGGTACCACGAGCGATGGCGCTACCTCCACGTGGACGAGTACCAGGACACGAACCGGCCGCAGTACCTGTGGATCCGGGCGCTCGCGTCCCGGCATCGCAACCTCGCGGTCGTGGGCGACGACGACCAGTCGATCTACGGCTGGCGCGGTGCGGACGTGCGCAACATCCTCGACTTCGAGCGCGATTACCCGGACGCGACGGTGGTCAAGCTGGAGCGCAACTACCGGAGCACGCAGCTCATCCTCGACGCCGCGCACGCGGTCGTCTCCCGGAACCCGAACCGGAAGTCGAAGCAGCTCTGGACGGACCAGGCCGGCGGACGCCAGATCCAACGCTTCGAGGCCTTCAACGAGGAGGAGGAGGCCGAGTGGATCGCCCGCCAGATCGAGCAGCTGACGGGCGGCCGCGGGTCGGCGCTCACGCGGCGGGCCGACGACGACGAGCGGGACGGCCGGTTCCGGCCACGCGACATCGCGGTGATGTACCGGATGAACGCCCAGTCCCGGGCGATCGAGGAGGCATTCCTCCGCTATGGCATCCGCTACCAGCTCGTCGGCGGGACGCGCTTCTACCAGCGGCGCGAGGTGAAGGACGCGCTCGCGTACCTGCGAGTCCTGCGCTCGGACACGGATCTCGTGAGCTTCGAGCGGATCATCAACGTGCCGGCTCGCGGGATCGGCGACCGGAGTCTCGAGGCGATCCGCGCCCAGGCCGCCCGGAACGGCGGCGCGTACTGGCCCGCGCTCGAGGCGTTCGCGCGCGGCGAGGTCGAGGGGCTGGCGCCGAGGATCCGCACGAGCGTCGCCGACTTCGTGGCCCTCATCCGGCGGCTCCGGACGCGGATCGGCGTGCTGCCGCTGCCGGAGCTCCTCGACGAGGTGCTCGAGGCCTCGGGCTACCGCGCGATGCTCGCCGACGGCTCCGAGGAGGGCGAGGACCGCTGGGCGAACCTCCTCGAGCTGCGCGAGGTCACCACCCGGTACGACGACCTGACGCCGGACGACGCCCTCGACCGACTGCTCGAGGAGACGGCGCTCGTCGCGGACCAGGACGCGTACGAGGCGGACGCCGACGCCGTCACGCTCATCACGCTCCACGCGGCCAAGGGCCTCGAGTTCGCCGTCGTGTTCATCGCTGGTCTGGAGGAGGGCCTGTTCCCGCACAACCGCGCTCTCGATGACGAGAAGGAGCTCGAGGAGGAGCGCCGGCTCGCGTACGTCGGGATCACCCGGGCGAAGCGCCGGCTGTACCTCTCGCACGCGTGGCGGCGCGCGACGTGGGGCGCGGGCCAGATGGGCGTGCCGTCGCGGTTCCTGCTCGAGATCCCGCCGGACCTGATGGTCGGGCCGCAGCTCGCCGGCGGCGACCTCGCGGACATCGACCCGGAGCTCGTGTTCGGCGATCGTCGGTCACGCTTCGGCTCGGTCATCCGCGCCGGCGGCGGCGCGTACCGGCAGGGGAGCGGCAGGCCGGGGGCGCCACAGCCGGGGGAGGCGTTCCGGCCGTCGCGCGATCTGGCGGCGAAGCGCGACGCCCGGACCGTCGGGGCGGTATCGCGCGCGCTCGCCGAGCCCGGGCAGCCGCGCGATGCCCGATGGGACTCCGGCGGCACGGCCCCCTCGGCCGGCACGGCGCCCTCGGCCGGCCCCCCGGCGCGCCCGGTCATTCCCGGCCAGCGCCAGTACCGTGACGGCGATCGGGTGCGGCACGCCCGCTGGGGCGACGGGATCGTCGTGACGTCGAAGCTCACCCGGAACGACGAGGAGGTGACGGTCGCCTTCCGCGATCCGCAGGTGGGGCGCAAGACGATGCTCGCCAGCCTCGCGAACCTCGACCTCGTCGGCTGACCGACCTGGCCGCTGCGGGGCGGCTCCCGCGCGGATCCAGCGCGCATCGTGATGCTCCGCGGGCATGCACGGCGCGCCGAGCGTGCGCGGGCTGGACGCAGACGTGTCGTGCCGCGCGCCAATCCATGCGCGAACGCCCTCTGGGTGATGCTCCGCGGGCATGACGCGGGGAGCGCGGGCGGTGCGATCGTACGCGCGGCGGTTCCTGACGCCCATGCAGCCTCGGCATGGAAGCCGCGGGTCAGGCCCGCCGGGTGCGTGGCCGCCTGCGAGGCTCGCGCCGGCCGCGCCGGCCCGCGTCCGTGAGCGTCGTCCAGCATGCATGGCCTGCATGCCTGTCGGAGGAGGGGCCGGCGACCCAGGATGGCGACCGGAGAGGGCCACAGCCCCTGATGCCCCGCGAGCATCACCCCGGGGGCGAGCACGCAGGGACAAGGCCCGTGGCCGTCGCCCCGCGCCCCGATCCACGCACGCCGGCGGCCGATCCGATGCTGCGTGAGCATCGGCCCGTGCGAGCATCCGGCCGGCAGGATCCCCGTATCCTCGGAGCTGATGGCGACCGACCAGCTCCCCGTCGATCCCGCGCTCGTCGATCGCGCCGCGTCCCTCGAGGAGCCCGACGCGGCGGCGCGTCACGCCGCGCTTGTCGAGCAGATCCGCCGCGCGAACCGCCTCTACTACGAGGAGGACGCCCCGGAGCTGTCCGACGCCGAGTACGACCAGCTGTTCCGCGAGCTCGTCGCCCTCGAGTCCGCGTTTCCGGCGCTCATCACTCCCGACTCGCCCACCCAGCGCGTGGGCGGCACGCCGGTCGGCGGGCGATTCGCTGAGGTCCGCCACCGGCGCCCGATGCTCTCGCTCGCGAACGCCTTCAGCCACGACGAGCTGCGCGCGTTCGATGCCCGCGTCCGGCGCGGGCTTGGCCTGCCGCCCGCCCCGGAGCCGGCCGAGGCGCTTCGGTACACCGCCGAGCTGAAGATCGACGGGCTGGCCGTCTCGCTGACCTACGAGCGCGGCCGCTTCGCCCAGGGCGCCACCCGCGGCGACGGCACGACCGGGGAGGACGTCACGCCCAACCTGCGGACGATCGAGGCGATCCCGGACCGGCTGACCGAGCCGGTGACCGCGGACGTCCGCGGCGAGGTGTTCATGCCCAAGGCGGAGTTCGCGCGGATCAACGCCGAGCGCGAGGAGCTCGGGCTGCCGCTGTACGCGAACCCGCGGAACTCGGGAGCGGGCTCGCTCCGCCAGAAGGACCCCGCCGTCACCGCGAGCCGGCTGCTCTCGGCCTGGTTCTACCAGCTGCTCGAGGATCCGCCGAGCGTCGAGACCCAGTCCGCCGCGCTCGATCGACTCTCGCGGCTCGGCCTGCCCGTCAACCCGGACCGCGAGGCAGGGCTCGACATCGAGGGCGTGATCGCGTTCACGGAACGCTGGCGCGAGGCGCGCCACGACCTGCCGTACGAGACCGACGGCGTCGTCGTCAAGGTGGACCGCTTCGATCACCAGCAGCGGCTCGGCATGGTCAGCCGCGCTCCGCGGTGGGCGATCGCGTACAAGTTCCCGCCCGAGCAGGTCGAGACCCTCGTCGAGGACATCGTCCCGTACGTCGGGCGCACCGGGACGCTCACGCCGGTCGCGCATCTCCGGCCGGTCAAGGTCGCCGGGTCCACGGTGGCGCGGGCGACGCTCCACAACCTCGACGAGGTGCGGCGCAAGGACATCCGGATCGGCGACACGGTCGTGCTCCAGAAGGCGGGCGACGTCATCCCGGAGGTCGTCCGGTCGCTCGCCGACCGGCGTTCGGGCGACGAGCGCGAGTTCGAGATGCCGGCCGCCTGCCCGGTGTGCGGGGCGGCGGTCGTTCGCGACGAGGGGGCGGTCCGCCACTACTGCCCGAACCTCTCCTGCCCGGCCCGGGTCGGCCAGGAGTTCGGCCACTTCGCCGGGCGCGGCGGCATGGACATCGAGGGCGCCGGCTGGAAGGTCCTCGTCCAGCTGCTCGAGCGCGGGATGCTCAAGCGGCGCGGCGACTTCTACCGCCTGACCGTCGAGGATCTCGAGTCACTGGACCGGTTCGCCCGCAAGAGTGCCGAGAACCTGCACGCGGCGATCCAGCGCTCGCGGACCCGGCCGCTCGGGCGGGTGCTGAACGCGCTCGGCATCCCGCAGGTCGGTGAGACGACCGCGATCGACCTCGCGCGGTGGGCGACGGTCAACGTGCCGCCGGGCGACGACTGGCTGCGCCGGGTGAGCGCGTTCCTGCGCGAGATCGCCACGGCCGCCCCCGAGCGGTTCGAGGAGGTCGAGGGCGTCGGCCCGACGGTCAGGACCTCGCTCGCGCGGTTCTTCTCCGACCCCGCGACCGCAGAGGTGCTCGAGGATCTCGCCGACGCGGGGGTTGAGCCGGAGGCCCCGGCCGTCGCCGCGGTGACCGGCGAGGGACCGCTTGCCGGCAGGACCCTCGTCGTCACCGGAACCCTGCCCGGGTTCAGCCGCGAGGAGGCCGAGGAGGCGATCCGGGCGGCCGGCGGCAAGCCCGCCGGGTCGGTGTCGAGGAAGACCGACTACGTCGTTGCGGGCGAGGGTGCCGGCTCGAAGCTGGCGAAGGCGCAGGAGCTCGGCATCCCGGTCCTCGACGAGGACGGGTTCCGCAGGCTGCTCGCCCGGGAGGGGAGCGAGTCCGCCTGATCCCGCCACGCCGGGTGCGCTCGGCTGCGCCGTTATCATCCCGCCGTGGCCACCCTGTCCCGCGAGGACGTCGAGCACGTCGCGCACCTTGCCCGTCTCGGGATGTCGCCCGAGGAGATCGACCGGATCCGTGGCGAGCTGAACCACATCATCGAGCAGTACACGAAGCTCGCCGAGCTCGACACCGAGCACATCCCGCCGACCGCCCAGACCATCGAGCTCGAGAACATCCTCCGCGACGACGTCGCCCGGCCGTCGCTGCCCGTGGACGCCGTGCTCGCCAACGCCCCCGAGCGCGAGGACGACCTGTTCGTCGTGCCCGCGATCCTCGGCGGCGAGTGACCCTCCGGCCGGCGCATCCACCCGCCGCGATCGATCGCCGATGACTGACCTCACCCGCCTGCGTGCCCACGAGATGGCCGGCCTCCTCCGGGACGGCTCGGTGTCCTCGCGCGAGCTGACCCTGGCGCATCTCGCCGCCGCGGAGCGCGACAACCGCGCGCTGAACGCGTGGCTCGTCATCGACCGTGACGGCGCGCTCGCCCAGGCAGACGCAGCCGACCGCCGGCTCGCGGACGCCCGTGGCGCCGGCCGCGACACGCACCCGCTGCTGGGCATCCCGGTGGGGCTCAAGGACCTGATCTCCGTCCAGGGCGGCCAGGTCACCGCCGGGTCGCGCATCCTCGAGGGCTACCTCGCCCCGTACGACGCCCACATCGTCGAGCGGCTCCGCGACGTCGGTGCGGTGTTCCTGGGCAAGACGAACATGGACGAGTTCGCGATGGGCTCCTCGAACGAGCACAGCGCGTACGGTCCGGTGTCGAACCCGTGGGACCTCGACACCGTGCCCGGCGGCTCGTCGGGCGGGTCGGCGGCTGCCGTCGCCGCGTACCACGTGCCGCTCTCGCTCGGCACCGACACCGGCGGCTCGATCCGCCAGCCGGCGGCGCTGTGCGGGATCGTGGGCATGAAGCCGACGTACGGCCGGGTGTCGCGCTACGGGATCGTCGCGTTCGCGAGCTCCCTCGACCAGATCGGCCCGTTCGCACGCGACGTGCGCGACGCCGCCGCGCTGCTCCACGCGGTGTCCGGCCGTGACGATCGCGACTCGACCTCCGCCCCGGAGCCCGTCCCCGACGAGCTGCTGTCGCTGCCCGTGGGCGACGACGAGGCCGCCGGCTGGCTGCGCGGCAAGCGGCTCGGGCTGCCGAATGAGTACTTCGTCGCCGGCATGGAGCCCGAGACCGACCGTCGGGTGCGTGAGGCGGTCAGGGCCCTGGAGGCGGCCGGCGCGACGGTCGAGGAGGTCAGCCTGCCCCACACCGACTACGGCCTCGCGACGTACTACATCGTCGCGCCCGCCGAGGCGTCGGCGAACCTCGCCCGCTACGACGGGGTGCGCTACGGCTTCAGCGTCCGCGGCGAGGACGGCTATCTCGCCGACTACCTCGCGACGCGCGGCCGGGGCTTCGGACCCGAGGTCAAGCGTCGCGTGATGCTCGGCACGTACGCGCTCTCGGCGGGCTACTACGACGCCTACTACCTGAAGGCGCAGAAGGTGCGGACGCTCATCAAGCAGGACTTCGACCGGCTGTTTGCGGCCGGGTTCGATGCCCTCGTCGCGCCCACCTCGCCCACGCCCGCGTTCCGGTTCGGCGCGAAGCTCGCGGACCCGGTCCAGATGTACCTGTCCGACGCCTGCACGCTGCCGGTGAACATGGCCGGCCTGCCCGGCGTGAGCGTGCCGTGCGGGCTGTCGGAGGGGCTGCCCGTCGGCCTCCAGCTCATCGGGCCGGCGTGGTCCGAGCTCGAGCTCTTCCGGCTCGGGCGGGCCTACGAGGCGATCACCGCGGGTGCCGACTGGCGTCGGAGCGAGCCCCGCGACGTGAGTCGGCTGGCGCATCCGGACACCCTGCCGCCCGCGGCACGCGTCCGGGCCGCCTGAGACCGCGCCGACCCCTGTTCGCCGTCGGCGTCCGCGCTACGATCGCGCCCTGCGGGGAGGTGGGTCGCGCTGACCCCGCGGCCCGGCGAGGAGGAGGAAGGCTGATGGTTCGTGTGGGCAGGACGGTTGCGTTCAGCGTCGTCGTTGGCCTCGTGGCCACGGCGTGCAGCACCGGTGGCGGCGGTCCGGCAGAGAGCCCCGCCGCGACTGACGGTGGATCGACCGCCGACATCTGCACTGCGCCGCCGAAGCACGAGGGGACGACGCTCACGTTCGCCTCGTTCGGCGGCGTCTACCAGGAGGCACAGCGGAGCGGCTGGCTCGAGCCGTACTCGAAGCTCACCGGCGTGACGTTCCAGGAATCCGAGGAATCGTCGAACGCGACGATCAAGGCGCAGGTCGAGTCGGGCAACGTCGAATGGGACGTCGTCGACGTCGGCAACGACTTCGGCCTCGACGGCAACGCCGACCTGCTCGAGCCGCTCGACTACAACCTGATCAAGAAGGACGAGATCATCGAGGGCTTCGCGTCGACGTACCGCGTCGCGGACATCACATACGGCGTCGTCCTCGCGTACAACACCGACAAGACCGCGGGCAAGGTCCCGGAGGGCTGGGCGGACTTCTTCGATCTCGCGAAGTTCCCCGGGAAGCGCGGGCTGTGGAAGTACTCCACCGGCGGGGTGCTCGAGTTCGCCCTCATGGCCGACGGCGTCGCGCCGGGCGACCTGTACCCGCTCGACATCGACCGCGCGCTGGCCAAGCTGGACACGATCAAGGACGAGATCGTGTGGTGGAACTCCGGCGCCGAGAGCCAGGAGCTGATCGGCTCGGGCGAGGTCGCGATGTCGATGATCTGGAACGGCCGCGGCTACAGCGCCAAGCACACCGACGGCAAGCCGGTCGAGATCCAGTGGAATCAGCAGATCCTCACGGCGGACTACTTCGTCGTCCCGAAGGGCACGCCGAACAAGCAGATCGCAATGGAGTTCATCGCCTGGGCGACGTGCGCAGAGAACAACGCCGCCGTCTCGGAGAAGATCCCGTACGGCCCGACGAACAAGAACGCCAAGCCGAACCCCGCCGTGGTCCCCGACCTGGCGGTGAGCAACGTCAACGACACGACGGCGTACTTCGACGACGCCTACCTGATCGACAACTTCGACGAGATCGACGGCAAGTTCCAGGCCTGGCTGACCCAGTGAGCTGACGAGGCTGCAGGCGAGGACGTGAACGCCCTGCGCCTCCCGGTGCGACGAGCGGGCGCCTCCACGGGCGCGCCGCTCGTCAACCCGTGGGCCGCACTCGCGATGCCCGTGCTCGTGTTCCTCGTCGTCTGCTTCCTCGTGCCCCTCATCGTCATGGGCATGCGCGCCGTGACGGACCTGCCGAGCGACGCCGGAGGCGACGTCCTCGTGAACTTCCGCCGCTTCTTCGAGGGCGAGGCGAACGTCCGCGTCCTCGGCAACACATTCTGGGTGGCGGTCCTCTCGACCCTCACCTGCCTCGCGATCGGCTATCCGTATGCCTATCTGATGACCGTCGCGAGCCCGCGCTGGACGGGCATCCTGCTCATCGCGGTGCTCGTCCCGTTCTGGTCCAGCCTGCTCGTCCGGACCTATGCCTGGCAGGTCATCCTGCGCGACACGGGGCTGATCAACTCCACGCTCATCGGCTGGGGCCTCATCGCGGAGCCGCTGGACCTGTACCAGACGACGACGGCGGTGATCCTGGGCATGACCCACGTCCTGCTGCCGTTCATGGTGCTGCCGCTGTTCACGACGATGTCCCGGATCGACCCCGAGCTGACGAAGGCGGCCGCGAACCTGGGCGCGACTCCGGCACGGGCCTTCCTGCGGGTATTCCTCCCGCTCTCGGTTCCGGGTGTCCTGTCCGGTTCGCTGCTCGTGTTCGTGCTCGCGCTCGGCTTCTACATCACCCCCGCGCTGCTCGGCTCGCCGAAGGACACGATGCTCAGCGCGTTCATCGCGACGCGCGTGCAGCAGCAGCTGGACTGGGGCCTCGCCTCGGCGATGGCGCTCGTGCTCATCGGGGTCACGCTCGCGGTGCTGTTCGTGGCGTCGCGCTTCATCCGGGTGCGCGACGTGTTCGGCGCGCTGGAGTCGGACTGATGGGCGACACGGACAGCTGGCGCGCGCCGCGGCGCCTCGCGCTGCTCGCGTTCGGCGTCGTCGCGGTCCTCTACCTCGTGGGCCCGATGCTCGTCGTGATCCCGATGAGCTTCACGGCGGCCAACATCCTGTCCTGGCCGCCCGAGGGCTTCTCCACCCAGTGGTACGAGAAGATGGTCGAGGACCCGCAGTGGTCGCGCGGGTTCGTGAACTCGCTCCAGGTCGCCGTCCTCACGGCGCTCCTGTCGTCGGTGCTCGGGACGCTGGGCGCGCTGGGGATCGTCCGCGGCCGGTTCCCCGGCAAGGCGCTCGCGAACGCGCTCATCCTGAGCCCGCTGATCGTGCCCGTGATCATCATCGCGATCGGGTTCTTCGCGTTCTTCTCGATCGCGCGACTGACCGGGTCGCTGCCCGGGCTCGTGCTCGCCCACACCGCGCTGGCGGTCCCGTTCGTCATCATCAACGTGGGCACGATCCTGCGCACGATGGACCGGAACCTCGAGCTCGCGGCCGCCAGCCTGGGCGCCGACCCGATCCGGACGTTCCGGCGCGTGACGTTCCCGCTCATCCTGCCGGGCGTCCTCGCGGGCGCACTGTTCGCGTTCATCACCTCGTGGGATGAGGTCGTGGTCTCGATCTTCATGACGACGACGCGGTTTCGTACCCTGCCGGTCGAGATGTGGGAGCAGGTCCGGCAGGTGGTCGACCCGACGGTGGCGGCCGTCGCGACGGTCGTCATGGCGGTGACGACGACGGTGCTCGTGTTCGTGTTCGTCGTCCGTCGACGGGTGGTCGTCCGATGACCGCGACCGAGCGCGAGCCGGTCGCCAGGGCCGCGGCGACGGAGGCGTCGCCGGTCGCGCTGGCCCTGCGCGGCGTGCGCAAGCACTACGGCGAGTTCGCGGCCGTCGACGGCATCGACCTGGAGGTCCGGCGCGGCGAGTTCGTCACGCTCCTCGGTCCCTCCGGCTCGGGCAAGACGACCACCCTGCGCATGGTCGCCGGGTTCGTCCGCCAGGACGCCGGGACGATCGAGATCGAGGGGACGGACGTGGCTCGCGTGCCGCCGTACCGGCGCGACGTCGGCATGGTGTTCCAGAACTACGCGCTCTTCCCGCACATGACCGCGGCTGAGAACGTCGCGTTCCCGCTCGCGATGCGCGGCGTCTCGCGCGCGAAGCAGGAGGAGCGGGTCCAGCGCGCGCTCGAGCTCGTCAAGCTGGGCACGCTCGGACACCGCTATCCGCGCGAGCTGTCGGGTGGCCAGCAGCAGCGGGTGGCGCTGGCTCGTGCCGTGGTCTTCCAGCCGCGGCTCCTGCTCATGGACGAGCCGCTGGGTGCGCTCGACAAGAAGCTGCGCGAGGCGCTCCAGCTCGAGATCCTCCACATCAGCCGGCGGCTGGGCGCGACTGTCATCTACGTCACGCACGACCAGGAAGAGGCGCTCGTGATGAGCGACCGGATCGCAATCTTCGAGAGCGGCCGGATCCAGCAGCTCGGCACGGGCACCGAGCTGTACGAGCGGCCGGCGTCGATCTTCGTGGCCGACTTCGTCGGCGAATCGAACCTCTTCCGCGGGCGCGTGCGTCACGCGGACGGCGGGAGCTGGCTCGTCCGGGGGGACTGGCGCTGGCGGGTGGACCCCGGGCTGTTCACGTCGGGGCCGATCGACGACGGCGGCGCGGCGGCGATCGTCGTCCGCCCGGAGCACCTCGACGTCGTCGCGCCGGGGACGGACGTGGGCGGGCGGAACCACGTGCCGGGCGTCGTGAGCGACGTCCTCTACCTGGGGCCCAGTCGCAAGCTCGAGCTGCGGCTGCCGGACGGGACCGCCGCGGTCGTGCGCCAGCCGGCGGGCGCCGACGGCGCCTGGCGCCCGGGCGACGAGGTTCGGCTCGCGTGGCCGGTGGAGCGCGGCGTGGTGGTCCACGACCGCGAGCCCGCCACGACCGCCTGACGATGCCGCGCTACGTCCCCGAGGATTCGCTCCAGAGCCCGCGTTTCACCGGCCCCTCGACGTTCGCCCGGCTGCCGCACATCCGCACGCTGGACGAGGTGGACGTCGCGATCGTCGGCGTGCCGTTCGACACCGGGGTGACGTACCGCGTCGGGGGCCGCTTCGGGCCGAACGCCGTCCGGGCGGCGTCGGTCATGCTCCGGCCGTACAACGCGAACCTCGACGTGAAGCCGTTCGACGTCCTCTCCTGCGTGGACTACGGCGACGTCGCGATCGTGCCCGGCTACATCGAGCGGAGCTACGAGCGGATCGAGGCGGCGGTCGCGCCGATCGTGGAGGCGGGCGTCATGCCGCTGCTCATCGGCGGCGACCACGCGTGCACGCTGCCGCACCTGCGGGCGACGCGGTCGCTCGGACCGGTCGCGGTGATCGACTTCGATTCGCACACCGACGCCTGGGACAGCTACTTCGGCGAGCGCTACAACCACGGCACGTGGATGCGCCGCGCGATCGAGGAAGGGCTGGTCGACGTCGCGCACTCGATCGAGGTGGGCCTGCGGGGCTCGATCTACGAGTCGGGTGACTGGACCGGGCTGCGGACCGAGCTCGGGCTCGACTACCTGACCACCGAGGACGTCTTCGCGCTCGGCCCGGACTCGGTGGCGGCGCGGATCCGCGAACGGGTGGGCGACCGCCGGGCGTTCATCAGCTTCGACATCGACGTGGTAGACCCGGCGTTCGCGCCCGGCACGGGCACGCCCGAGGCGGGCGGCCCGTCGGCGCGCGACATGCTCGCGATCCTGCGCCTCCTCACCGGCATCGACTTCGTCGGGTTCGACGTCGTGGAGGTGATCCCCGCGTATGACCCCGCGGGGCAGACGGCCACGCTCGCGGCGAACCTCGCGTACGAGATGCTGTCACTCGTCGCCCTCCGGCGTTCCGGGCGGTAGGCGGCCCCGGGCGATGGGGCAGGGGCGGCGGCGGATCGTCATCATCGGCGCAGGCGTGGTCGGCGCGGCACTTGCCGATGAGCTGACCGAGCGCGGCGAGACGGACGTCGCCGTCCTCGACCGCGGACCGCTGTTCCGGACCGGCGGCTCGTCCTCACATGCCCCGGGGCTGGCGAGTCGCACGAGCCCGTCGCGCCTGCTCCAGCGCCTGGCCGACCACACGCTGACGAAGCTGGCCGGGCTCGAGGTTGACGGGCGGCCGTGCCTGCTGCCGGTGGGAACCGTGGAGGTCGCGCTCGACGCCGACCGCCTCCGCGAGCTCCGCCGGCGCGAGGGCGCGGCGTTCTCGTGGGGCTGGCAGGGCGCCGTGGTCGATGCGGCGGAGATCCGACGGCGCTGGCCGATTCTCCGGGCGGACGGACTGCTGGGCGGGTTCGTCACCGAGGGCGAGGGGCTCGTCCACGCGCTGCGCGCCGTCGAGGCCCAGGCGCGCCGGGCGGAGGCACGCGGGGCGCAGTTCCGCGGCGACCGCGAGGTGACGGGCTTCGAGATCCGGGACGGCCACGTGCAAGGGGTCCGGATCGCGGATGGCGGCACAGTGCCGGCGGACGTGGTCGTCCTCGCGGCGGGCGTCTGGGGGCCGCGGCTCGCGTCGCTCGTCGGGCTGCCGCTGCCGACGGTCGCGATGGAGCACCAGTACGCGGTGACCGAGCCGCTGCCGCAGCTCGCCCGGAATGCCGACCGCGAGGCGACGCTCCCGATCCTCCGCCACCACGATGCGGGGATCTACCTGCGCGATCACGGCGACCGGCTCGGGATCGGGTCGTTTGCGCACGCACCGCTGCCGGTCGGCGACGATCGGCTCACCGGCCCGGACCTCGCGTTCCCGTTCACGCCCGCGGACTTCGGCGCGGCCTGGGCGGCGGCGACGCACCTCATCCCGGCGCTGTCGGGCATCGCGCTCGAGCACCGGTTCAACGGCGTGTTCTCGTTCACGCCGGACGGGCTGCCGCTCCTCGGCGAGCACCCGGACCTGCGAGGCTTCTGGGTCGCGGAGGCCGCGTGGGTGACGCACTCGGCTGGGCTCGCGCGAGCCGTGGCCGAGCTGCTCACCGGGTCCGAGCCGTTCACGGACGTCGCGCCCGCGGACCTCGGCCGGTTCCCGGCCGTCGAGCTCGCCGACGAGGTCGTCGCCGCCCGCTGCGCGGATGCCTACCGCGATGTCTATGTCCCGCACCATCCCGCCGAGGGGCACACGTCCGCCCGCGGCCTCCGGTGGAGCCCGTTCGCGACGGCGCAGCGGGCCCTGGGGGCGGAGTTCGTGGACGTGGGCGGGTGGGAGCGGCCGGCGTGGTACGGGGCGAACGCGCGGCTCGTCGACGACGTCCACGTTCCCCGGCGCGACGAATGGTCGTCGCGCCACTGGTCGCCGATCGCGGTCGCCGAGCACGTCGCCCTGCGCGAGCGCGGCGGGCTTGTCGATCTCACGCCGCTCACCCGGATCGAGGTCACCGGCCCCGACGCGGAGGCGCTCCTGCTCCGGGTCGCGGCCGGCCAGGTCGACCGCGCACCCGGCCGGATCACGTACACGGTGCTGCCCGACGAGCACGGCGGTGTCCGATCCGACGTCACCGTGGCGCGCCTCGCGTCCGACCGCTACCTCGTGGGCGCCAACGGGCCGCGGGACGTCACCTGGTTGCGCCGGATCGCGGCGGAGGTCTCGCCGGACGGGCGGGTCGAGGTCCGGGAGGTCACCGATTCGACGTGCTGCCTGGCGGTGTGGGGTCCGCTCGCCCGCGACCTGCTCGCCCCGCTGGCCGGGGCCGACCTCACGAGCGCGGCCTTCCCGTACCTGGCGGTGCGGGAGACGACCGTCGCCGCGATCCCGGTGATCGCGTCGCGGATCTCGTATGCCGGCGAGCTCGGCTGGGAGCTCGTCGCGGCCGCCGATCACGGCGCCGACCTGTGGGCCGCCGTCCATGCCGCAGCGGCACCGCTCGGGATCGTGCCCGTCGGGCGGGCGGCGCTCGGCACGCTGCGGCTCGAGAAGGGCTACCGGATGACCGGCGCCGAGCTGACGACCGAGCACGGCCCCGACGAATCCGGGCTGGCCGGGACGGTCCGCCGCGACGGGCCGGACTTCATCGGTCGCGACGGACTCGAGCGCCGGCGAGCGGTACCGGCCGCCCGACGCCTGCGCACGCTCGCCCTCGACGGCGAGCAGGTCGTCCTCGGCGGGGAGCCCGTCGTCCGCGACGACCAGGTCGTGGGCTACGTGACGAGCGGCGGCTGGGGCGCGACCGTGGGCCGGTCGATCGCGCTCGCGTGGCTCGAGGCGGCGATCCAGCCCGGTGATCGGGTCGTCGTCCGGTACCTCGGCGATCCGCTCACCGCGAGCGTCTGCGACGACCGCCCGCTCCACGATCCGGACGGATCCCGCCTCCGTGCCTGACCGGGAGCGGCGCGTCCGTCGTTGATCGCGCAGGTCGCCCCGGTGCGGTCCGGTAGGCTTTCGCGCGATGACGGAGCTTGCCCGCCCGCCCCTCGCCGAGCGCGCCCTCGCCGAGCGCGTCCGCGCCGTGCCGCCGTCCGGGATCCGCCGCTTCTTCGACATCCTCGCGACGATGGACGACGTCATCAGCCTCGGGGTGGGGGAGCCGGACTTCGACACGCCGCGCCAGGTCGTCGAGGCCGGCGTCGAGGCCCTCCGCGAGGGA
>DASSPX010000070.1:0-6416 GCA_035699445.1 Candidatus Limnocylindrales bacterium | reverse complement strand
CGGATGAAGTTCATCCGGAGCTTGCCGCTGATGTGGGCGAGGACGCGGTGGCCGTTCTCGAGCTCGATCGCGAACATCGTGTTCGGCAACGGCTCGACGACGGTTCCTTCGACTTCGATCGCGTCCTTCTTCGCCAACGGTTTCCTCAGTCCTGAGCATGACGAGTGTCGGCCCGGGGGCCGACACACGAACGCGGAGCATACCAAAGCTCGCGGAACCCGTCCACCCTCACCCCTCGAACCGGGTGAGGATGTCGGGCCCGTTCTCGGTCACGGCGACGGTGTCCTCGAAGTGGGCCGCGAGCGCCCCGTCGACGGTGGCCACGGTCCAGCCGTCCTCGAGCACGTGAACGTCGTCCCCGCCGAGCGTGAGCATCGGCTCGATCGCGAGGCACATCCCGGGCTGCAGCTGCACGCCGCGGGCCGGCGAGCGGAAGTTCGGCACCTGCGGGTCCTGGTGCATGTCGGTGCCGATGCCGTGGCCGACGAACGTGCGCACGATGCCGTACCCGCCCTCGGTGGCCACGTCCTCCACGGCACCGCCGATGTCGCCCACGCGGTTGCCCGGGCGAGCGGCGGCGATGCCCGCGTCGAGCGCGCGCCGGGTCGCGGCCACCAGCCGGCGGACATCCTCCGGGACGTCGCCGACGATGAACGTCCGCGCCGCGTCGGCGTGCCAGCCGCGGTGGATCGCGCCCACGTCGATCGACACGAGCTGGCCATCGCGGATCGGGCGACGACCCGGGATCCCGTGGACGACCTCGTCGTCGATCGAGATGCACAGCGTGGCGGGATACGCATGCGGGTGCTTCGGGTCGTACCGGGCGTTGCCGATGTAGTCCCTGAACGACGGGGTCATCCCCGCGGCACGGATGTGGCGCTCCGCGAGCCGGTCGAGCTCGGCCGTCGTGATGCCCGGGCGCAGCTGCTCCTCGAGCAGCGCGAGCACCTCGGCGACGACCCGGCCGGCGGTGCGCATGTGCTCGATCTCGGCCCGCGACTTCCGGGTAATCACGCCGTCTCCGCCCGCACGGGCGACGCAATCGCCGCGACGATCGCCGAGGTCACCTCGCCGATGTCGCCGCGGCCGTCGACCGACTGGAGGACGCCCGCCGCGCGGTAGTGGTCGACCACCTCCATGAGCGGCGGCACCTGGTCCTCCATCCGCTTCCGGACGGTCTCCTCGCGGTCGTCGGCGCGCTGGATGAGAGGCGAGCCGTCGAGGTCGCAGACCCCCGGCGAGACGGGCGGGTTCGTGGCGAGGTTGTACGGGTGACCGTTCGCCTGGCAGATCCGGCGCCCGGCCATCCGGCGGACGAGCTCCTCGACCGGAACGTCGATGTACAGCGCGCGCTCCACGGCACGGCCGCGCTCGGCAAGCGCGCGATCGAGGACCTCGGCCTGCGCCCGCGTGCGCGGATAGCCGTCCAGGATCACGCCCGGCTCCGTATCGGGACGCGCCAGCCGGTCACCGAGCAGGCCGATCGTGATGTCGTCGGGGACCAGGCGGCCGGCGTCCATGTAGCGGCGCGCCTCGAGGCCCAGTGGCGTGCCGTCACGGACGGCGGCGCGGAACAGGTCGCCGGTGGCGACGTGCGGAATTCCGAGACGTTCCGACAGGATCGTGGCCTGCGTGCCCTTTCCGGCACCGGGTGCCCCGAGGAGCACGATCACGCTCAACGAATGGCCGACCTCCCGGGACGGCCGGCGCACGCAGGGAACGCCGTGTTCATCAGCGGATGAAGCCTTCGTACTGGCGGATGAGGAGCTGCGCCTCGAGCTGCTTCATCGTCTCGACGACGACGGACACCACGATCAGCAGGCTGGTGCCGCCGAGGGCGATGTTCTGGAACTGCGGCTGGAGCAGGCCGATGAGGGGAGGCGCGGCCGCGATGATCCCGAGGAACAGGGCGCCGGCGATCGTGATCCGGGTGACGACACGCGAGAGATAGTCCTGTGTCGGGCGGCCGGGGCGGATGCCCGGGATGAAGCCGCCGTTCTTGCGCAGCTGCTCGGCCGTCTCGTCCGGCTTGAACGTGAACGCCGTGTAGAAGTACGTGAAGCCGACGGTCAGCAGGAAGTAGAGGACGACGTACAGCAGCGAGGTCTGGCTGAACCAGGACACGATGCCTCGCGCCACGTCGGCCACGATCTGGATCTCGGACGTCTGGAAGTAGCTCGCGATCTGGCTCGGGAACAGCAGGATGCTGACCGCGAAGATGATCGGGATGACCCCCGCCTGGTTGACGCGCAGCGGGAGGAACGTCTGCCCGCCCTGGTACATCCGCCGGCCACGGACGCGGCTCGCGTACTGGACCGGGATCCGGCGCTGGCCCTCCTGGATGTAGATGATCACGGCGACCGCGGCGATCGCGAGGAGCGCGAACAGCACGACGGTGGCCACGTCCGGGTTCGACAGGAACGCCGTGGCGGCGCCGGGGACCTGGCTCACGATGCCCGCGAAGATGATGAAGCTGATGCCGTTGCCGATGCCCTTCTCGGTGATCAGCTCGCCCAGCCACATGAGCAGGATCGAGCCGCCGGTCAGGGTCACGATCTGGGTGATCGTCTCGAAGCTGCCCAGGTCGAACGGCGTGATGAGGATGGGCGTCGTGCCGCCGCTCGCCTGGAGGAGCGCGAGGAAGCCGTACGCCTGGAGGAGGGCGAGCGGGACCGACAGGTAGCGGGTGTACTGGTTGATCTTCGTGCGCCCGTACTCGCCCTCGCGCTGGAGCTGCTGGAGCGACGGGATGACGCCCGTCATCAGCTGCATGATGATCGAGGCGTTGATGTACGGGTTGACGCCCAGGGCGACGACCGAGAAGTTCGACAGGCCGCCGCCGGAGAAGATGTTCAGCAGCCCGAAGATCGCGTTCTGGTCGAGGAACGCCTGCAGCTGCTCGACGTCCACGCCGGGGATCGGGACATGGGCGAGCAGCCGGAAGACGACAAGGATCCCGAGGACGTACAGGATCCGGCGGCGGAGGTCCGGCGCCCGGAAGGCGTTGAGGAGGGACTCGAACACGGGCTAGGCGTCCGCCTCGGCCTGCTCGTCGGTCTCCTCCGCCGCCTCGGTCGCGGGCTCCGAATCGGCGGCGGCCGCCGGCTCGGACTCCGCGGTCGCGGCCTCGGCGGTCGCGGCCTCGGCGGTCGCCTCGGCAGCGGCCCGGCTCGATGCCTTCGCGCGCGACTTCGGCGCGGGCGCAGGCGCGGTCTCCTCGGCGGCCTCGGCCTCGGCCTCGGTGGCGGCCTCCGGCGTGACACCGAGCGCGGCAAGCGGCTCGCTCGGGATCTCGATCACCTGGGCGGTGCCACCGGCGGCCTCGATCTTCTCGCGCGCGCTCTTCGTGAACGCGTCGGCGAGCACGAACACCGGCACCGGGATCTCGCCTGCGCCGAGGATCTTCAGCGGCCGGCGGACGTTCGTCACCAGCCCGGCATCCCGGAGCAGATCGGCGTTGACGGTGACCGGCGCCTTCTTCGAGGGCTTCGCGCCCTCGACGCCCGTAGTCAGCCGGCCGCGCTCGATCGCCTGCGCGATCGCGCCGACGTTGACGACCTCGTACGTGACCTTGTTGATGTTCCGGAAGCCGCGCAGTTTCGGGATCCGGATGTGGAGCGGCGTCTGGCCACCCTCGAACCATGCCGGGATGCTCGATCCGGCGCGCGCCTTCTGGCCCTTCGTGCCGCGGCCCGCGGTCTTGCCCTTGCCGGCCGCGATGCCGCGCCCGACGCGGGTGCGCTCGCGGCGGCTGCCCTCGGCGGGGCGGAGCTCGTGGAGCTTCATGCCTTCCCCTTCGACGCCTTTGCGGGCCCCGGCGCGGGCTCGGCAAGCTCCTCCACCGTGACGAGGAAGCGGACCTGGCGGATCATGCCGCGGACCGCGTCGTTGTCCGGAAGGACGGAGCTGCTGCCGATGCCGTGGAGGCCGAGCGCCCGGATCGTCCCGCGGTTGCGGGCGATGTGGCTGATCGTGCTCTTCGTCTGGGTGACGCGGAGGCTACCGGCCATTCGCCACCTCCGCACCGGCCGTGGCGGGGCGGGCAGCCGCCGGCTGGCCGGGGACGGCGAGCCGCAGCGGGACGCCGCGACGGGCCGACAGCTCCTCGACCGAGTGGAGCCCGCGGAGCGCATTGAGCGTCGCCCGGGTGACGTTCACCGGGTTCGTGGACCCGTGGACCTTGGCCAGGATGTCGCGCACGCCGGCCGCCTCGACAACGGCGCGCACCGCGCCGCCGGCGATGACGCCCGTGCCCTGCGAGGCGGGCTTCAGGAGCACGCGGGACGCCGCGTACACCTCGCGCACCTCGTGCGGGATCGTGCTCCCGACCATCGGGATCTTCACGAGCTTCTTCTTCGCGTCCTCGACGCCCTTGCGGATCGCCTCGGGCACCTCGCCGGCCTTGCCCAGGCCGACGCCCACGTGGCCGCTGCCGTCGCCGACGACGACGACCGCGCTGAAGCTGAACCGGCGCCCGCCCTTGTGGACCTTGGCGACCCGGTTGATCTGGACGACGCGCTCCTCGAGCGCGAGCTTGTTGGGATCGATCCGTGCCACGGCGTTCCTCTCAGAAGTCGAGGCCGGCTTCGCGAGCCGCCTCGGCGAGCGAGCGAACCCGCCCGTGATACCGGAACCCGGCCCGATCGAACACGACCGCCGCGATCCCGGCCGCCTTCGCCCGCTCCGCGACGAGCTGGCCGACGGCCCGGGCGCGCTCGGACTTCGTGCCGGGCGCGCCCTTCAGACCGGCGTCCAGCGTGGACGCCGCTGCGAGCGTGCGCCCGGACGAATCGTCGATGACCTGGGCGTAGATGTGGTTGAGGCTGCGGAACACGGCGAGACGCGGCCGCGACGCCGTCCCCGCGATGCGGAGGCGGAGACGCTCGTGGCGCTTGCGTCGCGCGGCGCCGCGGCTGGCTGCCTGCGTCATGATTCCCTGTCGTTCCTTACTTCTTGCCGCCGATCTTGCCGGCCTTGCCCGCCTTGCGGCGGACCTGCTCGCCCGCGTACCGCACGCCCTTGCCCTTGTAGGGCTCCGGCTTGCGCGTGGAGCGGACGCGCGCAGCGACCTGGCCGACCAGCTCCTTGTCGATGCCCACGACCGCGAGGCGGGTGGGGTTCTCGACCTCGAAGCTGATCCCCTTCGGCGGCTCGATCTCGATGGGATGGCTGTAGCCGAGCGAGAGCTGGAGCTTCTCGCCGATCTTCTGGGCACGGTAGCCCACGCCCACGATCTCCAGGCCCTTGCGGTACCCGGTGGTGACCCCGACGACCATGTTGTTCACGAGCGTCCGGGTCAGACCGTGGAGCGAGCGTGCCTCCTTCTCGTCGTTCGGGCGGGTAACGACGAGCGCGTCGCCTTCGCGGGCGACCGTGACCACGGGCGGCAGCTCCCGGGTGAGGGTCCCCTTCGGGCCCTTCACCGTGAGCGTCCGGCCGTCGAGCGTCACGTCGACCCCCGCGGGAACGGCAACCGGCATGCGTCCAATGCGCGACATGTCGGCCGCCCTACCAGACGTAGGCGAGGATCTCGCCGCCGAGCTCGGCCTTGCGGGCCTGGGCGCCGGTCATGATCCCGCGCGAGGTGCTGACGATGACGATGCCGAGGCCGCCCAGCACGCGCGGGATCTCGGTCTTGCCGGCGTACACCCGCAGGCCGGGCTTGCTGATGCGCTTGAGCCCGGACACGACGGGGACCTTGCCGTCGACGTACTTCAGCTGGAGCCGGAGGACGCTGGACGGACCGATGCGCTCCTCCTCGAAGCCCGCGATGAAGCCCTCCTCGACGAGGATTCGGGCGATCTCGCGCTTCGTCCGGGACGCCGGGACGACGACCTCGGTGTGCCGCGCGCGCGAGGCGTTGCGCACGCGCGTGAGCATGTCCGCGATCGGATCGGAGATGTTCATCGCTGCCTTACCAGCTCGACTTCGTCACGCCCGGGATCTCGCCCGCGAGCGCCCGCTCGCGGAAGCAGATCCGGCACAGCGCGAACCGCCGCATGTACCCGCGGGGCCGGCCGCACACCGTGCACCGGTGATAGGCCTGCACCGGGTGGTGCGGCTTGCGCTTCGCCTTGGCGATCAGTGACTTCTTGGCCATTGGCTACCTCCCCCGCGCCTACGAGGCGAAGGGCATGCCGAGGAGCTCGAGCAGGCGCTTCGATTCCTCGTCGGTCTTCGCCGTCGTCACGATGCTGATCTCCAGCCCGCGGAGACGGTCCACCTTGTCGTAGTCGATCTCGGGGAACGCGAGCTGCTCCCGGAGACCGAGCGAATAGTTGCCCCGGCCGTCGAACGACTTCGCGGGGACGCCGCGGAAGTCCCGGATGCGGGGCAGCGCGAGCCGCGTGAGCCGCTCGAGGAAGTCCCACATCCGCTCCCCGCGGAGCGTGACCTTGGCGCCGATCGAGTTGCCC
>DASSPX010000069.1:0-17598 GCA_035699445.1 Candidatus Limnocylindrales bacterium | reverse complement strand
GCGGTCCGGGCGCCCAGCGCCACGTCGCGCAGCTCGATGTCGAGCCGGCCGATACGCGCATCGCGCCAGCGGGCATCGGTGGCGCGGATCCGGACCGCGTCGGCATGCAGCCCGAGGAGCTCGGTCGGCGGGTCGGCGGCGACCGTGACCCGCAGGTCGTCGCTCGAGAGGCCCGACGCGACGACCCCGGCGTGGATGACCCCCGCGGCGACCGGCCGAAGGCCGACGAATGCGACGGCGGCCGCGACCCCGGCGGCGAGGACGAGGATGAACAGGCAGCCGCGCATCAGCCCGTCCAGCCGAGCCGGGCCAGCTCCTCCCGAGCGACCGCCGCCTCGTCCCACGGCAGCGGCCCGTCCGCGTACAGGATCGTCGCCTCGTGGCCCTTGCCGGCAAGCAGCACGACGTCGCCCGGCCGGGCGCGCTCGAAGGCGGCGGCGATCGCGGCGCGCCGGTCCGCGATGAGCAGCAGATCGCTGCCGCGGCGGCGCCCGGCGGCCTCCGCGCCCGCGGCGATCTCCTCGAGGATGGCCTGGCGGTCCTCGCCCCGCGGATCCTCGTCGGTCACGACGACGAGCCGGCAGCGCTCGCCCGCGATCTTGCCCATGACCGCCCGCTTCGCGACGTCCCGCTCGCCTGCCGACCCGAACACGGCGATCAGCCCGCCGCCGCGCGCGAGCGCGAGCGGCGCGAGCAGGTCGAGCACGGTCGTGAGCGACGCCGGGGAGTGCGCGTAGTCGACGATCACGCCGAACGGCTGGCCGTGCTCGATCCGCTCCATCCGCCCGGGCACGCCGGTCACCTGCTCGAGGCCGGCCCGGACCGCCGCCGGGTCGAGGCCGAGCCCGTCGCCGAGCGCGACGACCGCGAGCGCGTTGTGAACGTTGAACCGTCCCGCGAGCTGGAGGGTGAGCTGGCCCGCTCCCGACGGCGCCGCGAACCCGACCCGCAGCCGGTGCGCATCCTCCGCGACCGACGTGGCCCGGACCTGGGCCCGATCGTCGGTGCCGTACGTGAGCACGCGCGCGCCGGCCTCGCGGGCGACCGCCTCGAACAGGTCCGCCGACGGGTCGTCGCGGTTCACGACCGCGAGCTTCGGCCACGGCCGACCGCCGACGGCCTTCGCCGGGTTTCGCGCGCCGGTGGCGAGCCGCTCGAACAGCGACAGCTTGGCGTCGCGGTACGCCTCCCAGGTGCCGTGGAGGTCGAGGTGCTCGTGCGTGAGGTTCGTGAGGATCGCCGCGTCGTATGCGACGTCCTCGACCCGCCCGAGCGCGAGCGCATGGGAGGTCGTCTCCACGACCGCGGCATCGTTGCCCGCCGCGCGCATCGCCGCGAGGAGTCGCTGGAGGGCGACCGCTCCGGGCGTCGTCACGTGCTCCGCGTCGCGGCTCCGGATCGCCCCGACCTTCGTCTCCACGGTCCCGACGAGGCCCGACGAGAGCCCGGCCGCCTCGAGTGCCGCGGTGGCGAGGAACGACGTCGTCGTCTTGCCGTCCGTGCCCGTGATCCCGACGACGCCGAGCGACCGCGATGGATCGCCGTACCACCACGCCGCGGCGTGGCTGAGTGCGGCCGCGGACCGGCCGACGACGAGCTGCGGGACCGGGAGCGCGGGATCGGCGTGCTCGACGATCGCCGCGGCCGCGCCGGCGGCGACGGCGCTCGCGAGGAACTCGTGGCCGTCGACGTGGAAGCCGGGCACGGCGACGAACAGGAACCCGGGCCGGACCGCACGGGAATCGTCGGTCACGCCGGTGACCGCCACCGCCGGCAGGCCGCCTGGGGAGACGGGACGGCCGTCCACGCGGATCCCCTCGAGCGACTCGCCGGCCCGGAGGCGCGTTACGAGGTCGGCGAGCGGGCGGGGCTGCGAGGGCTCGGCCGCGGCGAGGAGGCCCGCGAGCGGCGTCGGCTCGTCGGGCATCGGCGCCGTCACCGCGCCAGCCGCCCGATCCGGCCGACGACGCGTCCGGCCGCGTATCGCCACGGGCGAACGACGAGCTCGTGCGCGCCCGTCAGCTCCAGCCACTCGGCGCCGAAGCTGCGCTTGTGCTCGTACAGGCCATGCATCGGCTCATCCTCGCGCGGCGGGCGGCGGGCGCCCGCGACGTCCACGCCACCGAGGTCCATCTCGTGCCGGCCCTCGGCGAGCGCGAGCTGGATCGCCCGCCAGCGCAGCAGGTGCATCGTTCCCGGGCGGTCCCGGCGCCGGTCCGCGAGATCGCCCGAATGCTGGGTCGAGAGCCGGCCGCCGTGCCGGTACAGGAGGAGCCCGCCGAGCACCTCGCCGTCGGCGGACCCGTCGCGGCCCTCGAGGAGGACGAGGTGCCCCGCGTCGAGCGCCCGGCGCCACCAGTGCACGAACTCGTCCGGCCCGGCGAATCCGAAGCCGCGCCGATCGCCCGTGAGCCGGAGGAGGCCGTAGAAGCGGTCGAGCGCCTCGTCGGCCGCCTCCACCGGGACGTCGACGAGGCCGTCCACGGCGCCACGATCCGCCCGCCGGTCGTGCCGTACGACGACGGTGCCGTCCTTCTCCGCGCGCCGGAGCCGCTGGCGCGTGGACTTCGCCACGCCGGAGAGGACGGCGGCCTCGTCGGTGCCCGGGGGCAGCGGCAGCGACATCCGGTGGCGCGACGGCTGGATCTCCTCGATCGGCCGGAACCCGCGGGCGGTGATCGCGGACCGGTACGCCGCCTCGGCGGCCGGGACCTCCGCGTCGGCGGCGATCACGTCGATCCCGTCCGCGGCGAGCTGGTCGGCGACCGCGAGGAGCGTGGCGGCCGCGTCCCGGGCGGAGCGGGCGGCGAGGCCGGCCGGACCCCGCGGGACGTACGCCGAGCCTCCGCCGATGCGCGGCCACGGGCGAGTCAGCGCGAGGACCCGCCCCTCCCCGGCCGCGAGGAACCGTGCCCGCCAGCCACGCTCCCGCCGGTGCTCCGCCCAGGCGCGCGACTGGAGGACGTGCCCGCCGGGCGCGTCGACCGCGGCCTCGTCCCAGCCCGCGAGGTCATCGGCGCCGAGCTCGCGGACGGACACCGTGCCGGGCGCCGCCGCCGCGGCCGCGGTCACGCGTCGGCGCCTCCCTCCCCCGCGAACGCGCTCGCGTTCGCGCCTCCGCCCTGCAGCCCGTGGCGCGCCCGGGCGATCCGGACCCGGGCCTGCTGCGCGACCTGGTAGGTCCGCCGCCCGAGCGGATCGAGCACGAGATCCCACGCGCCGACGTAGTGGACCTCGCGGCCGCCGAAGCCGGTCTTGAAGTGCGCGATGCCGGCGTGGGCGAGGCCCCACAGGTCGTACGTCTCGGCACCCTGGTCGCGGGAGCTGCGGATCGCCTCCCACTTCAGGAGGTAGTTCGCCCGGGTGTCCGCGCCAGCCTGCGTCATCCCGCCGTACGGCTCGACGACGCGCCGACCGGCGCGCACGAGGAACAGCGTCGCCAGCGGCACACCGTCGTCGAGCTCGGCGAACAGGAGCCGCGCGCGGCCGCCGGGTGCGAACGCGTCCCACACGTCGCGGTACGCGGACAGGGCGCGGATGAGGAAGCCTGCCCGGTCCGCGGTCTCGCGGTAGATCGCGTAGAACTCGGGCAGGCGCTCCGGTCCCGCGTCGACGACCCGGACCCCGGCGGAGCGCGCCTTGTTCACGTACTGCCGCCACTTCTTGCGGAGGTCGCCCCACAGGGCCTCCTCGTCGGCGCGCAGGTCGATCAACCGGGTCGACGCGGGCTGGATCGGCGGGGCGGGCCGCCAGCCCGCCGCGCGGAGGCCGCGCCGGAACGCGCCGTCGCGATCGAGGGGACCGTCGCGCTCCACCTCCGGGTCGATCCGCACGTGGCTGACCCTGCCCGCGGCCGCCGGGAGCCCGGAGCGAACGGTCTCCGAGAACGCGCCGACGGTCTCGGAGCTCCAGTCCGTGGCGACCGGGCCGCGTGGCGCGTACGCGAAGGCCCACGGCAGCGGTCGCGGGCGGCGCGTGAGGATCTGCGCGGCCATCCCGGCGCCGGGCGCCTCGAGGCGGGTCGCCGACCAGCCGTTCACCGCCTTCACGCGCGCCCAGCCGGACAGCTGGCAGTACGAGGCGAGCGGCGTGGTCTCGACGCGCGCGTCCCAGACGTCGTCGTCGATCGTGGCGCGCGGTTCGGTCATCGCGCCGTGGCTCGGCGACGGACGAGGTCGGTGGCGAGGTCGACCATGGCAGGCAGCTCCGGGATGCGCAGGAGAGCGGACAGGGCGAGATATACCAGCCCGCCGGCTGCAGCCGCCGTGGCGGCCCGGACGAGGAGCATCGCGAGCGCGTCATCAGCCCCCAGCCCGGCCCGCATCCCCTGCTCGGCCGCCCAGGCGGCGGCCCCCGCGCCGAGCGCCGCCGGCAGCGAGCGAGCTGCGGTGGCGACGGCCGGTGCGAACGACAGCTCGCGGATCCGCCGCCGGAGGACGATCGCGAGCGCGAACGCCTCCATCCACGCCCCGATCGCGATCGCGAGCGCGAGCCCGCTCAGCCCGAGCGGCCCGACGAACGCGAGCGCGAGGGCGGCGTCGAGCCCGACGACGGCGAGTGCGGCGAGCACCGGCGTGAGCGTGTCCTGGCGGGCATAGAAGGCCCGTGCCAGCACGGCGATGAGCGAGTGGGCCGTGAGCCCGAGCAGGAACGTCGCGGTCGCGGCGGCGGTCGCGACAAGGGTCGGCTCGTCGAGCCCGCCGTGGCCGAACAGGATCCGCACGGCCTCGTCCGCAAGCACGATCCCGAGCGCGGTGATCCCGAGCATGACGAACACGAGCAGGCCGAGCGCACGGGCGAGCAGGTGCCCGAACCGGCGCTCGTCGCCCAGGGCGGCCTCCTGGGCGAGCGACGGCAGGAGCACGACCCCGAGCGGCACGCCAATGACGCCGATCGGGATCTGGAGGACGGTGAACGCGAGCGTGAAGCCGGAGACCGCGCCCGCGGCGAGCGTGGTGGCAAGCGTCGTCATCACGAGGAACGTCACCTGCGCCCCGCCGAGCCCGATCGCCCGCGGCGCCATGAGCGCGAACGCCCGCGCCGTGAGCGGATCGCCGCGATCCACGCCGGGCCGGAACCGGAACCCGAGCCGGGCCACCGGGCCGAGCTGGACGAGCACGTGGGCGAGCGACCCGGCGACGACGCTGACCGCGAGGCCGGCGACCCCCATGCCCGGCACGAGCAGCAGGGCGCCGGCGATGATCGCCGCGTTGTACGCGATCGGGGCGATCGCGGACGGGCCGAAGCGGCCGCGGGCGTTGAGGATGCTCGTGGCGACCGAGCCCAGGGCGAGGAACAGCGGGCCGAGGAGCATCGTGCGGGTCAGCTCGACGGTGCGCTCCGCCTGGTCCGGCGCGAACCCCGGGACCAGCGGCGGCACGACGATCGGCGCGGCGAGCCAGAGGATGATCGTGAGCGCGCCGAGCGCCGCCACCATGAGCGTCGTCACGCTCGACACGAGCCGCCAGGCCCGTGCCTCCTCCCCGGTCGCGATCAGCCCCGACACGAGCGGGATGAGCGCGGTCGAGAGCGCGCCCGCGGCCACCAGCTGGAACATGAGGTCCGGGACCCGGAACGCGGCGAAGAACGTGTCGAGCTCGCGCTCCGCGCCGGCGGGGAACGACGCGGTGATGACCGCGAGCCGGACGTAGCCGAGCACCCGCGAGGCGAGGAACGCGAGGGTGACGATCAGGCCCGCGCGGGCGAGCGTCCGGCCGGTCGCTCGCTCCGGGGACGTCGTGGCGGGCGCCCCGCTCGAGGCGGCCGGATCCTCGATCACGAGCGCGCGCGAGCCCGCGGGTGCGCCGTCCGGTAGGCGGTCTGCAGTCGCGCGGGCGAGACGTGCGTGTAGACCTGCGTCGTTGCCAGGCTCTCGTGGCCGAGCAGCTCCTGGACGACGCGGAGATCCGCGCCGCCGTCGAGCAGGTGGGTCGCAAAGCTGTGGCGGAGGGTGTGCGGGGTGACGCCCTCGGGCAGGCCGGCGAGGCGCCGCAGCCGGTCGAGCCGGTCGCGCAGCCCTCGGACGCCGAGCGGCCCCCCGCGGTGGTTGAGGAACAGGGCCGTGGGCTCGGGGCCGGGGTCGGCGCGACGGGCGAGCAGCACGGGGCGTCCCTCGTCGAGGTACGCGCGGATCGCCGCGCGCGCGGGGCCGCCGAGGAGCGTCACCCGCTCCTTGCGCCCCTTGCCCAGCACGCGGATCTCGCCGCGCCGCAGGTCGAGCGCCGCGAGGTCGACGGCGGCGAGCTCGCTGATCCGGAGCCCGGCTGCGTACGCGGTCTCGACGAGCGCCCGGTCGCGCCGGGCGAGCGCGCGCCGAAGATCTGCGCTGGGGTGGCCAGCCCTGGCGTCGGCGGTGCGGCCGGCGCCGGCGTTGCCGTCGTCGTCCGTGGATGGCACCGCGGCGAGCAGGCGCTCGACCGCATCCGGCTCGAGCACGCGCGGGAGCCGGCGCGGCAGCCGCGGGGAGGCGACCGCACCCCACGGATCGCCCGGCGCGTGCCCCGATCGGGCGGCCCAGCGGTGGAACGAGCGGATCGCCGCCAGGCGCTGCGCGACGGACGAGCGCGCGTGGCCCTCGACGAGCTCCGCGAGGTAGCCCCGGAGGTCCGTGCGGGACGGCGTGCGCCAGTCCACGCCGCGGCCGGCGAGATGGTCGAGGTAGCGGCGGATCGTCGTCCCGTACGAGCGCCGGGTGTGGGGCGACAGGTCGCGCGCCTCGAGGGAGCGGAGGAATCGCCGGAGCGCCTCCTCACCGGTCACGCGCGCCCAGCCCTCAGGCCGTTCGACGACGGGAGGCGCCCGCCCCGGTCCCGGCCGCACGGCCGCCCCGCGCCCCGGTCCGACGGGTCCCGCCGCCACGAGCCGGTCCCCCGCGTCGCGCCCGGGCGGGCGGCTTGAGCGCGTCGGGGTTGGCCGGCCCACCGGGCAGCCGCCGGCCGACGAGGTCGCCGTCCGGCAGCGCCACGTCCGCACCGCACGTCAGGCAGATCCCGGGCTGCGGGTCGGGTCGCCGGGCGACCGCGCCGCGCCCCTCCGCGTGGGCGGCGTCGTCCGCTTCGTGCACCGCTCCGACCGGCTCGAAGTTCGTCGTGAAATCGCAGCGCGGGTAGCCCGAGCAGCCCCAGAACACGTTGCCGGTCCGGCGCGCCCGGCGGGCGACCAGGTGCCCGTCCGCGTTCTTCGGGCAGCGCACCTCGAACGGCAGCTGGTCGGGCGGCGGCGGGCCCTCGCGCCGGATGTACGTGCAGTCCGGATAGCGCGAGCAGCCGAGGAACGCCCCGAACCGGCCGCGCTTCGTCGTCAGCGTGCCCTCGCCGCACTCCGGGCAGGTCTCGCCCTCGCCCTCGAGCCGCGGCCCCTCCTCGCCGGGCAGCGGCCGGGATTCCTTGTGCTCCGGGTACAGCGAGCAGGCGAGGAACTTCCCGTTGCGGCCGAGACGGATGACCATCGGGTGGCCCTCGGAGCACACCTCGTTCGTGGGCTCGGTCGTGAAGTCCGCCCGCCGCAGCTCGCGCCGCTTCTCGTCCACCCGCGCCTTGAGCGGCGCGAAGAACTCGCGGAGCAGCGGCACCCAGGCGCGCTCGCCGCGCGCGATCTCGTCGAGCTCTTCCTCCATCCGCGCCGTGAAGCGCAAATCGACGTACTCGCCGAAGTGCTCGACGAGCAGGTCGGTGACGATCTCGCCGATCTCCGTGGGCCGGAGTCGGCGCTCCTCGACCTTCACGTACTCGCGATCGACGATCGTGGACACGATCGCCGCGTACGTCGACGGGCGGCCGATGCCGTGCTCCTCGAGCGCCTTGATGAGCGTCGCCTCGGTGAACCGCGGGGGCGGCTCGGTGAAGTGCTGCGTCGGCGTGACCGATTCGACGGTGGTAGCTTCGCCCTCGGCAAGGGACGGCAGCGTCCGCTCCGCCTCCTCGGCCTCGTCGTCGCGGCCCTCGGTGTAGACGCGGGCAAAGCCGTCGAACGTCGTGCGCGTCGCCGACGCCCGGAGCTGGTATCGCCCCGCCGACAGCTCCGCGGTCGTCGTCTCGAGCTCCTTGGGCGCCATCTGCGAGGCGATCGCCCGCTGCCAGATCAGGCGGTAGAGGCGCAGCTCCTCGGGCTTCAGGTGGGCGCGGAGCGAATCGGGATCCCGCGCGAACGACGTCGGCCGGATCGACTCGTGTGCCTCCTGGGCACCCTTCGTGCGGGTCCGGTACACGCGCCCCTTGCCGGTGCCGTACGCCGCCCCGAACCGCTCCCCGATCACGCGCTGCGCCTCGGCCATCGCGACGCCGGCGATCGCCGTCGAGTCCGTGCGCATGTACGTGATCAGGCCCAGGTGCCCGTCGGGCGTGTCGACGCCCTCGTACAGGCGCTGGGCGACCGACATCGTGCGCTTGGGGCTGAAGCCGAGCTTCCGGCTCGCCTCCTGCTGGAGCGTGCTCGTCGTGAACGGCGGTGCGGGGTTGCGCTTCGAGGCCCGGACCGTGAGCGAATCGACCGTGGGCCGCAGCGAGCGCAGGGCCTCGGCATGGCTCCGCGCGTCGTCGCCGTTGCCGACGTCGAGCGGGCGGCCGTCGATCCGGACGACGTCCGCAGCGAACGCGTCCCCGCGGGCGGTGTGGAGGAGTGCCTCGAGCGTCCAGTACTCGCGCGGGACGAAGGCCGCGATCTCGCGCTCACGCTCGACGACCATCCGGAGGGCCACGGACTGGACCCGGCCGGCCGACAGCCCGCCGCGGATCTTGCGGCTCAGCAGCGGGCTGAGCGTGTAGCCCACGAGGCGGTCGACGATCCGTCGCGTCTGCTGCGCGTCGACGAGGTGGCGGTCGATCGTCCGCGGGCTGGCGAACGCGGCCCGGATCGCCGGCTCCGTGATCTCGCTGAACGTCACCCGCCGCGCCTTGCCGTCGGGAACATGCGCCGCCTCGGCGACGTGCCACGCGATCGCCTCCCCCTCGCGGTCGAGATCCGTGGCGAGGAACACGTCGTCCGCGCTGCGCGCGGCCTTCTCGATCGCGCTGACCTGCTTGCGGCGGTCCTCCGGGATGACGTACTCGGGCGCGAAGTCGTGCTCGACGTCCACGCCGAACTTGCCCTTGCCCGGGTTCTCCGGGAGGTCCCGGACGTGGCCGTACGAGGCGAGGACCTGGTAGTCCGGACCGAGGTACCGCTCGATCGTACGCGCCTTGGCGGGCGATTCGACGATGACGAGGTGCTTTGGCATCGGCCGGCAGGCTAACACAGGGGCCTTGTCGCCCAGCCATCGGCATGCGGGTCGCGGGCGGGTCCGGCCGGTTCGTCGGCGGTCGGTCAGACCTCCCGGATGCGCTGGAGGAAGTCCTCGTCGATCTCGAGCTCGCCCTCGTCCTCGGTCGGGCCCTGGCCGTTGCGGCCGTCGACGGCGTCCTTGCCTGCGGCGTCGTCCCCGCTGCCGCCCGGGCCGGCGAGCGCGGCACGCGGGATCTCGAGGAACCGGATGTGCAGGTACGGGAAGTAGAACGTCGCGTCACTCGTCGCGACGAACACCGGGCGGCGCCCGTCCAACGTCCGCAGGTTCGTGCACACGAGGCCGGCGTCCGAGGCGTTCGGCGGCTCGAACAGGTCCGCAAGCAGGGGCTGCTCGTTCTGGAGGTGGATGACCGCGTTCCTGATCACGCGGGGATCGTGCCCGGCACGCGCGGTCGGGTCCCCTGCCCGATGGTCCCGGGTGCCCGCGCTACGGGTGGTAGAAGTTGACGACGAGGCGCACGCGGCCGCTGCTCACCCAGACCCCGATCCCCACCCGGTCGTACCGGGCGTCCATGAGGTTCCGGTAGTGGCCGCCGTTGTACGGCCGCTCGCTCTGGAAGAACAGGTGGGAGCCGAGCACGGCCGAGGTCGGGTTGCCCGATCGACAGCCGAGGTTCTCCGCCCAGCGGTAGCTCGTGTAGCCCGCGCGCCGCAGCCGGTCGCCCGGGTTGCCACCGATGAAGTGGGAGCACGCGCCGCGCGTCGCCAGCAGCCGGGCATACGGCCGGGCGACCCGGGAGCTGATGCCCGCATCGAGCTTGAGCGGGGCCACGGCCCGGCCCCCGGGCGAGCTGCATGCGCCCGTGGAGGTCACCCAGCCGCCCGTCCGTGTGCAGTTCATCAGCCGCAGGTAGTAGCGCTCCACCGCTCCCCATGTCGCGCTGGCGACCGATCCGCCGGAGCTGCCCGTGGACGGCGCGCGGGTGGTCGTCGTGGGTCGCGTCACCGGACGCGGGGCGGGGGGCGCGGGCTTCGCCTCCACGGTGAACGCGGCCGACGCGGCGGCGGACAGCGACACGCCCAGCCGTGACCGGGCGGCCGTGCCCACGCTCGCCTCGACGCGCGCGTCGTACGGGAGGGCGGCATCCGGATCGAACACGAGCACCGTGTCCCGCTCGGCCCAGCGGATCGTGCCCTCGATCGGGGTGCCGTTCACGGTCACGGTGAACGCGCGGGCCGTGGCGCGGCGGTCCATCGGCTGGGTAAAGCGGACCGAGATCGCCTGGCCGCGCTCGACCTCCTCCGTGCCGGGGCGCGGGCGGAAGCGCACGACGCCCGGCGCGTCGACCGTGCGCACGACCAGCTCCGGGAGCGCGGCGAGCGGCGCGCCGTCCACGTCGCGCGTCAGGCCGCTGAGGGACACCCGGTAGGTCGTGCCCGGTGCGAGCGGCTGCGCCGGCCGGAACACGAACCCGGTCGCATCCCCGTCGCCGGCGGACGTGAGCGTGCCCGCGACGTGCGGCTCGATCCGGAACGCCGCGGCGGCGCGGGTGAGATCCACCGGGCGCTCGAAGTCGACGACGAACGCCGTGTCCAGCCGGACTCGGTCGCCCACCTCGCGGGTGGCCGCGATCGCCGTGCGGGCCTCGTCGCGGGTGAGGAACATCGCCCGCAGCGGCGAGGCGAGGCGGCTGCCGTCGGCCGCGGTGGCGGTGGGCGCGACGGTCACGGTGTGGAGCACCCCGGGCTGCCAGTGGCCGACCGGGGCCACGGTCAGGCGCGTGCCGGCGTCGTTCCATAGCAGGTGGACGGCACTCGGCGGCTGGATGCGGAGCGCCCCGGCGACGCTCGCGGCGTCCATCGGCGCTGCGAACTCGATCGCGACCGGCTCGCGCAGGGCCTGCCCGACGGCGACCGCGACCTGGAACTCGGCGGTGGGCAGCGTCCCGGTCACGGTGGGCGGCGTGGCCGCGGTGGGCGGCGGGGGAACGAGCGACAGCACGCCCAGCCCGAGCGCCGCCCCGACCGTCAGCGCGGAGGCGAGCCGTCCCGCCGGTCGGCGGACGAGCGCGGCGATCACGACGCCAACGATGACGGGAATCGCGAGCACCGTGGCCGCCAGCTGCCGCAATGCATCCTCCGCTCGGCGCGATCCGCGGGCGACCGGACCACCGACGGGGACGAGTGGTGGGCGCACGTCGACCGGGGGCTGGGGCCGGCCGGCACGTCCGGGTGGGGTCGCCGGATCGGCGGCAGGGTAGCACCGGCCCGGACCCCGTCGCAACGCACGTCGCGCGGCCGATGCTCACGCGACCGCCCCGCCGTCGATCCGGGCCTGCCCGGCCGGCGACCTCACCGGGCCTGGAGGCCGGCGGGGCGGACGACCCGCGACCGCGTTGATCGGCCCGGCCAGGCGGTAGCGTCCGAACGTCGCCTCGACATGGCCGCGAACCTCGAGCACGGTGAGCGTGCCGAGCACGGCCGCCGGGGCGAGGCCCGTCGCGAGGACCAGCTCGTCGACCGAGGTCGCACCGCGCGAGAGCGCCTCCACGATTGCCCGTTCCGCGGCGGGCAGCTCGGCGAGGTACCCCGTCGAGGGCGCATGGCCGCGACCCCGCCGGCGGCCCGCGCGTCCCCTCCCGTCGACGGCCAGGACCCCGAGCGCGAGGAGATCTTCGACGAGGGACGTCACGTCGGCCACGATCCGCGCCTCGCCCGGGAACTCGTGGAGGAACGCGAGGCAGCCGGCAGCCTCCGGGCTGTCGATCCGGCCGGGCAGCAGGAACAGGGCGCGTCCCTGCTCGAGCGCCCACGCCGCGGTCGTGAGCGCCCCGCTTCGGGCGCCGGCCTCGACCACGACGACCGCGTCCGCCATGCCGCTGATCACCCGGTTCCGGCGGGGAAACGTCCACGGGAGCGGGGACCGCCAGGGCGGATGCTCGCTGAGCACCGCACCGCCCTCCGCGACGATGCGCTCGGCGAGCAGGGCGTGGCCGCGGGGGTAGAGCCGGTCGTGGCCACCGCCGATGACCGCGATCGTCCGACCGCCGGAGCGCAACGCGGCCGCGTGTGCGGCACCGTCGATGCCGAGGGCGAGCCCGGACACGCCGCCCGCCCCGAGGGCGACGAGTGAGGCGACGATCCGTCCCGTGACCGCCCGGCCATGCTCGGTGGGACGCCTCGTCCCCACGACTGCCACGCTCGGCCGGTCCTCAAGGCCGGACGGGTCGCCCCGGGCGAACAGGACCGGCGGGGGCTGCTCGATCCGGCGCAGGCGCCCGGGGTAGGCGGGATCGACCGGCGTCACGGGCGTCACTCCGGCGGCCCGGATCGCCTCCAGGGTCCGGTCGCCGGCCACGGCCGCCTCGGCGATCGCGTCGGCCGCTGCTCCCGTGAGCAGCGGGCGGTCCCCCGCCCCGGTCAGGGACAGCAGCCGCTGCCGCGCGCCCGGAGCCCCATCGGTCGCCGCGTCGAGCACGGCTCCGGCAGTGCCGAGCGCATCGATCAGGCGGGCGAACGTGGCCGGACCGACCGCATCGACGGACGCGAGCACCACCCACGCGTCGCGCTCCGCCGGGTCGATCGTGGGCGGCGGCATGGCCCCGTCACCGGCGGGCATCAGCCGGCGAGCCGCTGCGGGAGGAGCCAGGCCGGCGCGCGGTAGCGTGCGGCCTCCTCGAGGTGATGCGCGCGGACGCCGGCGTCGCCCGCGAGGTCCGCGATCGTGCGTGCCACCCGGAGCAGGCGCTCCGTCCCGCGGCCGCTCAGCCCCTCCGCGTCCGCCAGCTCCACCGCGCGGCGGCGTGCCTCGACATCCATCGCGCAGGCCTCCCGGAGCGGCCGGCCGCGGATCCGTCCGTTGAGCGTCCGCCCCTGGCGCCCCGCCTGGCGGGCACGGGCGTCGGCGATGCGCGCCGCGACGGCCGCCGAGCCCTCCGGGGCGGTTCCGGAGACGAGCACCACCGGCGTGACCCGATCGAGCGTCAGCCACAGGTCGATCCGGTCCCGGAGCGGACCCGAGACCCGCGCACGGTATCGCTCCGGCAGGCCGTCGCGGCAGTCGCACGCGCGGTGGGCGCTGCCGTCGAACCCGCACGGGCACGGGTTCATCGCCGCCACCAGGATCACCCGCGCCGGGAAGCTCGTCGCGCGACCGACGCGAGCGATCGCGATCCGTCCCTCCTCCAGCGGCTCCCGGAGCGCCTCGAGCACGTCCCGTCCGAACTCGGGCAGCTCGTCGAGGAACAGGACGCCCTGGTCCGCGAGCGTCACCTCGCCCGGGGACAGGCGCGGACCGCCGCCGACCATGCCCGCATAGGACGTCGTGTGGTGGGGCGCCCGGAACGGCGGCCGTCGAACCAGCCCCGCGAGCGGCCGCTCCGATGCGACCGAGGCGACGATCGTGGCCGCGAGCGCGGCCTCGTCGTCGAGATCCGGGAGGAGGGTGGGGATCGTCCGAGCGAGCAGGGTCTTGCCGGATCCGGGCGGTCCCATGAGCAGGAGGGCGTGACCGCCGGCGAGGGCGATCTCGAGCGCACGGCGGGCTTCCAGCTGGCCGCGGACGTCGGCGAGGTCCGGAGTCTCCAGCGGGTCGTCCACCGGGTGCGGGCCCGGCGGTGACCCCGCCGCGCTGCCCGGCGAGGGAGCATCGAGCGTCACCCGATCCGGTGGCGTCGCGCGACGGCGCGACCCGCGGGCGCGCAGCACCTCCACCGCATCCGCGAGGGTCTCGACCGGGACGGGCTCCGTGCCGGGCACGAGCGCGGCCTCACGAACGCCGTCTGCCGGGACGACGATCCGCCGCACGCCGCGGTGGTGGAGCGCGGCGACCATCGGCAGGAGGCCCGGCACGCGCCGGACCTCCCCGCTGAGCGACAGCTCTCCGATCACCGCCACACGCCCGCGCGTCACCCGGAGCTGCTCGGAACCGAGGAGGATGCCGAGGGCGATCGCGAGGTCGAGCGAGGCGCCGGTCTTGCGCAGCTCCGCGGGCGCGAGGTTGACGGTGATCCGGCGGGGCGGATGGACGAAGCCAGCGTTCCGGATCGCCCCGCGAACCCGCTCCCGAGCCTCGGACAGCGCAGCGTCCGGCAGGCCGACGAGCGTGAACCCGGGCAGCCCGGGCGCGACGTCCACCTCGACGCGGACGACCCGGCCGGTGAGTCCCTGGAGGGTGGCGGACAGCAGCGTGGCGAGCACGCCGCGACGCTATCGTCGACGACTTACCGGTGGCTTACGACCCGCGTGCCGGCCCCCCGGGCTCCGCGTCTGCGCGATCTCGGGCGGCGATCACCTAGCGCGCCGCGGCGGGGACGGGCGCCCCCTGTCCCTGCTTGTCCACGATCCGCGCGAAGTCGAGGATCGAGCGTCCGAGCAGCGAATCCGCCTTCGTGAACATCACCGGCGCGCCCGAGTTCAGGGCCGAGATCGCGCCGCGGTACTCGTTCACGATCTGGAACTGGATCTGGCGCTTCAGCGCGCCCTCCGCGTTCTTCACGCTGATCCCGGTGAACGCGTTCGAGCGGTTGAGGACGAGCTGCACCTTCTCCTGCTCGTAGCCCAGGTGGCCGATCGTCTCGAGCACGAGGCGCACGTTCTTCAGGCACGACAGGTCCGCGGTCATCACGACGTACACGGTCTCGGCCGTGTCGAGGATGCCGAGGTTGATGTCCTCGAGCCGCTTGTCGATGTCGATGATCACGTAGTCGTAGAGCGTGCGCAGGACGCTGATGATCTGCGGGACGTGGTGCGCGGTCACGAGCTCGGCCACCTCCGGCGAGGGCGGCGCAAGCAGCAGGTCGACCCCGGAATCGTGCTTCACGAGCACCTGCTGGACGAGCTCGGCATCGATCGACGGCGCCGACACGATGTCCACGATCGACTTGCGGTCGAGCCCCAGATCGAGGAACACGCGGTGGTCGCCGAACTGGAGGTTGCCGTCGACGAGCACGACCTTCCGGCCGAGCTCGCGGTGGAGCGCGATCGCGGCGTTGATGGCGATCGTCGTCGTGCCCACGCCGCCCTTCGCGCCGTAGTACGCGTGCACGCGGCCCATCGGCGGCCGGCCGACGAGCGCCTCGCGCGGCGCAAACCGTGCAAGGAGGCTCTTCATCCGGGCGAGGAGCTCGGCCGGGTGGAACGGCTTGATCAGGTAGTCGTCCGCGCCCGCCCGCAGGCCGCGGACCTTCTGCTCGACCTCGCGCTCCGCGGTGAGCATGATGATCGGCACGTGCGAGCCCGCGCTCTCCTCGGCGCGGATCTTCGCCGCCACCTGGTAGCCGTCGAGCTTGGGCAGCATCACGTCGAGCAGGACGAGCGCCGGGCTCTCGGTCCCCCAGAGACGGAAGCCCTCGGCTCCGTCGGAGGCGACGACGACCTCGTACCCCTCCTGCGTCAGCGTGTACTGGAGCAGGCGCTGGACGTTGGGATCGTCATCGACGACGAGGATCTTCGCTGGCACTCGATACCTCTACGCGCGCTCGTTCGCTCCCTCGCCGGCGTCCGTCCCCGGGGTCGCGTCGCGGCGAAGTATAGGGACGCGGTCGGCATCACCCCGGGCCCCCCTGAACGCGTCGCGGAGGAACGCGGTGACCGGCCATTCGTACTCGGCCGGCGCCACCCGGTGACCAGCCGAATGGTCCGCCCCGGGGATGACGATGTGGCGGCTTCCCTTCGGCGCCGCTGCGGCCAGCCGGCGACCGTCGGCGATCGGCACCGTACGGTCCGCGTCGCCGTGGATGAGCAGCAGCGGCACGTCCTCGAGCAGCGGCACGGTCCGGATCGGCTCCGTGATCCGTGGATCGACGCCCAGCCGCGCGGCGGCTCCGTCGAACAGGCGCTCGGCGACCCGGCGTCCGAACGGCCCGGGCAGCCTCCGTCCGACGGGGATGGCCACCTCCGGCGCGACCGAATCGGCAACGACCCCCACGATCCGGGGCCTCGGCGCGGGCGCAGCGCCGGCAGCCTCGGCGGGATCGTGGTCGGCGGCCGCGAGCCGGCCGTCGCCGAGCACCGCGGTCGCCGCGATCGCGGTCATGCCGCCCATCGAGGTTCCGAACAGCGCGACGCGCCGGATGCCGCGCTCGCCGAGCCAGGCGAGCGCCCCGGCGACGTCCTCGATCTCGAGCGCGCCGAACGTCGTCGGACCCTCGTCCGAGCCCCCGTGGCCTCGGAAGTCGAGGCCGAGAACGGACGCCGTGCGGAGGAGGAACGGCGCGTACTCGACGACATCGGGGGCGATCGATCCCGAGTAGCCGTGCAGGAGGAGCACGGCCTCATGGGGATCGGGGGTCCAGGGCGCGTCCTCGGGCCCGGACGCCGGGCTCGCCAGCAGCCAGCGTGCGGCAAGCCTCGTGCCGTCCCGAGCCCGCAGTCGGACGACCTCGCCGCCGAGCGCCTCGAGCGCCGGGCCGAGAGCGGCCTCGTCGGGCGACACCCGCGGCGCGGCGAGCAGCCGGTCCGTCGCCCGCCGCACGACGAGCGACGACACGACCGGGAGCGAGGCCGCGAGCGCGAGGAGCCCGCCGCCGAGCGCGCGGCGGACGGTCATCGAACGAGCGCCTCGCCGAGGGCGTCGAAGCAGATCCGGCTCCACGTCTCGAGCGAATCGCGGACGGCGTCCACCGCCGCCGCATCGGCGAACTCGCCGGTCAGCTTGTCCGTCTCCCGGATGGCCACCGGCCGGCCCGCGGCATCGGCGACGAACACGAGCCCGAGGTGCACCTCGCCGACCGGCGTCGTGTCGTCGTTCAGCAGCCCGACGGGCACGAACTCCGGCTCGAACGCCGCATCGAGCTCCTCGCGCCATTCGCGCTCCAGTCCGCCGAACACGTCGCCGTCGCCCGGGTTGACGTGGCCGCCGACCCCGATCGACCACCGGTCGTGGAGCCGGACGTCTCCGCCGGCGCGCGTCCGGCGCATGAGGAACCAGCGCGGGCCGTCCCGGAGCACGAGGTACGGGATCACCTGCTTGAACGCGGGGTCGTGCTCCATCCGCGAGCGCGGCTCGAAGCGTCCGTCCGACGCGATCGCGGCGAGCACGTCGTCGAGCGGGGTCCGACGGAGCCCGTGCCAGCCCGGCTCGGTCATGACGACCCGGCGCGGTACGACGAGGACGAGCTCCTCGGTCACCGGTCCCTCGCCGCGTCCAGCCGGCGTCGCACGGCGTCCGTGCCGATCCCCTCCTCGGCCTCGACGATCGCCAGCCACTCGTCGATCCGGTCGCGGAAGGCGCGCAGCCGCTCCGCGATCGCGGGCGCGTTCGTGGCGAGGATCCCGGCACCCATCGCCGCGTCACCGCGCGCGAGCCGGGTCATGTCGCGCCAGCCGGTCGCGGCCAGCCGCCGCAGGAGCTCGGCATCGTCCGGCGCCGCATCGCCC
>DASSPX010000068.1:0-4465 GCA_035699445.1 Candidatus Limnocylindrales bacterium | reverse complement strand
ACACCGCTCTGGGCGGAGCCCACGACGAGCACCCCGCCCGGAGGCAGGTCCGGCTCGCGCCGGTAGTGATGCGAGTGGAGACTCAGGACCCGGGCCGACAGCTCGCCCGCCATCGCGGGCATGTGCGGTCGGTGGAAGCCGCCCGTGGCGAGGATCACCTGGTCGGCATCGAGCGACCCCTGGCTCGTCTCGAGGCGGAAGCCGCCGAGCGGCCTCGCCGTCACGCGCTGCACGTCCGTGCCGGTGACGACCGGCGCCGCGACCCGGTCCGCGTAGGCCGCCACCCGCCCGGCGATCACGTCGCGCGGCAGGAACCCATCGGGGTCGTCGCCGTCGTATGCCCAGCCCAGGAGGCCTGCGCTCCACGCCGGGGACACGAGCCGGAACGCGTCCCACCGGTCGCGCCAGCCACCGCCGAGCTGTTCACGGCGGTCCAGCACGACGTGGTCACGTTCGGCCGCACGCAGCAGCGCGCTCATCGCCAGCCCGGCCTGCCCGGCGCCGATGATCGCCGTCTCGATCCGGGTCGGGAACGCAGTCGTCACGGGGTGGGCACCTCGCAGGGTCGGAGATCAGCTTGCGAACCGCGCCTCCGCCCGGTTGACGACCTCCGCAGCGATCGCGAGCGAGGCGGTCGCACCCGGGGACGGGGCGTTGCGGACGTGCATGATGCGGGCTGACCCGCCGAACCGGAAGTCGTCGACGAGCGTCCCGTCGGGGTCGAGCGCCTGGGCCCGGACGCCGGACGGCCCGAAGACGAGCTGGTCCGCCCGGAGCGCCGGGATGTACCGGGTGAGCTCGCGATGGAACGCCGCCCGGCTCACGTCGCGCCACATCTCGGCGGCGCCGGTGCGCCAGTAGCGGAGCGCGAGGCGCAGGAAGCCGCGGTACGTGAGCGCGTCGGCGAGGTCACGCGGCGACAGGTCGCGGCGGCGGTAGCCTGTCCGCGAGAAGGCGAGCACGGCGTTCGGTCCGGCCCAGACGTCGCCGTCGATCCGCTTCGTGAAGTGGACGCCGAGGAACGGGAATCGCGGGTCGGGCACGGGGTAGATCAGGCCGCGGACGAGGGGACGGGCATCGGGCGTCAGCGTGTAGTAGTCGCCCCGGAACGGCACGATCCGCTCACGGACCTCGTCGCCCGTCGAACGTGCCACGCGATCCGCCCACAGGCCGGCGCACGCGATGACGCGGGCGGCGACGAGGTCGCCCTTCGTCGTCCCGAGCACCACCTCGTCGCCCTGCGTGCGGATTCGCGTCACCGCCCGTGCGGTCTCGATCCGGCCGCCGGCGGTGCGGACGTCGTCCGCGTAGGCAAGCGCGACGCGCCGGAAGTCGATGATCCCGGTGCCCGGGCTCCACAGGGCCCGGATGCCGGCGGCATGCGGCTCGATCTCGCGGATCCGGTCGGGGCCGATCACGTCGAGGCCCGGCACCTGGTTCTCGAGCGCCCGGAGACGAAGCGCCTCGAACCGCTCGAGCTCACTCTCGTCGAGCGCCACGACCAGCTTCCCGCAACGGTCGTACGGGATGCCCTTCTCGTCCGCGTAGGCCTCGACGAGCGCCTTGCCCTCCCGGCACAGGCGCGCCTTCAGGGAGCCCGGGGTGTAGTACAGGCCGGCGTGGAGGACGCCGCTGTTGTGGCCGGTCTGGTGGACCGCGACATCCGGCTCACGCTCGAGGACGACGATCCGCGTGTCGGGTCGACGGCGGAGCACCTCGCGCGCCACGGCGAGGCCGAGGATGCCGGCGCCGATGACCGCGAGATCGGCGCGCGCGTTCGGTCCGAGAGTCGCATCGGGTGGCATCGCCCCCGATGGTACGGTCAGCGCCGGAAGCCGAGCAGCCCGCCCAGGCCCGGGCGCGACCCTCCGCCCGCGGCGACCGGTCGCCGCACTCGGTGGTACCGCTCCATCAGCTCGGACACGGCGGCGCGCGCCTCGCGCCACTCGGGCTGGTCGCCGAACACCGCGGGCTCGGCGCCCCAGCGCTGGATCTGGGTCATCGCGGTGACGAGCGTGTTGTGCTGCATCGTCCGTCCCCGGCCGGCGTCCACGACGCCCGTGACGAGGTAACGGCGGACGACGTCGAACGGAGCGGTCCAGCGGCCGACCGCGATCCGATCGCCAACCCGGAGCGTCTCGAGCCAGTCGTCGTCACCGACGGGGAACGCCTCGTGCTCGTCCATGTGACTGACGAGGTCGAGGCGGCGTCCGTCGCGGGTCAGCGAGGCGATTCGACCGTCGTCGTCGACCGTCGCGTAGCAGATCGGGCACGAGGGAAGGGTCGCGTCCATGCGCGGCGCATCGCCGAACCGCAGGCCGCATCGCCGGCACACGCGCGCACCCGGGACCGTGGACGTGGTTCCGCATTGCAGGCAGACGAGCGAGGAGGCCATCTCCGGTATCACCCTGTGAGCGCGATCACGACGACGGGACCGTGGACCGGTGCGCGCGATGGCTGGGCGGCCGGCGATGGCTCGGCGGCACGCGATGCACGGGTCGCTCCTCCGAGGACCGCAGTCGCGGCCGCTGGAAACGCATCGGTCCGGGTTCCCGGGGAGAGTGTGCCGGACCAGGTCACCGCTGGCACCGGTACGATCGGCGCCCACGGCGACGCGGTCGTCATCCCATGCCCTCCCGCACCCGGACGAGCGGCCTGCGGCCCCTTCGGACGAGCACCGCCTTCGGTACCGTAGACCGCGATGCGTGCGCTCCCCTCGCCGTTCGACGCGATCGCGTCGGGCGGGCCAGCCGTGATCGAGCCGCGCGGCACGGACCTCCTGAACCGCCGTCTGCTGACCAAGGACCTCGCGTTCCCGACGGCCGAGCGCGATGCGTTCGGGCTGCACGGGCTCCTGCCGGCCCGCGTGCTGTCGATCGAGGACCAGGTGGCGCTCGAGCTCGAGCACCTGCGCCGGAAGCACGACGACCTCGAGCGGTACATCGGCCTCGCGGCCCTCCAGGACCGGAACGCGACGCTGTTCTACCGGCTGCTGACCGAACATCTCGAGGAGTTCCTGCCGATCGTCTACACGCCGGTCGTGGGACGCGCGACGCAGGAGTTCAGCCACATCCTTCGCCGGACGCGCGGGATCTGGATCACGCCTGCGGATCAGGACCGAATCCCGGATGTGCTTCGCTCGGCGCCGTTCGAGGACGTGCGCCTGATCGTCGTGACCGACAACGAGCGGATCCTGGGCCTGGGTGACCAGGGGGCCGGTGGGATGGCGATCCCGATCGGCAAGCTCGCCCTGTACTCGGCAGCATGCGGGATCCATCCCTCGGTCACGCTCCCGGTGTCGCTCGACGTCGGGACCGATAACCAGCACCTGCTGGCCGATCCGCTGTACGTGGGCCACCGGGCGCCGAGGCTTCGCGGCGAGGCCTACGACGAGCTCGTCGAGGCGTTCGTGGGCGGCGTCCAGGAGGTGTGGCCGGGCTGCCTCATCCAGTGGGAGGACTTCAAGCACCACAACGCGCTGCGACTCCTGGACCGGTATCGCGATCGTCTGCCGTCGTTCAACGACGACGTCCAGGGAACGGCGGCGGTGGTGGTCGGCGGCGTCCTGGCCGGGATGCGGAGGCTGGGTCGGGGCTGGCACGAGCAACGGATCGTGCTGGCGGGCGCGGGTGCGGCAGGGATCGGGATCGCGCGGCTGCTCGCGCTCGCGATGCGCGAGGCCGGGCTGACGCCGCCGGAGATCGCGCGGCGGCTCGTCCTCGTGGACTCCCGGGGCCTGGTCCATGCGGCGCGGGAGAGCATCGACGACGCCAAGCGCGCTCTCGCGCTGCCCGTGGGCGTCGCGGCCGAGGTCGGGCTGTCGCTGGACCCGTTGCCGGGTCTCGAGGCGGTCGTGGCGGCGTGGCGGCCGACCGTGCTCGTCGGGACGACGGGTGTGCCGGGGTCGTTCTCGGAGCGGACGGTGCGCCTGATGGCGGCGTCCACCGAGCGGCCGATCGTGCTGCCCCTCTCGAACCCGACCGCGATGACCGAGGCGACGCCGGCGGACATCCTCGACTGGACGGATGGGCGAGCGCTCGTGGCGACCGGATCGCCGTTCGCGGCGGTGGAGCGGCCGGGCCGGCGCTGCGAGGTAGCGCAGGCGAACAATGCGTTCGTGTTCCCGGGTGTCGGGCTGGGGGTCGTCGCCGCCGAGGCACGACGGGTGACCGACCGGATGTTCCTCGTTGCCGCGCAGACGCTGGCCGCTGCGGTGTCGCCGGAGCGCCTCGAGGGTGGCTGCCTGTTCCCTGCCGTGAGCGAGCTGCGCGAGGTCTCGCGGCGGATCGCGATCGCGGTGGCCGGGGAGGCCATTCGCTCGGGTGACGCCGCGATCGACCCGGCGACCGACCTCGAGGCGCTCATCGACGGCGCGATGTGGTGGCCGGATTACGTGCCGTATGTCGCGGCGGCGGGCGGGCGGTCAGGGACGTCGCAGTAGGGAGCTGCGCGTTCGGGCTGCGCG
>DASSPX010000067.1:0-8990 GCA_035699445.1 Candidatus Limnocylindrales bacterium | reverse complement strand
CGGAACTCGCCCGATCGGGCCTCTCGGGACGCCGCTGAAGCCGCTCCGGAGTCAGGTGGAACGCCGGGTGGCTCAACCGCAAGGGAGAGGCGGACCGGGCGAGCGGGCTACTCATGCCCGTCCCGTCGACGCCCGGCGGCGGCGGAACGCCCGGCCCTTCACGCGGTTGCCGCAGATCGCCATCGAACACCACACGCCCGAGCGGTTCCGGGACGAGTCGTAGTACGACCAGCGGCAGGCGTCGTTGCGGCAGATCTTCAGCCGATCCCAGGTGCCCGCGGCCGCAGCCGCCGAGATCTCCACGAGCAACCGGCCGATGACCGCGCCGACGCCGGTCCCGACCGGTCGCAACCGGGGTCGCCCGCCGGGATCGAACGTCACGGCGAGCGGGCTCGCGGCGGCCACCTCGTCGAACGTGCGGCGAGCCGCGGCGGAGGCTTCGGTCCCGTCATCGCGGGTGGTGATCAGCTCGCGAAGCGCCTCCCGGAACGCGAGCAACGAGCGGTGTCCGACGTCGGAGAGCGGCCCGACGTCGATCGCCATGCGCTCGCGCACCCATGCACGGGCGTCCTCGGCCGCCGCGAGCGCATCCGTCCCCTCCTCGATGTCGAGGGTGTTCACGAAGGCGCGAAGGATCTCCAGCCCCCCCGGCGCGGGCTGGCGACGGGCGGGACCGTGGTCCGTGAGTGCGGTCGAGATCGGCAAACCGGCCATCAGCGTTGACAGGTTAGCACAGCCGCCGTACCATGCACTAACTACCTAACTCATTACGGTGGTTGTGCATGCGCAACGCGGACTTCCGCCGCTTCTGGTTCGGGCAGACGGTCTCGCTGTTCGGCTCGCAGGTCACGTTCCTCGCGCTGCCGTTGACGGCGATCCTCGTGCTCCAGGCGTCGCCGCTCGAGATGGGAGTGCTTGCCGCCGTCGAGTGGGCACCGTTCCTGTTCCTGACGCTGCCGGCAGGTGCCTGGGTCGACCGGGTTCGCCGGCGCCCCGTCCTCATCGCCGCCAACCTCGTGCGCGCAGCGCTCCTGGGCGTCGTCCCGATCGCGGCGCTGCTGGGGGTACTCAGCTACCCGCTGCTGCTCGTGGTCGCGCTGGCGGTCGGACTTGCGGCCGTGTTCTTCGAGGTCGCGTTCCCGGCGTACGTCCCGTCCCTCGTCGGGCGCGAAGCGCTGGCCGGGGCCAACGCCCGCATCTTCGCGAGCGCCTCGAGCGCCGAGGTCGTCGGGCCGGGCGCCGGCGGCGTGCTCGTCTCCCTCGTCGGGGCACCCCTCGCGCTGGCCGCCGACGCCCTGAGCTACCTGGTCGCGGGCCTCAGCCTGGTCGGGATCCGACGTGACGAGGCGCTGCCTGAGGCTCCCGGCCGACGCGACCTGCGCGCAGAGATCGTCGAAGGGCTGCGGGCGACGTTCGGCCATCCGATCCTGCGCGTGTTCGCGTTCGAGGCGGCGACGTTCAACCTGTTCGTCAACGCGCTCAACGCGGCGTTCCTCCTGTTCCTCACCCGCGAGCTCGGGCTGTCGCCGGCCGTGGTGGGGATCGTGTTCGCGGTCGCTGCGCTCGGCTCGCTGGGCGGCTCGCTCGCGGCGGGCCGGCTCGGGACGCGGTTCGGCCTCGGGCCGACGATCGTCAGCGCCATGGTCATCGCCTGCGGCGTCTACCTCGCGATCCCCGTCCTGCCAACCTCGCCCAGCGCAGCCGCGGTCATGCTCGCCCTCGTGCTCGCGGTCGCCGGCGCGTTCGTTGCGATCACCGTCATCCACGTGATCACGATCCGCCAGTCGATCACCGAGGACCGGCTGCTGGCGCGGATGAACGCGAGCTATCGCACACTGGCGTACGGGATGGTGCCGATCGGCGCGGTGCTCGGCGGAGTGGTCGGCGAGCTGTTCGGTCTGCGCGCGGCGATCCTCGTCGGCTGCGTCGGGATCGCGCTCGCGCCGCTGTGGGTCGTGCTCTCGCCGGTCTGGAGGATCCGCACGATCGCGGACGTGCCCCGCGTGGGCGAAGGGCGCGCGACGTTCGGTCCGCCCGACCGCCGTTCGCCGAGCGTCTCGCCCGGCCTCGGCTAGCCGCCGCGGGGAGACCCCGCCGGCGCCACGGGCCACACGGCTTATGCTCGAACTTTGTCCACCCACTTGACAATGGTCGCGAGACGCCTATCCTGCCGCTTTGTCAAGTCCGCTGACGAAGTCGCGGGCGCCGGGAGGATGGGTCGTGCCGCTCCTCGAGAAGGCGACGCACCAGCAGACGCGCACGTACAACTCCCAGCTCGTTCTGCGGACCGTGTACGACCGGCCCGAAGTCAGCCGCGCCGACATCGCGCGACTGACGGGTCTCACCCGGACCTCCGTCTCGGACCTGGTCGCGGAGCTCATCGAGGCCGGCCTCGTCGAGGAGACCGGGCGGGGCCCCTCAAGCGGCGGCAAGGCGCCGATCCTCCTGCGGGTCGCCCCGACCGGGCGGCACGTCATCGGGCTCGACCTCGGCGACGACCCGTTTGCCGGCGTCCTCGTCGACCTCCGCGGCCGCATCCTCCGCTCCGCGGCACGACCCCTCGACGGGCGCGACGGCGAGGCGGCGCTGGGTGTCGTCTACGAGCTCCTCGACGAGCTGATCGCCGGCCGCGACCGACCGCTCCTGGGCATCGGGATCGGCGCCCCGGGCGTGATCGACGCCGGAACGGGCACGGTTCGCTGGGCAGTCAACCTCGACTGGACGGACCTGCCCCTCGCCAGTCTCGTCGGCGAGCGGTTCGGCGTCCCGGTCCACGTCGGCAACGACTCCCAGGCGGCGGCGCTCGCCGAGTACACGTTCGGCGACACACCGCGGCCGGACAACCTCGTCGTGATCAAGGTGGGACGCGGCATCGGCGCCGGGCTCGTCATCGGCGGGCGGCTCTACACCGGCGACGGGTCCGGGGCGGGCGAGATCGGGCATACGACGGTCGTCGAGGGCGGCGAGCCGTGTCGCTGCGGCAGCGTGGGCTGCCTCGAGACCGTGGCCAGCGTCCGCGCGATCCTGTTGCGGGCCCGGCACCTCGCCCAGCGCCACCCGGAGTCCGCGCTTGCCGCGGCGCTCGCCCCCGGAGGCCCGGGGCTCGGGCCGGAGGCGATCGCGGCAGCCTTCGCGGCCGGTGACGACGTCGCCCGGACCGTCGTCCTCGACGCGGCCCGCCACCTCGGGCGCTCGATCGCCTGGCTGGTCGGAGCACTGAACGTCCGGCGCGTTCGGATCGTGGGCGAGGTCGCGGCGTTCGGCGACGCCTGGCTCGACGCCGTACGGCACGAGGCCCGCGACCGCGCCCTCGCCCTCCTCGCCCAGGAGACCGACATCGCCTTCGGCCGCACGCACGCGGGCACCGGCGTGCTCGGGGCCTCGGCCCTGCTCATGACGAACGAGCTCGGGCTGTCACTCGCGCGATGACTGGCGCGGTGGCCGGACCGATCCTCGGGCTCGACGTGGGCGGCACGAAGGTGTCCGCCCTGCTCCTGGACGGAGCCGACGCGGTGCTCGCGCACGAGGTGGCCACGACCCCGTCCGAGGACCTCGCGCAGGGGCTTGCGGTACTCGGCTCGCGCACGATCGCCGCCGCCGGGCTCGGCCGCGGTGAGCTGCTCGCGATCGGCGTGGGCTCGCCCGGCAGCGTGGACGTGGCGTCGGGTCGCGTCCGCTTCGCAGTCAACCTCGAGCCCGGCGATACCCCGGTTGGCGCATTCCTCGCCGACCGGCTCGGCGCACCGTGCTTCGTCGAGCACGACGTCCGTGCGGCGGCGCGCTATCTCGCCACCCTCGAGCCCGAGTGCCGTGCGCTCGGGTACCTCGCGGTGGGGACCGGGGTCGCCGCCGGCATCGTTATGGACGGGGAGCCGGTGCGTGGCGCGGCCGGGCTGGCGGGCGAGATCGGGCACGTCGTGGCGGATCCGGCCGGCCCGCGGTGCGGCTGCGGGCTCGACGGCTGCCTCGAGGCGATCGTCTCGGGTCCCGCGATCGCCCGTCGCGCCGCGGCGGCTCGAGCCGCGGCCCGCCCCGGCAAGACCGTGCTTCCGCCGGACCCGACCGCGGTTGACGTCTACCGCGCGGCCGCGGCCGGCGATCCGGTCGCGCGTTCGCTGGCCACGGATGTCGGCCGCGTCCTCGCCCGCGCCATCCGCGGCCTCGTGCTCGCGTTCGGCCTCGACCGGCTCGTGGTCGGTGGCGGCGTGTCGCGCGCGGGCGCGGCGTTCTTCAACCCGATCCTGCGCGCCCTCGACGAGGAGCGGGCGCGATCGGTGCTGGTCCGGGAGGTCGTGCGGCCGGACGTCGTCCGGCTGCTGCCGCCGGAGGTGGATGCAGGAGCCCGGGGGGCCATCGCGGTCGCCCGGGCAGGGATCCGGGCCGGCGGCCCGCGGGTCGCGGCGCCGGAGCGGAAGGAGGGTGGATGACCGGTCCATCGACCGCCCGCACCGGCGGGCTACGACGTCCCGTGAACGAGGGCGAAGCGCCCTCACCGATCAGGAGGAGCACCCAGCGATGACCACCCGCAGGCTCCCGGCTCTCGCGGCCGCCCTTGCCCTCGTGGCGGCGGCGTGCGCGAATCCGCCGGCCACGACCGCGCCCAGCGCCACCAGCGCGCCGCCCGCCCAGAGCGGCGCGCCGACCACGGAGCCCAGCGCCTCGGCGGCGCCCTCGACCGGCTATGCCGAGCTCGACGCGGCGCTCGCCGGCGAGTACGCCGGCGCCGACGTCACGATCCTCTCGCAGTGGATCGAGGGGGAGGGCGAGGCGTTCGACGACAGCCTCCAGGAGTTCCGCGACGCGACCGGGATCAACCTCGACCACGAGGGGATCTCGAACTATGAGACCGTGCTCGGCGTGCGCGTCGAGGGCGGTGATGCCCCGGACATCGCGCAGATTGCGCAGCCGGGCACGATGCAGAGCTACCAGGCCGACGGCAAGCTCGTGGACCTGTCCTCGATCCTCGACACCTCGCGCATCTCGACCGACTTCAACCCGTCCCTCGTGGACCTCGCCACCGTCGACGGCAAGCTGTACGGCCTGTTCTACAAGCAGGACCTCAAGTCGATCGTGTGGTACCCCGTCCAGGCGTTCGAGGCGAAGGGCTACACCGTTCCCACGACCTGGGACGAGCTCGTCGCGCTGTCGGACCGGATCGTGGCCGACGGCAGCAGCCCCTGGTGCACGACCATCGAACACGGCGACGCGTCCGGCTGGGTCGCAACCGACTGGCTGGAGGACATCCTGCTCCGCACCGCACCGCTCGAGACGTACGACAAGTGGATCGCGCACGAGGTCCCGTTCAACGATCCCGCGGTCGTGAACGCGGCCAACCTCATGGCCGAGATGTGGTTCAAGGACGGCTATACGTTCGGGGGAAGCGAGCGGATCAACGGCACCTGGGTCGGGGATTCCCAGAGCCCGATGTTCGACCCGGCGGGCCCGAAGTGCTGGCTCCACAAGCAGGCTGCATGGATTCCCGACTTCTGGCCGAAGGATGGCGACGGCAATCCGCAGTTCACCCCGGGCGAGGACAGCGCGTTCTTCTACTTCCCGGAAATCGACCCGCAGTACGGCAAGCCGGTTCTCGGCGGCGGCGACATGTTCGTGGTGTTCAATGACCGTCCCGAGGTGCGGGCGGCGATCCAGTGGCTCTCGACCGTCGACGCCGTCGATCACCGCGTCGAGGCGGGAGGCTTCCTCGCGGCGAACAACAGCGTTCCCGCCGAGCTGTACAAGGTGTACCCGCAGTCGGGCCTGGCGGAGATCGCACGGAACGCCACGGCGCTCCGGTTCGACGCCTCGGATTCGATGCCCAAGGAGGTCGGTGCGGGCTCGTTCTGGAAGGGGATGGTCAAATGGGTGGCCCAGAACGGTGACGGCACCCAGGCGATCCTCGACGAGATCGAGGCCAGCTGGCCCTAGGTCCTCCTCCCGGGGGCGCCGGTCATCCGGACGGCGCCCCCGGGGCCCTGCTCCGCCGAGGCCCGACGACACCGATGACGACCGCACCGCTGACGCGCCGCCCGGACCCCGTCGGGGCGCTCGTGCGCGTCGCACCGCTCGCTGCGGCCCTCGTGGGCCTGTGGTTGATCGTCCTGGGCCTTGACGTCCTTCGCGACCCGCTTGGAGCGGATCGCGTCTGGGCGTCGCTGTATGACGTGCTGGGACAGTCCGCCACCGCCGACGCGATCCGGGAGCGCGGCCTGGATGCCGTCCAGGCGAAGCTCACGACGCTCGTCGTCGGCGTCGTCGTCGGCGTGGGCGGGATCTGGCTCGTGTACGTGGGACTGAACGCCGTCGCGGACCTGCTACCCCGGCGGCTCGCGGGTGCGGTCCGGCCGTGGCTGTTCGTCGGGCCGGCCGCGGCGATGGTCGCGGTGTTCCTCGTCGTTCCCGCCATCGTCACCATCTGGTCCAGCCTGAGCGCCGAGGGCGGCATCGCCGAGACGTACGGCGCGCTGGCCGAGGACCCAGAGATGTGGGTCGCCGTGCGCAACAACGTGCTGTGGCTCGTCCTCGGGACCGGGGGCAGCGTGGGCATCGGCCTGCTGATCGCGACACTCGTGGATCGCGTGAAGCGCGAGGCGCTCGCGAAGACGTTCATCTTCCTGCCGCTCGCGATCTCGATGGCCGGCGCGGCGGTCATCTGGCGCTTCGTCTATGCCTGGGTGCCCGAGAGCGAGCCGCAGATCGGCATCCTGAACGCGATCTGGACGGCGCTCGGCAACGAGCCGGTCGCGTGGCTGCAGGCGCCGCCGCTCAACACGTTCGCCCTGATCGTGATCATGGTCTGGCTCCAGACCGGCTTCGCGATGGTGGTCCTGTCCGCGGCGCTCAAGGGCGTGCCGAACGAGATCATCGAGGCAGCCCGGATCGACGGTGCCACCGAGCGACAGCTGTTCTTCGCCGTGATCGTGCCGATGATCAAGGGCACGATCCTCGCCGTCGCGACCACGATCGCGATCGCGATCCTGAAGGTGTTCGACATCGTGTACGTCACGACCGGCGGCAAGTTCGAGACCGAGGTGCTCGCGAACCGGATGTTCACCGAGCTGTTCACGTTCCGGAACTTCGAGCGGGCGAGCGCGATCGCGGTCGTGCTGTTCCTCGCGGTGACGCCGATCATCGCGATCAACGTGCGCGACCTCCGACGCCGCCGGGTGGGCCCGTGAGCGCCGGGGTCCCCGCGGTCGCCGCCGTGCGCCCGGGGCGGCGCCAGCGGACGAGCCTGCTCGGGTTCGTCTCGGTTCGCGTCGCAATCACCGCGATCGCCGTGCTGTGGACGGTGCCGACGGCGGGTCTGCTGGTCAGCTCGTTCCGATCGAACGCGGACATCCGGGCAACCGGCTGGTGGGAGGCGCTGCTCCACCCGTTCGAGCTGACGACCTGGACGCTCACGAACTACGGCCAGGTGCTCGCCGCCGACGGCCTCGCCGGCGCGTTCGTGAACAGCCTCGTGGTGACGATCCCGGCCACGGCGATCCCGATCACGATGGCCGCGTTCGCCGCCTACGCGTTCGCCTGGATGCGCTTCCCCGGCCGGTCGCTCCTGTTCGCGCTCATCGTGGCGCTGCTCGTGGTGCCGCTCCAGATGTCGCTCGTGCCCGTGCTCCGGATGTTCACCGCGACCGACCTCAACGGCACGTTCCTCGGCATCTGGCTCGCGCATACGGGCTTCGGCCTGCCGCTCGCGGTGTACCTGCTCTACAACTACATCAGCCAGCTTCCCGGGGAGCTCATGGAATCGGCGTCGATCGACGGCGCCTCCCACTTCGCGATCTTCCGCCGGATCGTCGTGCCGCTCTCGGTGCCGGCGCTCGCCTCGTTCGCCATCTTCCAGTTCCTGTGGGTCTGGAACGATCTCCTGATCGCGCTCGTGTACCTGGGCACGGACTCGACGGTGGCGGTGCTGCCCGCCCGGCTGCGCGAGCTCGTGGGCACGAAAGGCGAGTCGTGGCACCTCCTGACCGCGGCGGCGTTCGTGACGATGGTCGTGCCGTTCGCGGTATTCCTCCTGCTTCAGCGCTACTTCGTGCGGGGCCTGATCGCGGGCTCGGTGAAGGGGTGAGCGACCCGGTCGCACACGCGCTCGGCGGGGTGATGCTCGCGTTCGAGGGTCACACCGTCCCGCCCGCGGTCCGTCGGCGACTCGCGGAGGCGCCGGCCGCCGGTTTCACCCTGTTCCGGTTCGCGAACGTCGCGTCGCCTACCCAGGTGCGCGCACTGACGGACGACCTCCAGCGGGCGGCCGGCAGCCATCGGCATGGCGGCGCGGACCCCCCCGGACGGCCGCTGCTCATCGCGGCCGACCAGGAGGGTGGGCAGTTCCTGGCTCTCGGCGACGGGACGACGCCGTTCGCCGGCAACATGGCCCTCGGCGCAGCCGGCGACGTCGGGCTGGCGGAGCGGGTCGGGGCGGCGATCGGGACCGAGCTCCGGGCGCTGGGCGTCAACGTCTGCTACGCACCCGATCTCGACATCGCGACGAACCCGGGCAACCCGGGGCTCGGCATCCGCTCGTTCGGTGACGACCCCGCGCGCGTCGCCGAGCTGGGCGCCGCGTGGATCCGCGGCCTGCGATCGGCGGGCGTGGCGGCGACGGCGAAGCACTTCCCGGGCAAGGGCGATGTCGCCGTCGACACCCACCACGACCTGGGCATCGTGCGCCACGGGCGCGAGCGCTTCGAGGCCGTCGAGCTGCGGCCGTTCCGGGCCGCGATCGAGGCCGGCGTCGACCTCGTGATGTCGGGCCACTTCGCGGTTCCGGGGCTCACCGGGGATGGCGAGCGTGGCGCGGATCCGCTCCCCGCGACGCTGGACGGACGCGTGATGCGCGACCTGCTCCGGCGGGCGCTCGGGTTCGAGGGCGTGACGATCACCGACGCGCTGGACATGCGCGCGCTCCCGCAGGGTGACGCACAGGTGCTCGACACGATTGCCGCGCGCCGCGCCGGCGTGGATCTCCTGCTGACGGCGATCGACGCCGA
>DASSPX010000066.1:0-5256 GCA_035699445.1 Candidatus Limnocylindrales bacterium | reverse complement strand
AGCTACATCCCCACGGGAACGATCCGGCACGGACCGGCGGACCGGTGCGAGAGTGTACCAGATGCCTCCGGCCGGACTCCTCTTCGGCCTGGCCGCGGCCGCCGGCTGGGGACTCACGGATGTCACGGCGGCCGTCGCCGGGCGCCGCATCTCGCCGCTCGTGCTCGCCGTCACGGCGCAGTCGATCGGCCTCGGGCTGTTCGTCCTCGTCCTCCTCGTGTCCGGCCGGTCGCTCACCGCGACCGCGGCCGGCGACGCGGCATTGTTCGGGATGATCGCGTCGCTCGGGTACGTGGCCTCGTTCGCGGCGCTGCGGATCGGGCCGCTCGCGGTCGTCAGTCCGGTCATCGCGGCGTGGGGCGGGCTCACGGTCGTCCTCGCGGTGGTCTTCCGCGGCGAGACGCTGACGGTCGGGGACTGGATCGGGGTGCTGCTGGCGACGATCGGCGTCGCCCTCGTCGGGCTCGTCCTCGACGGCGGCTCGCGGCCACGACTGGTGAGCCGGGGCGTGGGGTTCGCGCTCCTCGCGAATCTCGGGTTCGCGATCCCGACCGTGGGTCTCGCGGCGCCGATCCAGGAGGTCGGCTGGCTGCCGGTGACCGTGATCTCGCGGGTCGCGAACCTCTCGACGGTCGTCATGTTGATCGTGATCGCGATGACGATCGCCCGCGTCCGGGGCGGGGCGGGGGGCAGGCCCGGGGGTCTCCGCGGGCAGGCGCGTGGGTCGCTGCTCGCCGGGATCGCGGCGGTCGGTGCGTTCGACGCGGTCGCCACGATCAGCTTCTCCGTCGGGCTCGAGGTGGCCGAGACGTGGCTGGTCGGTCTCGCCTCGTCGTTCGGGCCGGCGCTCGCGGTCGTGTTCGCCGTGGGCGTCCTGGGCGAGCGGCTGCGGCCGATGCAGTGGCTGGGACTCGCCGCGCTCGTCGCGGCCGTGGTGGTGCTCGCGCTGCCGGGTTAGGGCCCGGGGGATTGACCGAGTCGAACAAACGTTCTATTGTTGGTCGTCCGATGGCACGGTCCCCGGAGGTCACGGCGGCCCTCGCGACGCTGCAGGCGCGCTGGGGTGCCGCAGCTCCGCGGGCCGGCGTCGAGCTCGGGCTCGAGACGGAGGGCGCGCTCGCCAGGGCGCCCGTGCCGGTGCCGCTGCCTTCGCCGGCTCCCGAACCGGAGCGGGCGCCGGCCGGACGCGTGATCCCCACCGGCTTCGCGGCGCTGGACGCGATCCTCGGGCTGGGCGGACTGCCGCGGGACGCCACCGTCGCGCTCGCCGGCGATCACTCCTCGGGAAAGACCACGCTCGCGCTCCGGCTCGCCGCCCAGGCCCAGGCGGATGGGGCGATCGTCGCGTGGGTGGACCTCGCGCGGGCGTTCGACCCGGTCGAGGCCGTGGCACGCGGCATCCGGCCCGAATGGCTCGTCGTGCTGACGCCGGCCGATCTCGAGGAGGCACTCTCGCTGGCCGCCACGCTCCTCTCGGCGCGGACCGTCGACGTCCTGCTCATCGACCTCCCGGAGGCACGCGATCCGGCGGTCTGCGGCATGCGGATCGGGGACAGGCTGGGCCGGCTCGCGGCGCTGGCCCGCCGGGCAGGCGCGCTGCTCGTCCTGCTCGAGCCGCCGTCCCTCGGGGAGCGGCTCGGTGCCGCCGTGGCCGAGGCGAGCGGACTCCGGCTCCAGCTCATCCGAAGCGGGTGGGTCCGGCTGGGTCGCGACGTCGTCGGGCAGGAGACTGCGGTCCGGGTCGCCCGGAACCGGTTCGGTCCCCCGGGCCGCGAGGCCGCGCTCCGGATCCTGTACGCCGAGGGTGGCAGCCGCGATGCGTGCCTTGCCCGCGACGAGCTCCTCGCCAGCCCGGAGCCGCGGCTGGCCACCATCCCCGCTGCACGGCTCACGCCCGTCCCGCCCCCATCCCCCTCCGCCGTCCGGGAAGGACCGTCATCGACCGACGACCATGCGACTCCTCCACCTGTTCTGGCCCCACCTGCCGCTCCGTCTGGCCCGCGCACGACACGGCGCGCGGGCGGCGGCCGATCCCACCTCCGGCTCGTGGCCCTCGGGGCCGATCGTCCTCGGCGGGCAGCCGTGGACGGACGGGACGGTCCTCGACGCCAGCCCCCGCGCGCGTGCGCTCGGGGTCCGGCGCGGGATGCCGCTCGGGAGCGCCCATCGACTCGCACCCGAGGCGACCTTCCTCGACCCAGACCCTGACGCCGACCGCGACGCGATCGAGCGCTCCTGCCGCCGGCTCGCGGCGTTCAGCCCCGGGGTTGTCGGCACGAGCGACGTCACGGACGGCGGCTTCGGGCGCCTTGTCGTGCAGGTCGACGGCCTGGACCGGCTGTGGGGTCCCGAGGAGGTGCTCGTCGAGCGGATCCGCGCGGCGCTCGAGCCCGTCCTCCCCGGTCCGCCGAGGGCGGGGATCGCCGGCACGAGCTTCGCCGCGAGCGTCGCGGCGCTCCATGCCCGCGGCGACGGACCGCCGGTGCTCGTCGCGCCCGGCGACGAAGCCGCCTTCCTCGCACCTCGTCCCGCCGGGCTGCTGACCCGCGACCCGGACGTCCGGGCGAGGCTCGCCCGCTTCGGCCTGCGCTCGATCGGCCAGGTCGCCGAGCTGCCGCGCTCGGCGCTCGTCGCCCGGTTCGGCGACCACGGCGCGCTGCTGGCGGCGCGGGCCCGGGGCGAGGAGACGGAGCGGTTCCGGCCGCGGCGGAGCGCGGAGCGGCTCGCGCTCTCGTTCCCGCTCGAGCCGCCCACGAACGGGCTCGATGCCGTCCGGTTCGTGCTCCATCGGCTCGCGGCGGCGCTCGGCGCGCAGCTGGCTGCCCGGGGTCAGGCGGCGGCGATCGCCCGGCTGCTCGTGCGTCAGGACCTCGCGTTCGCCCGTCGGGGCACGCCGCCCGGGATCCGGCTCGAGCAGCGCTTCCCGGAGCCCACCGCCGACGGCGAGGCGATCGAGCGGCTCCTGTTCGCCCGCCTCGAGCGGACCCCGCCGACGGCCGCGGTTGCGGGTCTCGAGCTCGAGCTCGCCGCGGTGGAGCCGGCGGCCGGGCAGCAGCTGCCGCTGTTCACGCCCCAGGCGGCACGCGGCGCCCGGCTCGACTGGCAGCTCGCCCGGCTCGCGATCACGTTCGGCGCGGATCGTGTCCGGCGGGTGGCGATTCTCGATCCCGAGGCGCCCCTGCCCGAGCGGCGCTGGGAGTGGCGGGATGTGGCCGGGGCGGCCGTCCTGGGGACGTCGGGGGAGATCTCGTGACCCGGTTCCTGCGCGAGCACCCGCCGATCGACGTCGAGCTCGACGGGGACGGCCGGCTCACGGCGATCTGCTGGGCCGGCCGGCGAGAGCCCGTGGAGGTCTGCAATCGCTGGCGGATCGACGAGGCCTGGTGGCGGCAGCCGATCGCGCGCGACTACTTCAAGGTCGTGGGCGCGCACTGGCTGGCGCTCGTCTATCTCGATCGGGTGGAGGGAACGTGGCACCTCGAGCGCCTGTACGACTGAGCGCAGGCGCCGACGCAGGCGTGCGTCAGCGGGCGGGAGCGCCGATCGCGATCGAGACGATCAGGAGCACGACGAGGACGCCCACGACGAGCAGAAGCGCTCCGACATCCCTCGGCTGAGCCGTCTGCACTGTCCGACCCCCAAGACCGTGCCGGCCCCTGGACCGACCCGCCAAGGATAGCCCGAGCGCCCGCGTGGTGCCCGACGGCACCAGCCGCCGGGCGGCGTCAGCTGGGCAGCCCCGCGAGCACCAGCAGCGCCACGAGCGCGATGAGGATCGCGGTGAGCGTCAGGGCACCGATCACGTCGCGGGCTCGCAGGGGCATCGCTTCCTCCTCCGTGTGCCTCAGGGCTCGCAGGCGGCGTCGACGAGAATCGTCACCCTCGTCGTGCCCGACAGCGGCGTGATCGTCGTCTGGATCCGGCAGGCCGTCGACGTCGGGCCGACCGACTCGATGACCGTCGAGCCGTCCTCGAGCGGTCCCGACAGGGCGACCGTACTGTAGCCCGCGAGCTCGAGCGCGGACTGATACCACTCGGTGAGCGTCGGTCCCGGGGCACCGACCGCGAACGCGCCGCTGACCGCACCGCCGGGTGCCTCGATCGGCACCGCCTCCGGGTGGACCGGGAACCCGGCGGGCAACCGGTCGACGATCGTGCCCCAGTCGGTCTCGGTCGTCGTCGGTGGCCCGGAGGGGGTGGCACCGCCGGGCACGGCCGTGAGGTCCGGAGCGAGGGTCGTCGCCGGGCCGAGCGTCGCAGGCGAACCGTCCGTCGGCCGCGCGGGCCCGCATGCCGTCAGCAGGAGGGCGAGGACAGACAGCGCGAGCGCCGACGCGGGTGACCGTGACACTCCGCGGGATCGTACCGCGGCGCCTCGCCAGGTCTCGTGGGCGGCCGCGTGCTGTACTAGGGTCCCGTCAACCACTCGCGTCGAAAGGGGATGACCATCGATCCTCGTCCCTTCGTGCTGCCCGCCTCGATCCGTGCCGCGGTATTCGACATGGACGGGCTGCTCGTCGACACCGAGCCGCTGTGGATCGTGGCCGAGCGGGCGCTCCTCGCGCGCCATGGCGCGGAGTTCACCGACGCCGATGTGGCCGCCACCCACGGCCGGTCGATCCTGGCGTCCCTCGAGGTCTACGCGGAACGGATCGGCGGCGCCGACGCCGCGGCCCTCGAGCGGGAGCTGCTCGACCTGATGCGCGAGGCGTACGCCGCCGGCCCGCCGCTGCGGCCGGGTGCGCGCGAGCTCGTCGGCGCCCTGCGCGGGCGGGTCCCGCTCGCGATCGCCTCGAACACGGGCGAGGTGCTCGTGCGGCTCGCGCTCGAGCGGACAGGCCTGCTCGATGCGTTCACGGTCATCGCGTCGGGGTTTGATCTGGGCCGCTCGAAGCCGGACCCCACGGTGTACCGGGTGGCGTGCGAGGCGCTCGGCGTCCGGCCCGGGGACGCGGTCGCCTTCGAGGATTCGCCCGCCGGGGTGGAGTCGGCTCGGGCGGCCGGCCTGTTCGTCGTCGGGGTGCCCGACCGGCCGGGCGTGGACCTGCGGGCCGCGGGCGCGGATCAGGTGCTGGCCTCGCTCGAGGACGTGCTCGTCGAATTCTGAGCTCTGGACGGGAATCGAAGAGGCCCTTCGCCGCGCCCCGCAGCGAAGGGCCTCGAGCCGGACCGTTTCCGGTCTCCGGCAGGTCGACGTCCGGCCATCGCTCCGGTCGTCGCCACGGTCGCCCCCGACTCCCCAGACGGTCGGGCGAT
>DASSPX010000065.1:0-41309 GCA_035699445.1 Candidatus Limnocylindrales bacterium | reverse complement strand
CCACGGCAGTCGCTCGTGGACGCGTCGTCGCTCGGCTCGGACCGTCCCCACGAGGTCGACCTCGGCCAGGAAGCGCCAGAGGTCCGCGTACGCACGGTCACCGTTCGCGATCAGCTCCTGGACCGTGACGGAGCCCCTGGGCCTGCCCTGCTCCCACCGCGCCTCGACCGTGTAGCGGGCGTAGCCGTCGGGGCGGTCTTCACCGTCCCGGTGGATGATCACGTACCCGTTCCAGGGCTTCTCCCAGGGGAACGTGATGAGGCCCAGCTCGTCGTCCCAGCGGTAGTCCCGGCGGCGGATCTCGCCCGCCTGCAGCGCACGGTGGCGCTCGAAGACGTCGGGCAGGATCGATCGGGCGGCCTCGCGCGACACGATCTCGACCGCACGCGGGTCCCCGGCAAGGAAGGTCGGCGCCGTCGTGTCCAGCGTCCAAGTCGCCTGCAGGACCGCCGCGCCGTACCCGAACCGGCCGTAGATCGGGAACTCCGAGGCGTGGAGCATCGCCACGGCCTCTCCCCGTTCACGGGCGGCGGCATGCTCGGCGGCCGCGAGACCTCGGAGCAGGCCGCGTCGCCGGTGGGTCGGCCGGGTGGTCACGCCGGCAACGGCCGCCGCGGGCACGGTGGCGCCGCCGGGCATTGTCACCTCGGACGCCCAGGAGCGAAACGTCGCGGCGGCCACCGGGCCGTCCCAGGCGACCCAGGCGCGATCGAGATCCCAGTAGGGTGCGACCGCCTCCGCGACCGCCGAAGCATCCATCGGTTCGAGGAACGCCATCGAGACGGTCTCGAAGAACGCCGGCAGCTCCTCGCGGGCGACGCGCCGGATCTCGGGTTCCGACTTCAAGCCGGTCTCCGCGCACCTGCCGCCATGCCGTCGGACCGCATCACGGAAGTATCCGCGATCCGGCATGCTAGGCCGAGCCGTCGCGCCCGCGGCCCGGCCGCCGAGGGATCTCGTCGCGACGGGAGGTGAGGAGAGGGACATGCGCGCGCTCGAGGGCTCGTGGGCGACGGCCGCCCGCATCCTGTATCTCGTGGCCATGGCCGTGTTCGTGGTCACGATCGCCATCGGCATCCTGAACGGTCTCGACGTCGTCGAGTTCGATCGCAACCAGCTGCTGACGCACGTTCACTCCGGCACGGTCGGGTGGCTGACGCTCAGCCTCGTGGCCACCGCGATGGTGTACTTCCGGCGCGGCGACGTCCGCCTCGCCGCTGCACTCGGCCTCATGGTCCCGCTCTATGTGGCGGCGTTCTACACGGGCAGCTTCGAGCTCCGGGCGATCAGCGGCACGATCCTCCTCGCGATCGTCGCGTGGGTCGTCGTCTGGGTGTGGCAGACCTACCTGGCGAGCAATCGGAGCGTGGTCGGGCTGGGCCTGGCGCTCGCGCTGTCCACGTTCGGGTACGGCGCGGTCGTGGGCGTGCTGCTCCAGATCGGGTTCGCCACGGGCGCGACCATCGTGCCCGGCGACGGCATCGGCGCACACGCCGGAGCCATGACGTTCGGATACCTCGTGCTCGCGGCGATGGCGATCATCGAGTGGCAGGCGCGCGACACCGTCGGGCTCCCGCGCGGGGGACTCCTGCAGCTCGGCGCCCTGTTCGTCGGCGGACTGATCCTGTCGCTGGCCCTGCTCACGGGGGCGGCCCAGATCGGCGGCATGCTCTACCTGCTCGCTCAGCTCGTCGCGGTCACCCTGTTCGTGGTCCGCGTCGTCCCGCGCGCGGTGCGCGTTGACTGGGTGGGACCCGATCCGCGCCGTCACGTCGGGGCGGCCTCACTGTGGGTCGTCGCAGCGCTTCTGTTCTTCATGTACCTCGTGTCCCAGTTCATCGCCGCTCCGGACGACCCCGACTTGATCAACCGCCTCGGTGGGGTGCTCGTGGCCAGCGACCATGCGGTCTACATCGGGGTGATCAGCAACCTCGTGTTCGCGGTGCTCGCCCGCCGGGTGGCCCCGCCGGCGACGAGCGATCTCAGCCGCCAGTTGATGTTCTGGGGCATGAACGCCGGCCTGCTGCTCTTCGCCATCGGGCTGGTCGCGGACGTCGTGATCCTCAAGCAGATCGGCGCACCGCTGATGGGCCTGTTCCTGCTGCACAACCTCGCCGTCTACGCTCGGTCGCTGGCCGCGGCGGGCGGCAGCGGCGCGGAGGACCCCGCCCCCGACTGAGACCCCGTCAGCCCAGCCGCTCGCGCATCGCGCGCACGAACGCGCGGTGCCGGGCGGCCCGGGGAAACGCCACCCGACGGGCGCCGCCGAACGCGAGGTGAGCGCGGATGGCGGCGGCGATCGCCTCGAGGAATTGCCCCTCGTCGGCGGGGGCGAGCGGGTCGAAGCCGGCCTCCCACCACACGTCGAGCACGCGCAGCACGCCGGCGCGGCGCTCGAATCGGGGCTCGATCCGGCCGACGAGGCGGTCGCCGTACAGGACCGGCAGGACGTAGTAGCCCCAGCGCCGCTTCGCGGCCGGGACATAGACCTCCCACACGTAGTCGAACCCCAGCAGCGACCGGAGCAGGCCTCGATCCCAGACGAGGGGGTCGAGCGGCGCGAGGAACGCCACGCCCGGCCCGTGGCCACCGGGGTCTGTCCCGGCGGCTACCTCGCGCTCCGCCTGTTCGAGGATGGCAAGGTCCTCGCATGGCGCGTACCGGACGCTGGTGAGCCCGTCGATGGCGACCGGCACGAGACTGCCGCTCTCCACGAGCTCGCGATGGAGCTCCCGGCGCAGCTCCGCGGCCCCGGTGCCCACCCACAGCTCGCCCTGGCCGCCTCCCCCGGGGAGCAGGCCGTGCGCCTGGAACCGGCTGCGCAGCCGGTGGCGCCGCTGCTCGCGCTCCGGCAGTCGCCGGGATAGCAGCTCGGGCGGGAACAGGCGCTCGGCAAGGTCGTACACCCGGCGATTGCCCTCGCGGCGCGCGAGGCCGAGCACGCCCGCCTGGGCGAGGGCCTCGAGCACCGCGCGAACCTGGTTGGTCGGCCGCCAGTACCAGTCGATCGCGTCGCGGGGCTCGACGTGGATGGACGACAGCGGCCCCGATTCCCGGATCCGGCCGAGGAGCTCCTCGACGAGCTCGCGGTGGGTCTCGAACGTCGTCCGCGCGTGGTCGCCGGCCGCGAAGGCATCCCACGTGAGGCGGTACCACGGCAGCTCCGCAGTGGGCACGAGGCTGAGGCCCTTGTTGTACGTCTCGTACAGCCGCCGTTCGGCGTACAGGAGTTGCTCGGTGTGCTCGCGCCGGTAGCCGTCGATGCGTGCGAGCAGCACGAGGTCGTGGTTGCGCCCGGTGACGTCGATCGGGTCGAACTGGATCGAGCCCAGCCGGTCGAAGACCGTCATGACGCTGTCCGGCCCGGGCGGCAGGGAGCGCGGCGGGGCGAGCAGGTGCCGGAGGACGAGGTAGCGCCGTGCGACGGGCGCGGCGATCCGGAGGGGCTCGGTCACGAGGGGCGATCGTATGGCGCGTGCGCGCCAGGAGCTGTCACGTTCCGCACACGATCCGTCGCGGTCGATGTATCGTTCCCGTCTGATCTTCAGGAATTGGGCGAACATTTGATGACGCCGAATGATTCAACCGGCCGCCGGGCCGAGCTCGAGGAGCGCCTGCTTGGCGAGTTCGACCGCCTGATGCACCGGATCGCGCTCTCGCACGCTCCGGAGTTCGTCGAGCTGGGGCTCACGATGGCGCAGGCGAAGATCCTCTACCTCGTTCACAGCGCCGGCACGCTCCGGATGTCGGAGCTGGCGTCGCGACTGGGCGTGACGATCTCGACCACGAGCGCCCAGGTCGATCGGCTCGCCGCGCTCGGGCTGCTCCGCCGCTCCGAGGACCCCGCCGACCGGCGCCACGTCCTGCTGGCCACGACCGACGCCGGCACCGACCAGCTCGAGCGGATGCGCGAGCTCAACGTCGAGCAGCTGCATCGCCTCGTCGCCCGCCTCGGCGACGACGACCTCGAGACCGTCGCCGCCGCGATCGGGATCCTCGCCGCCAACGTCGACACCCCGCACGCCGGCCCGCACCTGGTCCCGTCACGAAAGGAATCCCGATGAGCCGCCTCTCGGAGCTGTCCGTCGCGAAGCGGAGCGTGACGCTCCTGCTCGCCGCTGCCCTGTTCATCGCCGGCATCTCCGCCTGGGGCAGCCTGAAGCAGGAGCTGCTGCCGGACATCGCGTTCCCGGTCATCACGGTGGTCGCGCCGTACCCCGGGGCCGGCGCCGAGGACGTGGCGGACCAGGTCGCCCAACCCATCGAGCGGGCGATCTCGGGCATCCCCCGGCTCGAGTCGCTCCAGTCCACCTCCGCCAACTCGATCGCGCTCGTGGTCGGGGTGTTCTCGTTCGGCACCGACGTCGACGAGGTCGAGGCCGCCATCCAGGAGAATCTCGCCGCCGCGGGGCTCCCGGAGGCGGTCGAACCGGAGGTCTCGGCGCTCAACATCAACGCCGCGCCCGTGATCGTGGCGTCGATCGCCGCGACGAGCGAGGCGGGCCTCGATGAGGCGGCCGAGGTCGCCCGGACCGAGATCGTCCCCGAGGTCGCCGCCATCGAGGGCGTGGCGTCCGCGGACCTCACCGGCGGGCTGGAGCCCCAGCTGCTCGTCACGCTGGACCCGGACCGGCTCGCGGAGGCGGGAGTGTCCACGCAGCAGATCCAGGGGGTCCTCCAGGCGAACAACCTCACGTTCCCGTCCGGCCAGCTGTCCGACGGGACCGAGCGCGTGCCGGTCTCCACGACCGGCGAGCTCACGTCGATCGAGGACGTCGAGGGCCTGGTCGTCGGGTTCCGCCAGCCCGCCCGGCCGGGCACCGCCGGCGGCCAGCCGCCGGCGCCGGCCCCGATCACCCTCGGCGACCTCGGCACCGTGGAGCTCGCCGGCGTGGCGACGACCGGCTACGCCCGGACGAACGGCGAGCCGAGCCTGACGCTGACGGTCACGAAGACCTCGAACGCGAACACGGTCACGGTTGCCCGGGAGGTCGAGGAGGCGCTCGAGCGGATCGGCGACGCGAACGCCGGCGTGGTCACGATCACGACCGTGTCCGACCTGTCGACGTTCATCGAGGAATCGCAGGACGGCCTCGTCCGCGAAGGCGGTCTGGGCGCGCTGTTCGCGGTCCTGACGATCTTCCTGTTCCTGCGCAGCGTGCGCTCCACGCTCGTCGCGGCGGTCTCGATCCCGCTCTCGGTGCTGACGGCGCTCGTGGTCATGCAGCTGACCGGGATCACGCTCAACATCATGACGCTCGGCGGCCTCGCGGTCGCCGTGGGGCGTGTCGTCGACGACGCCATCGTCGTGCTCGAGAACATCTACCGCCACCGGGCGATGGGCGAGGACCGGCTGAGCGCAGTGCTCAACGGGCCGCGCGAGGTCGCGACCGCGATCACGTCGGCCACGCTCACGACCGTGGGGGTGTTCCTCCCGCTCGGCTTCGTCGGCGGGCTCGTCAGCCAGTTCTTCCTGCCGTTCGCGCTCACCGTCACGTTCGCGCTCCTCGCGTCGCTCGTCGTGGCGCTGACCGTCGTGCCGGTCCTTGCGTACCTGCTCATCGGTCGGGTGAGCCTGGCCGTCGACGAGCACGGCGAGCCGACGCGCTCGCTGTGGGTGCGCATCTACACGCCGACGATCTCGTTCGCGCTTCGCAACCGGTGGACGAAGTGGGGCGTGCTCGCGAGCGCCGCGCTGCTGTTCGCCGGCTCGCTCGTCCTCGTGCCGCTCCTGCCGACGCAGTTCATCAATGCGGGCTCGGAGAAGATCCTCCAGGTCGTGGTCATCCCGCCCTCGGGGGCCACCTCGGATGCCGTGCTCGCGCGCGCGACCGAGGCCGAGGCGATCCTTCTCGGTCTCGACGACGTCGAGGTCGTCCAGACGAGCGTTCCGGGCGAGGGCGACACGAGCTTCCAGACGATCGTGGCCGCGCAGCAGGGCCAGCCTGCGAACTCCGCGACGCTGACCGCCCGCCTGGATCCGGAGGTGGATCTCGGGGTGGCGGCGCAGGCGATCTCGGAGGCGCTCACGCCGATCAAGACCGACGGCTTCGACACGAACGTCTCCGAGGCGGCCGGGTTCACCTCGAACAACCTCAAGGTGATCGTCAGCGCGGAGGATGCTGCGCTCGTGGCCGACGCCACCGAGAGCGTCCTCGACGCGCTGGCCGATCGCACCGACCTCGTCAACCTCCAGAGCGACCTCGTGCGGGCCACCCCGGAGGTCCGGATCGGCGTCGACCCGAACGAGGCGATCACGGTCGGGATGACCGCCGCCCAGGTGGCGGGCGAAGTGCGGGCAGCCCTGACCGGCTCGACTGCGACCACGATCACGCTCGACGGGGGCGCCGTGGTCGACGTCGTGCTGCGCATCGATCCCGAGGCCGTGACGACCGTGGAGCAGCTCGAGGCGCTCCCGGTGGGCACGATCGCGAAGCGGCCGCTGGGCGAGATCGCGACTGTCGAGGCGGTCGACGTCCAGGGCAGCATCACCCGGATCGACGAGGCGCCGGCCGCCCAGATCACCGCCGAGATCGCGTCCGAGGACACCGGTGCCGTGTCGCAGGAGATCGCGGCCGAGATCGAGGCGCTCGAGGCCGCGGGCCGGATGCCCACCGGCGTGGAGGTCACGCTCGCGGGGGTGACGCAGCAGCAGAACGAGGCGTTCGGCGGTCTGTTCGCGTCGATGGGCGTGGCGATCCTGATCGTCTACGTCGCGATGGTGCTCACGTTCAATTCGCTCGTGACGCCGTTCATCATCCTGTTCAGTCTGCCGCTGGCCACGATCGGCGCGTTCCCGGCCCTGTACCTCACCGGGCGCCCGATCGGCGTCAGCGCGCTCATCGGCTTCCTGATGCTCATCGGGATCGTGGTCACGAACGCGATCGTCCTGCTCGACCTCGTCGAGCGGCTGCGCCGCGAGGGCATGCCGACCCGCGAGGCGCTCATCGAGGGCGGCCGGACGCGCGTGCGCCCGATCCTCATGACCGCGATCGCGACGATCCTCGCGCTCATCCCGCTCGCGGCCGGCTTCAACGAGGGCTCGATCATCGCGGCCGAGCTCGGGACCGTCGTCATCGGCGGCCTGTTCTCGTCCACGTTCCTGACGCTCATCGTCGTCCCCGTCGTCTACGCGCTCGTCGCCGGCGGCCGGGAGGTGGCGGCAGGCCTTCGCGAGCGCCGGGCCGGTCGACCGCCCGCGACGAGCCCGGAGGTGGCGGTCGGCTGACGCGACCGCGCATCCCGGGTTGGGGGCCGTCCCGGGGGCGACGACGCCCGCTGCGAGGCGCCCGTCACGGCTTCGGGCCCATCGGCCCGTGTCGTGTGCCATCCAGGGGGCCTATGCTGCCCACCCGGAGGTGGACCATGGCCGATGCCCCGAAGTCGTTCCTTGCCCTGCGCCGCTCACGCTCGACGCTCGCCGACGCCCAGGCAGCCGCCGGAGGCATCGCGGCAGGTGTCCGCGGCGCCTTTCGCGCGGTGCGCCCGGATGATCTCGTCCAGGCGGTGCGCGAGGGTCCCGTGAAGGCGGTCCGCGAGATGGAGCCGCGCGATCTTGGAAAGGGCGCGCTGCAGACCCGCGACGCCGTGCTCGAGGCGGTGGCCGCGATCGCGGCCGAGATCGCGCGCGACCCGGGCAGCGTGCCCGCAGCGCTCGCGAAGCTGCCCCGGGCGGTGACCGACCGGCTGCCCGACGACGTTCTGGACCGGCTTCCCTCCCCGATCGCCGAACGCGTTCCGGTCGTCCGCCGGCGGCGGCGCCGGCGTCTCGCGATCCGGCTCGCGATCGTGGGCGGCCTGGTCGCAATCGGCGCATCGATCGTGGCGGTGGTCCTGCGCCGCCGCGCCGAGGAGCGACGGCAGGTGGCGATGGGCGCGGCGGCGGACCCGGCCCATCCGGACGGGCTCGACCCGGTGCCCGATCCGGCCCCCGAGACGATGAGCCCTGTCGAGGCGACGGACGCTCCGGATGCGGAGCTCGCCGGCGGCCTGCCGGGGATGGCCCCCGTCGACGAGACCCGCAGCGTCGAGTAGCGCTGGATCCGGCCCGCGGCCGGCCCTGGCCCGCCCGCGGGCTGAACGTCGCGCCTAGGGCGCGATGACCATCGGGGCGGACCAAGCCCCGTAGTTCCCGCGCCGATCCCGGGCGCGCGCGCGGTATTCGTAGCGCGCGCCGCGCGCCAGCGTGTGCACGACCCGGGTGGCGGTCGTTCCCGCATACAGCGTCCGCCACGCGCCGCCGTTCACGCGGCGCTGGATCTGGAAGTCGCGGAGGCCGGAGGTCAGCACCTGCAGCGGCACATCCCGTCCGCTCCAGGTCACGGTGACGCGCACGGTACTCGCGGTCGCCGAGCCTGCGACCGGCACCAGCGACTGGACCTTGCCGATGGCTCCCGTGCGGTCGGGCTCGCGAACGGCGATCGCCGTCCAGTACCGCGCGCCGCGGCTCGGGTCGTAGGCGGCGCCCACGCCGACGTAGTTGAGGTCGGTTGCGCGCAGGATCGCCCGGTGGGAGCCCGAGTTGATCCAGCCGGTGTGGGCCATCTGGGCGGATCCGATGCCGTCGGCCACGTCGTTCCAGGCGATCACCTCGCTGGCCGCCTGCCAGGGGATCCCGCGCAGCGTCAGCAGGTCGAACACCGTGCCGCCGGCGGAGGTCGTGTGCGAGAAGACGCCGGTGGTCGCCATGTCGGTCGACCGCTCGCGCGCCAGGGCCGCCAGGCGAGGGTCGCCCCGGAACGGCACGAGTCCCACCGCGCGGCGGTCGGCGTTGATCAGGTCGAGCATCCTCGCCTCAGCGGCGGCGAGGTCCGCCTCGGGGTCCTCGCTCGCGCGCGCGATCCCGGCAGGCCCGGCCGCCAGCGCGGCGATCGCGAGGCCGACCACGAGGGCGGCGGCACGCGCCGATCGTCGAATCCTGGTGGCGGCCCCGGACGCACGCACGTCGGCGGGTTCCCTCGTCTCGCGCCGGCGTGGGCATCACCGGCGGATGGCCGCCACGCTTGATGCGACGGCTTCGGCAGGCTAGGGGTCGGGATCGTGTTGCCTCCATGCCCCGCGGGTCCGGTCGGCTGGAGGCGGAAGGTCCCGGCCGCGGGCTCCGCGAACCACCCCCGACCCCGCCGGAGCGCCCTGCACCGCACCGGACCGGATCCGCGTGGCGTGGCACGATGTCCGGGTGGCGGCGCGCGCCGCCGTGCTGATCACCACACACCAGGAGGTCTGTCTTGGCACAGGTTCGCCACGCGGAGGTCGTCTGGGAAGGGGACCTGACGAGCGGCTCCGGCCTCATCACCTACGTCTCGTCGGGCTCGTTCACCCGCCTGCCCGTGACGTGGGCATCACGGACCGAGGCACACAACGGCCGGACGAGCCCCGAGGAGCTCCTGGCCGCCGCCCATGCGTCATGCTTCTCGATGGCGTTCTCGAGTCGCCTCGCGAAGAACGGCACGCCGCCCGAGCGACTGGACGTCCGGGCCGACGTGACGTTCGACAAGGTCGGCGACGGCTGGAAGGTCGCATCGAGCGCCCTGCGGGTGCGCGCACGGGTCCCGGGCATCGACGAGGCAAGGTTCCAGGAGCTCGCCGAGGACGCGAAGGAGAATTGCCCGATCAGCGGCGCGATCCGGAACAACGTCGCGCTGTCCGTCGAGGCCACGCTCGAGGCCTGAGGGGGCGCGATCGGGAGGACGGCCGCGCTCAGCCGATCGTCAGGATCCGCCGCGGGTTCGCGACGGTGATCGTCTCGATCTCGGCGTCGGACACGCCGGCGGCCCGGAGGCGGGGCAGAAACGTCTCCGCGAGATAGACGTAGCCGTTGCCCTCGTAGCGCTTCAGCTGGGCGTTGTGACAGACGTCCTGGCTGAGCAGGAGTCGGTCCGCGTGACCGCGCGCGAGCAGCTCGAGGACGAGCTCGACGATCCGGCCCTCCCCGTGCCGCTCCTGCGGGGTGAACGACATCCCGAGGAAGTCGAACTCGACGTTCGCGCCGCGGCGGAGCACCTCGAGGAGGTGGTCGAGCACGGGGTACGAATCCGCGTGCCCCACGACGACCCGCGACAGGTCGGCGGCCTCCTCCTCGAGGATCCGCAGCTGGTCGAGCGCGACCGGGCTCATGACCCCGTGGGTCGTGATCGCGAGCCCGGTCCGGCGGGCCGCGCGCGCCGCCGCCCGGTGCGCGCGCTCCTCGGCCGGGCTGACCCACGGCTTGTCGACACCGATCTCGCCGATGATCCCGGGCCGGACGCCCGTTCCCCGCACGCCCTCGGTCGCCTCGCGGACGAGCTCGTCGGCGAGGTCGTCGACCGTCCGTCGGTCGATCCGCGCCTCGGGCGGGTAGTGCATGCCCCGGTACCAGCCGCAGCCCATGACGATGTGGAGGCCGCTCCGCTCGCTCAGCCGGGCGAGCCACGCCGGGTCGCGGCCGACCCCGTCGAGGGTGAGATCGACGAGGCCGCTGCCGCCGGCGTCGCGGAACCGGCGCAGCTCGTCGAGGATGAGCAGCTCATCCCGCGTCAGCTCCCAGTAGTCGTTCCGGCCGGGGACGTGCCACAGGGCGATCTGGGTGTGCTCGTGGGGCAGCGTGAAGCCGAGGGCCGCAGGGTCGACCGGACCGAGGACCGTCTGGACGTGCGCCACTATGGGGGACCCGGTGCGGCGCGCGGCGTCCGCCCATCGTGGACGATCGCTCCGTCCTGGATGGTCAGCCAGATGCCCAACCGGCCGATGCGCTCCGGGGGGGTGGCCAGCAGGTCGCCGTCGATCACGGCGATGTCGGCGAGCTTGCCCGTCTCGAGCGAGCCCAGCCGGTCCTCGAGCCGCAGCGCAACGGCGGCGTCGAGCGTGTGGGCGCGCACGGCCTCCTCGACCGTGAGCTCCTGGTCCGGCCCGATCCGCACGCCGGACGGGGTGACCCGCAGACAGGCCGCGGAGATGGTGTCCAGCGGCCGGTAGCTCTGGACGAACGCGTCGCTGCTGATCGCCGGCCGGATGCCCAGGTCCAGCCACGAGCGGAGGGGCATCGTGGCGTGGATCCGGTCGCCGAGCTGGCGGATCCACACGTCGCCCAGCTCCCGGATCGAGCCTGGCTGGGTGACCGGGATCACGCCCAGCGCGGCCATCCGCCGCTGCTGCGCCGCGGTCGGGTACGTGCCGTGCTCGACGCGCGGGCGCGGGTCCTCGACGGGACGGGCGCGGAACGCCGCCTCGACCGCGTCGAGCATGCGCTCGTACGCCGCGTCGCCCATCGTGTGGATCGCGAGCTGCCAGCCGTTGCCATGGGCACGCTCCACGAGCGACCGAAACACGTCCGGCGGGTGGTAGAACGTCCCGGGCGAGCGGCCGGGGCCGATCCCGTCCGAGAACACGGCCGTGCCGCCGGTGATCGCGCCGTCCGTGTAGAGCTTCAGCCCGCCGATCGCCAGGCGGTCGTCGCCGAACGGCCCGGCGAGCCCGATCGCCTCCAGCTCGTCGAGCTGGTGACTGAGCGGCAGGGCGACCACGCGCGGCCCCGGGACGTCGTGGCGACGGGCCGCGCGGTAGACGGCGAGCTCCCGCCGGGTCACCTGCGGGTCGCCGATGGTCGTGACGCCGGCGGCGGCGAACCGCGGTGCGGCCGCCCCCAGCATGGCCACCCCCTCGTCGACCTCCAGCTCGACGTGGAAGTTCGGGCCGTGGTGGCCGATGTCGACCGACGGCCCGAGCACGAGATTCGTCGCCGTGTCCCGGACGATGCCGATCGGACGGCCACGCTCGTCGCGGTCGAAGCTGCCGCCGTCCGGGTCGGGGATGTCGTCGCCGATGGCCCGCAGCTCGAGCGCGAGCGAGTTGACGAGCACCGCATGCCCCGAGACGTGCTCGATGAGGACCGGGTGTGCCCGGGTGACCTCGTCGAGATCGGCGCGCGTGGGCAGGCGCCCCTCGTCGAGCGCGCTCCACTCGAGCCCGTGGCCGCGGATCCAGCGGCCCGGCGGCGTCCGCTCGGCGACGGCGTCGAGGCGGGACTGCAGCTCGCGGATCGAGGTGGCGTCCCGGACCGCGACGCCCGCGAACGATTCCGCGGTCGCGAGGTAGTGGTCGTGGGCGTCGACGAAGCCAGGGACGATCGTGCGGTCACCCGCGTCGATCTCGGGGGTGCCGGGCGGAAGCGCGGTGTGGACGGCGGCGAGGTCGCCGACGGCGATGATCCGGTTGCCGTCGATGCCCACGGCCTCCGCGCGCGGGCGTGCGGGATCGATCGTGAGGATCGTCGCGGCGCGGAGGATCAGCGGCATCGGATGGATGCTACGGGCGGCGGTCACGCAGGGACGGCGATGGCGCGGTCGGCGCATCGCGGGGCGCCGGACGACGGGCTCGCTCGGGGGGGTGCACGCTGCGTGCCGCCGGCCGGCGGTTCGTGCCAATCAGGCGCCGCGGGCATGCACGCCGGCGATCAGACTGGCGGTCAGCTCGCCCGGCGCTCCCGGCTGGACGCGCCGGGACCGCTCCCCTGGAGCGGCGACCATGGCCTGGCGGGCGGGAGCTCGATCGAGGGCGGCGTCGACACGGCGGCCGCGGCGACGAGCGGCGCGAGCACCGCCAGGGCGCGGCGCTCCGCCTCCTCGCGGCGGTAGTCCGGCCCCTGCTCGATCCGCCACAGGAGCATCCCGTCGAGGAGATGGAGATACCCGGCGGCGAGGGCATCGACGTCGAGCCACGCCGGCAGCTCGCCGGTGGCGACACCCTCGCGGACGAGCATCTGCGCGGCCATGCCCAGCGCATCGCGACGCCGCCGGAGCATGGCCCGCACGTCCTGGTCGAAGTCGGCGCGCGCCCACTGGACGACGAGCACCGAGCCCATCCCGGGACCGCCGAGCGGGTCGTCGACGGCGTCGAGGTAGAACGCAACCGCGATCGCGAGCTTCTCGACGACGTTCCGGCCGCGGACCACGCGATCGGCCAGCTCGGCCATCGCCACGCCGTTGCTGACGTCGCAGCCCGCGAGGAACAGCTCGTCCTTGCTCCGGAACCAGGTGTAGATCGCGCCGATCGACAGACCGGCCTCGCGGGCGACGTCCTGCATCGTGGCCCCGTGGTAGCCCCGGACGGCGAACACGCGAACGGCCGCATCGACGATGCGGGCTCGGACGGCCTGCTCGTGGGCGGCGGTCACACGCGGCATTCGATTCAGCGTAGCAGAACGATCGCTCGCCACGACGACCGCCGTGCCACGCGCACATGATTGACAAGGAGAATGCTGGTTCTTTATCGTCAGCCGGCAACCGCCGGCAGGATCCGGCCGACCGCGCCGCACAGGAGGTGTCCCCGATGTTCTCCCGATGGGGCGCCTTCGTCTACCGGCGCCGGCGCATCGTGCTTCTCGCGGCGATCGCGCTCGGCGTCGCGATGTCGATGTTCGCCGGGGACGCCGCCTCCCGCCTCTCGGCCGGCGGCTGGCTGGATCCCGACTCCGAATCGCAGGCGGTCGCGGACCGGCTGGCCGAGGACTTCGGCGAGGGCCGGGGCTCGCTCGTCGCGATCTACGTGGGCCCGGAGGGGGCAGACGCCACATCGGACGCGTTCCAGTCGGCCGTTGCCGCGTCGATCGAGCCCCTGCTCGCGCATCCGCTCGTCGAAGGCGCGGTCGGCTACGCCCAGACCGGCGACCCGAGGTTCATCAGCGAGGACGGCCGCTCCACGTATGTCGTCGTCGGCCTCACGGTGACCGACGAGCAGTCCGTGGCCCACGTCGAGGCGTTCGAGGCCGCGCTCCGCGACCCGGGCGAGGGGATCGAGCTGCTGCTCAGCGGCTACGGCCCGCTCACCCGCGACACGGCCGAGCAGTCCGAGGAGGACCTGCTGCGTGCCGAGATGGTCAGCCTGCCGGTCGCCGCGGTCATCCTCGTGCTCGTGTTCGCCTCGCTGGTCGCGGCCGGGTTGCCCCTCATCGTCGCCGGCCTGGCGATCCCCACGACGCTCGGGGCGGTCTCGTTCGTCGCCCAGGTCACCGAGCTCTCGATCTTCGTCCAGAACGTGTCGACGATGCTGGGACTCGCGCTCGCGATCGACTACTCGCTGTTCATGGTCAGCCGCTTCCGGGAGGAACTCGCGAAGGGGCGCACGGTCGGCGATGCGGTCGAGATCACGGTCGGCACCGCCGGCAAGGCGGTGGCGTTCAGCGGGCTTGCGGTCGCCATCGGGCTCTCGGGGCTGCTGCTGTTCGAGGCACCCGCGCTCCGCTCGTTCGGGATCGGGGGCGCGCTCACCGTGCTCGCCTCGCTCACGTTCGCGCTCACGTTCCTGCCCGCCGCGCTCGGGATGCTCGGGCCGCGCGTTTCGAGCCTGTCGATCGGCGGGCTCATCGACGGTGTCCGCCGTCGACTCGGCCGACCGTCGTCGGACCAGGCCGACGCGGCGGCACGCTCCCGCTGGGAGCGCATGGCCCATGCCGTGATGGCGCGCCCGATCCTCGTCCTCGTGCCGACGCTCGCCGTGCTGCTCGCCGCGGGGACGCCGTTCCTTCGGCTCGAGCAGGGGATCCCGGACGCGTTCGTACTGCCCGAGGGCCTCGAGAGCCGCGAGGCCGCGATCGTCCTGCAGGAGGCGTTCGAGCCCGGGACCACCTCGCCGATCATCGTGCTCGCGGACGTCGCCGGCAGCCCGACGGACGAGGCCGCCGTGCGCGCGCTCCACGCGTACGGAGCGCGCCTGGGCGCCGTGGACGGGATTGCGCACGTCGAGAGCCCGTTCACCGGGATCCGCGACCCGCGCACGGGCACGGAGCTGACCGTCGATCAGCTCGTGGGGCTCTACGCACTGCCGCGCGAGCAGTGGCCGCCGCAGCTCGCCGTGCTATGGGACCTCCGCGTCCGCGAGGGCACCGTCCGCTTCGACGCGATCTCGCCCCTCCCCCCGGCGTCACCCGAGGGGACGGCGGTCATCGAGCCCGTCCGGGCGCTCGAGACCGGGGCGCCCATCGAGCGGGTCCAGGTCGGCGGCTTCGCCGCGCTTGGCCACGACTTCCTCGTGTCGCAGAGCGAGCGGATCCCGTGGGCGATCGGCGTGACGCTGATCGCGATGGGCGCGATCCTCTACCTGCTGTTCGGGTCCGTCGTGCTGCCGGCGAAGGCGATCGTCATGACGCTGCTGTCGCTGTCGGCATCGTTCGGCGCGCTCGTGTGGATCTTCCAGGAGGGCAACCTCTCGGGGCTGCTCGACTTCACCTCGCCCGGGTTCACGATCGCCGGCAACCCGATCATCATGTTCTGCGTGCTGTTCGGGCTGTCGATGGACTACGAGGTGCTGCTGCTGTCCCGCGTCCAGGAGGCGTACCGGCGGACGGGTGACAACCGCGCCGCGGTCGCCGAGGGGCTGGCACGGACCGCCCGCGTGATCACCGGTGCGGCGCTCATCATGGTCACCGTGTTCGCGGCGTTCGCGCTCGCCGACACGATCACGATCAAGTCGATCGGCGTGGGGATGGCGATCGCGGTCGCCGTGGACGCGACGATCGTGCGGGTGCTGCTCGTCCCGGCCACGATGCGCCTGCTCGGCCGATGGAACTGGTGGGCGCCGGGGATCATGGGCCGGTTCGCGGACCGGCTGGGCTTCAGCCACGTCGAGGACGAGGCCGAGCACGGCGGCGGCCGACCCGCGCCGGCGCCCGGCTGATCAGGAGAGGGAGACGGCGGATGAATGACCGAACGGGGCCGGGTGGCCCGCTGCGCGGCGAGGTGATCGACGATCCCGCGACCGTGCGCATCCACCGCTGGGAGTGGAGCGACGTGGGCGGCCGCCGATCGGGCCTGCCGTGGCTCGGGATCTTCCTCGTCGTGTTCGGGGCGCTGCTCCTGCTCGAGCAGGTCGTGCCCGGCATGGAGATGGCCGGCTCGGTGCTGTTCCTCGCGGTCGGCCTCGCGTTCCTCGCGAAGTGGGCGATCGACCGGCGCACCGGGTCGCTCTATGCGGGAGCGCTCGTCACGGCGCTCGCGGCGCCGGACATCATCGAGGCCACCGGGCTTGTCGCCGGGCCCGGCCTGGGCACGCTGTGTCTCGGGATCGCGTTCCTGGCGATCGCGGCGGTCCGGGCTGCCCAGGGCAGCGGCTGGGGCTGGCAGCTCGGGCTGGGCGCGATCCTCGCGGCGATCGGCGGCTCCCAGCTCGCCCTCGACGACGTCGGCGCCTATGTCTGGCCGGTCGTCATCCTCGCCGCCGGCGTCCTGCTGCTCGCGCGCGGGGTGCGCAACTAGACGGTACGGCGGGCAGACCGGGGTCCGCCGGCGGAGTCAGCGGGCTCAGCGGCCGAGGACGTCCTCGACCGTTACCGCCAGGCGGTCGACGATCGCGTCGAGCTCGTCGTCCGTGACGACGAACGGCGGGCCGAGCAGGAGCGTGTCGCCGTCGATGCCCGTGGCGCTGCCGGTGCCCCAGTACACGAGCAGCCCGCGCTCGCGAGCCTCGGCGACGAGGCGCTCCGCGACCTGGGCCGATCGGACGAACGCGCGGCGAGTCGCGCGATCCTCGACCAGCTCGATCCCGACCATGAGGCCCCGGCCGCGGATCTCCCCCACACGCGGGTGGCTGCCCAGGCGGTCCCCGAGCCGCTCCCGCAGCTGCTCCCCCTTGAGCGCGGACGCCTCGACGAGCGACTCCTGCTCCAGGATCGCAAGCACCGCACGGGCGACCGCCGCCCCGACCGGGTGGTGCGAGTACGTGAACCCATGGACGAACCGCGTGCCGGGAGCGGTCATCGTTGCGTGGACGGCACCGGACGCCGCGACGAACCCGAACGGCCAGTAGCCGGACGACGCGCCCTTCGCCGCGACGAGCAGGTCCGGACGGATGCCCCAGTGATCGACGCCGAACCAGCGCCCGGTCCGCCCGAAGCCGGTCATCACCTCGTCGGCGATCAGGAGCACCCCGTGGCGGCGGCACACTTCCGCGATGCGCGGCCAGTAGCCGTCATGCGGCACGACCGCTCCGAGCGTCGCGCCCACGATCGGCTCGGCGACGAACGCGGCCACCGTTCCCGGACGGCTGGTGATCGTGCGCTCCAGCTCGTCCGCGAGCACGGCTGGATCACCCAGGGCATGGGCATCCGGCTCGCCCGCGCGATACGGATAGGCAGCCGAGACGTGCTCGAACCGGCCGAGCCACGGCTCGTACGGCCGGCGGAGTGGGTCCCGGCCCGACAGGTCGAGCGCGCCCAGGCTGTTGCCGTGGTAGCTCCCCCACCGGGCGATGACGCGCGTGCGCTCCGGCTCGCCACGGGCGAGGTGGTAGGCCCGCGCGAGCTTGAGCGCCGTCTCGATCGACTCCGAGCCGCCGCTCACGGGGTAGATCGCGGCGTCATCCAGTGGCAGGTGCGGCCCGAGCTCGGAGGCGTACGCCTCGAGCGCCTGGCTCGTGAACGCGCTCCCGTGGGCATACGCGACGCGCGACGCCTGGGCCGCCATCGCATCCGCGATCGCCTGGCGTCCGTGGCCGACGCTGACGACGATCGCCCCGCCCGCGGCATCGAGATAACGCCGGCCGGCGGCGTCGACGATCGTGCTGCCGGATGCCGAGACGGCGACCGGCGGGTCGGGCACGGTCGAGCGTCGGAACACGCGTGCAGGGGGCATCAGCCGGATGCTAGCGGGGCGCGACAACGAGGTGGGCCGGCCGCACGGGATGGGAGCGCGCGGCCGGCGTGTGTGGTGGAGCATGGGGAGCCGGCGACGGCCGGGCCCCGTCGAGCGGGTCGTCAGACGCGGCCCTTCGGCACGGTGTGCCAGTACGTCTTGTTGAACACGATCTTGCCCAGGTGCCAGAGCTGGTTCGGCCTGGGCGGCCTGGGCGGGTGGTCGTAGTCGAACCGCAGCAGCGTGCCCTTGCCGTCACCGATCTCGAAGAAGCACATCACCCGGCCGGTGTACTCGGCCTCGCGCCCGTGTGGCTCCCGGCCCTCGATCGCGGCGGCGACACGCTCCGCGACGACCGGCGCCTCGAAGTGGGCCGTCGAGCCCGCCTTCGACAGCGGAAGATCGGTGGCGTCGCCGAGCGCGTACACGTTCGGGTAGAGCAGCGCGGCATCGTCGAACGGATCGCTGCGCACCTGGAGGGTCTTCCGGTCGGTCGGCAGCCAGCCCGCCGGACCGGCGAGACCGCTGTCGATCACCACCGGGGCGCCGCTGTGCGGCGGGACGAGGATGAGGAGGTCGTACGGCAGCTCCTCGCCCTCGAGCGACAGCACGACCTTGCGCTCGGGATCGAGCTGCTCCACGTTGAAGAACGTGTGGACGGTGATTCCCTTCTCGTCGAGGATCGGGGTCGCCATCTCGGACACGCTCTCGATCGTGAACGCGCGCCCGATCGGGGAGCAGTAGTCGATCGAGCTCACGTCCCGCAGACCCCGCTCGCGCAGCTCGGCCTCGATGAGGAAGGCGACCTCGAGCGGCGCGGGCGGGCACTTGTAGGGCATGCCCGCGATGCCGATGACGATCCGGCCGCCGGCGAACGCATCCAGCGCGTGACGAAGCCGGAGCGACGCCTCGGCCGTGTAGAAGTGGTGGGCTTCCTGCTCGAAGTGCTCGATCCGCTCGGGCAGGATGCGCGACCCCGTCGCCAGGATGAGCTGGTCGTAGTGGAGCCGCTCGCCCGAGGCGAGATCGACGAGCTGGCTGGCAGGATCGATCCGGACCGCATCGTCGACGACGAGGTCGACGCGCCGGTCGAGCAGGGTCCGCTCGGGCCGCCGCAGTCGCTCGGCGCGCTCGCCGCCCATCGCGATGTACATGAATCCGGGCTGGTACGTGTGCTGTCCGGTCGCGTCGACCACGGTGACGTGCACGTCGCCGCGGTCGATCCGCCGTCGAAGCTTTCGTGCCAGGAGGTTCGCGAGCAGGGTGCCGCCGACCCCGCCGCCGAGGACCACGATGCGCTCCATCGCGGTCACCGGAGCTTCTCGACGACGATCTCGTCGTAGCCCTCGCGCGCGAACACCCCGACCAGGCGATGCCCGGCCTTCTCGACCCACTTCGGGATGTCGATCTTGCTGCCGCGGTCGGTCGAGCGCACGGCGAGCACGTCGCCGACGCCGGACTCGCGGATGCCCCGGATCAGCTCCATCAGCGGTCCCGGGCAGAAGCTGCCGCGGGCGTCGATCGTCCGGGTGATCGGCGGCGTGGCGATCTCGGTCATGGAAGTGGTCCTTTCGGGAGACTCGGTGCTCAGATGAACAGCGAGGCGTCGGCGCCGGTCATCAGCTCGATCGCCGTCGCGGCGCCGGCGGGCTCGCCCATGCCGTCGATGAGGTCGTCGCGCTTGAGCCCCAGCATGTCCATGGTCATCTGGCAGGGCACGAACTCGACACCCAGCGCCTGGGCGGCCTCCAGCAGCTCGCGCGGGGAGGCGACGTTGTACTGCCGCGAGAGCCGGCGCATCATCCACGGCCCCATGCCGAGGAAGTTCATCTTCGAGAGCTTCACGTGATCGATGCCCGGCCGCTGCATGAGCGCGAGCATCTTCTGCATCCAGTTGTCACCCGTGATCCGGCGTCCGTCGCGCACGAACGGCAGCAGGCCCCAGAAGGTGACGAAGACGCGGCAGCGGACCCCGGAGGCAGCGGCCGTGGACGACAGGATGAGCGTCGGCCAGACCCGGTCGAGCTCGCCCGACCAGCTGACGATCACGAGCTCCTTCGTGCGTGTGCCGTCGTCGGCGTCGAGCGCCGGAGTCACCGCAGGCTCGGCGATGCCGGCTGCATCCTCGAGCGCGCCGAGGAGGGGGTCGATCGCCGTAGCCGGGCGATCCAGGACGGTGCTCATCGGAACCTCACTTCCGGCGAATGACGAAGCGGTAGATGCCGTCCGCCACGCTCTGCTCGACGAGCGTGTTGCCCGTCGTGCGGCACCACGCGGCGACGTCCTTGACGGACCCCGGATCGCTGGCCAGCAGCTCGAGGTGGTCGCCGGAGGCGAGCGGCCGGATGCCCTGCGCGGTCCGGACGATCGGCATCGGGCAGTTCAGCCCACGCGCGTCCACCTGCGCCTTGATCGAGGCGGTCTCCATGTGCGGTTGCTCCCTTCGGGACGTCGGTTCAGATGAAGACGACCTGGCCGTTGCCGGCATTGAGGTAGAACGCGGTGACGCCCTCGACGCCGTCCACCAGCGGGTCCAGATCGGCTTGCTCGAGATGGAGGAGGTCCATCGACAGCGAGCAGGCCTGGATGTCCACTCCGCCCAGCTCCTTCGCCTGGCGGAGCGTGTCGGCCCAGGTCGCCTGACCGGCCCGGGCCAGGTCGTCCACCGCCCGGCGCCCCTCAGCGCCCGCCTCCGGGGCGAGGCCGTGGTTCAGCGCGATCCGGTCGCGCCGGAACGCGTCGAGCGCCCAGTACTGCAGGAAGACGTTGACGGGCTTGCCGAGCGCCGCGGCGCCGGCGGCAAGCACGGCGGCGGCGTTCAGCCGGTCGTCGGTCCCCGAGAACAGGACCAGGTTGAGGGGTTCGTCCATCGCGTCACCTCGTCGCGGGCAGCGGGGTTCGCTGCGGGTCGGCCGTCACGGTCGGCTCGAGGGGACGCATCTCGGGTCGGGGGTCGGGGGTCGCGGGGGTTCGCGCGGACAGCTCCGCGAGCCGGCGGATCCGCCGTTCGAGGACGCCGCGCATGATCGAGCAGGCGACGATCACCGCCGGGTCGGCAAGCCGGTAGCGGACCTCGCGACCGTCGCGCTCGGCCTCCACGAGGCCGGTGCTGCGGAGGACCGCGAGATGCTGGCTCACGTTCGGCTGGCTGACCCCGAGCTCGGCCGCGATCCGCGACACCTCCCGCGGCTCGCGGGCGAGGGCGTGGAGGATCTCGAGCCGCCGGGCACTGGCGAGGGTCTTGAGGACCTCGGCCTGGAGCGCCGTGATCTCGTCCATGCACGCAGGGTGGAATACATGCGCATGTGCGCATCAGTGCCGGCCGACACGTTCCCCGGCGCCGAACGGCCCGGTCCTCAGGGCCGGGACGACCCCGCCGCGCCGGGTCGCCGGCACTCCGTCGGGCGCCGTGGGAGGCTTCGACCCGCGGAGACGGTTCCCTTCGAGGATGATCTCCGCCGTGACCTTCGTCATCGGCCGCGCGAGTCTGCTGCACGCGCCCCGTCCGGCCGCACTCGTCGCGGCGGCTGCCCTCGTGCTCGGGGGCTGCGACCTTGCCGCGCTCGGCACGGGCCGCACGGATTGCGGGCAGCTGAGCTCCGTCGAATGCCGGGAGGCGCTGCTGCTCGCCGCGCAGGAGCTCGGGCCCGCGCCGGGCGAGGTCATCGCCGACCGCACGTGCCTCGACGGCGCCTGTGTCGACGCGCTCGACTGGATCGTTGTCTACCCGCTGCCCGACGCGCAGGCGATCGCGCTCCGGATCACGGGAGGCGCGCCGAACGCCCCGCTCGGCGTGCGGATCGTCCGCGAGCTGCCCTCGCACGTCGCCGTGCGGCTGCCGAGCGACACCGAGCTCCTCGCGTCGCGGCCCCCGGTCACGCCCGCACCACCCTGAGCTGCGCGCTCAGCGGATCCCGGCCAGCTCCTGGAGCAGCCGCCAGTTCGCGAGCCGATCGGCCTGGGTGGCCTCGATCTCCGGGGTCGGCGTCCCGTCCGGCGCAAAGTGCTGGGCGAACCGGCCCTCCGTGCGTGCGAACGCGAGGAAGTCGACCGGCGTGCCGTCGGGCGCCTTCGACCAGTCCTCCCGGAGCGCGGGATTGCCCTGGAGCGAGAGGCGCTCGGCCATGGACTCGCCGCGACGAGGGTCGTACGTGAACAGCGGGAACGCCCGGCCGTCCACGGCAAGCTTCGCCTGGCGGATCGCGGCATCGTCCGCGATCCCGTGCTCGGGCTGACAGGGCGTGTAGACCACGACCACCGCCGGCCCCGGGTACGTGTTCGCGTCGATGACCGCACGATAGAAGTGGTTGAGGTGCGCCGGGGTCGTCTGGGCCACGTACACCTCCCCGTGAGCGAGCAGGATCCTGCCCAGCTCCTTGCGCCGCTCGGGCCGGCCGTGCAGCGCCCGACCGAAGGCGGACAGCTTCGTGACCTGGCCGCCGAAGGAGGCGGTGGACGCCTGGCCGCCGGTGTTCGAGTACACCTGCCCGTCGAGGACCATGGTCTTGACGTCCTGGCCCGACGCCACGAGCCGCGACAGCGCCTGGAAGCCGATGTCGTACATCGCGCCGTCACCGCCCAGCACCCACAGGCGCCGGTCGGCATGGCCGGCCTGGTCCCAGCGCGTGCGGATGCCGGCAGCGACCGCGGGAGCGTTCTCGAACAGCGAGTTCGTCCACGGGACGAGGTACGGGTTGAACGGGTACGTGCTGCCGAACACGGTGTTGCAGCCGGTGGCGGCGACGATGCCCATCGACTCCGGTCCGTGGACCTGTCGGGTGGCCGCGAGGAGCATCCGGATCGCCGTGCCCTCGCCGCAGCCGGCGCACGACCCGGCGCCGCCGACGTACCCGAACGCGTGCTCGCCCAGCATGATGTCCGCGAGCGCCTTCTCGTTGCGGTAGTCGACCGGGGTCGGCGGCAGCGACCGCAGGAACCGGATGTCGCGCTCGAACCGCTCGAGGGTTCCCTCCCCGGCCCCCTCGTCGGCGACCTTGTCGATCATCACGAGGGCGTCGTGCCCGAGCGCCGCACAGACCTCCACGCACTCCGCGCAGCCCTTGCAGTGGATCGGATCGACGAACAGGCCGAAGGCGCCGGGCTCGATGCCCCGGCGCGCCGGCACCGTCGCGTACTTGTCGGTCGTCGCGAAGTGGGACCGGGCGGTCTCGCCGGCTCGGGCCGCGTCGGGTCGGTCGGCAACGAACGCCCCGATCGCCGGGTCAAGCCGCGAATCCGGAACGACCGTGGCGAGGATCGCCGCATCCGGGCAGGCGCTGACGCACGCCATGCACCCGACACACCGTTCCGCGAGGAACTCCGGGATCCGTGGTGCGAGGCGGCTGAAGTCCCGGACGGCAGCGGTGCCGGGCGGCACGATCGAGCGGGCCAGCCCGACGTCCGCCGGCAGCTCGACGTCCGCGATCCCCCGCCGATACGCCGTCACGACGTCGCGGTTGAAGTCCTCGACGTAGGCTTCGATGTCCAGCAGCGGCCGGGCGCCGCCGGTGTCCGGATCGGCGAGCGCGCCGGGCTGGACGGGCAGGCGGCGGCCGGTCGCTGCCGCGTCGGCGTCCGTGTCCCGGGCCACGATCTCAGCCACGGGGACGCGACTCCGTGGGTGTGCGGTCGTCGGCGGCCGCTGCGGGCCCGTCGGCCTGATGGCTCATCGAGCGGACGAGGTCGGAAGTCGACAGGATGCCGATCGGCAGCCGCTCGTCGTCATCTGCGACGACGACGAGCCGGTGGACGTGGTGCCGTTCCATCTGGCGGGCAGCGATCGCGATCGGGGTGGACTGGTGGACGGTGATGACGTCCCGGGTCATCAGGTGCCGGACGAGGAGCCCGCGCCAGTTGGCCCACAGGTACTCGGTCGCCCGCGCGCGCAGCAGGTCGGTCTGGCTGATCACGCCCACGAGCGATCCCGCACCGTCGACGACCGGGAGTCCGGAGATCCGGTGCGCGTCCATGAGCCGCGCGGCGTGGCTGAGCGGAGCATCGGCCGCGATCGCGATCGGGTCGAGCGCCATGAGATCCGCCACGAGCGGGGCGGTCCCGCGTCGATCGATGGTCACCGCGTCACCTCCGCCGTCGTCCGCTCCTGCTCGGGGGCCTGGGGAGCCGACCCGGCAGCCGTGCACTCCATGTCCGCCGCCACCGCGGCGGTGACGTCGATCAGCGCGTCCCAGGCCTCGGCGATCACCGCGAGGTTCGCCTCGACGACCGCGGCGCCGCGCTTGCCGAAGAAGCGCGCAAGCCGACCGCGCACCGCCTCGAGCACCGCGTCGCGGTCAAGTCCGGCCCGCGCCGCGAACGGGGCGACCCGCAGGAACACCCCGACGAGCGCGACCCCCTGCATCCGGATCCGGAGGTCCTCGCGCGGGGCATGCCGGGCGGCGAGGGAGGCCGTGTCGAGCGCGGTCACGCGGATGCCGCGACGCAGGATCTCGGCGCGCACCGGGACGGGGATCGACTGCCAGATCGCGAGCGGATCGTCGAGCGGCGACTGGACGAACAGCGTCCCGCCGTCGACCAGCCCCGCGAGCGGGTCGCCCAGCGCGAACGCGGCGACGTCGTGGACGGGCACGAACTCGACCCGGTCGAGCTCGGCGTGGCCGCGGATCGGTCCCTCGGCGATCGTGAGGTAGTACGTGGTCGGGAGGCCCTTCTTCTCCGAGCCGTAGCGGGGGTAGGCCTGCACCGTCAGCCCGAAGACCTCGCCCACGATCGTCGCGACGAGCTTGTTCGTCGTGACCGAGCCGAACCCTCCGATCGAGTGGCCGCGCATCGCGTACGCGCCCTCGGGACGGATGTCGAGGTCCTGGCGCGCGAGCGCCAGCGGGTGCCGGACACCGAGGACGGCGAAGTCGCCGATCGCGGTGCGGTCGCCGTGCTGGGCTGCCCAGTCGAACACGGCGGCGAGGTCCCCGGCGGCCACGTCACGCGAGCCGAGGCCGGCCGCCACCGAGACCACCCGGGGCACGAGCACGCCCTCCGCGGCCAGGTCGTACAGCGCGGCCTTCACCTCTCGGGTGAGTGGGCCGTCGCCCGCCGCCGGCTCGTCAGCGCGCTCGACGACGGCCACGGTTCGGGCGTGCTTGAGGGCCGTCGCGAGACGCTTCGCCGGGAAGGGTCGGAACGCCGTGACGGTGACCGCGCCCACCGGTCGGCCCCTCGCGCGCAGCCGGTCCACGACCGCGACCGCGGTGTCGGCGATCGTCCCCATCGCCACGAGAACCTCGGCAGCGCCGTCGATGCGGTATGTGCTGATCGGACCGTATGGCCGCGCGGTGAGGTCCGTCCACTCGGCCATCGCGTCCGCGAGCAGGCCCGGCAGCCGGTCGTAGTAGGCCCGCTGCGCGATCCTGCCCTTCATGTAGCTGTCCTGGTTCTGGACCACGCCCGTCTGGAGTGCCGCAGCCGGGTCGAACAGGTCGCGCAGCCGGTCGCGCGGGTCGCCCACGAAGCGCTCCAGCAGCTCGTCCTCGGGCAGCCGGATCGACTCGAGCGTATGCGTGGTGAGGAACCCGTCCTGCGCGACGAAGAACGGCGTCTCGCCGTGCTCGGCGACCCGCCGCGCGATCGCGGTGAGGTCCGCCGCCTCCTGGGCGTTGCGCGCGACGAGCATGCCCCATCCGGTGTCGGCAACGCCCATGATGTCGTCGTGCCCGGCGTGGATGTTCAGGCTCTGGCTGGTGATCGCGCGGGCGCCGACGTGGAACACGACGGGCAGTCGCTTGCCGGCGACGACGTACAGGACCTCCTTCATCAGGATGAGGCCCTGGCCGGCGGTGAAGTTCGTCACGCGGGCGCCGGCGATCGCCGCCCCCTCGGCCGCCGATGCCGACGAGTGCTCCGATTCCGGCTCGAGGAAGCCGAGCGGCGTTCCCCAGAGGTTCGCCTTCCCCTCTGCGACGGCGGCCTGCCAGATCGCGGCCATCGTGGTCGAGGGGGTGATCGGATAGACGGCCGCAACCTCCGAGATGCGCGTCTCGACCGAGGCGACCGCCTCGGACCCGTCGACGATGGCGGGCATGCCGGGAAAGGGGACGGACGCGGACACGGCGTTCATGCGGGAAAGCGTCCGCCCGGGCCGGCGCGAGGCGGACGGGTCACGCGGCCCGAACCGTGGGGCCATCGGTCACACCGTCCCGGACGGCGCCCATGGATCCCTGGGCACTGCCTCAGATGGGCACGGACGCGAGGCGCGTGAGCTCCGTGGCGAGCGCCTGGCGGAATGCCGCCAGGCCCTCCCGGACGGGCCGGGAGAGCGTCGCCCCGTAGCCGAAGGATCGCCCGCCGATGCCCACGAAGGTCCCGGTCGGCGGGTCGCTGCGGATCAGCGACGCGAGCCGGATCGGGAGGTCGGGCGGAACCGCGTGGGATGAGTGGGGAATCGGCGTGTCGGGTCGTGAGCTCAGCTCCCCGAGGGGCACGACCACGACCTCGCCGGGGGCTGCGCCGAGGGCGGCGTCGACGATCACCGCGTGGACCGTGCCCGGGATGTCGACGAGGTCGCTGGCCTCGAGCCGCGGGCATCGGCGAACCTCGAGCCGGGAGAGGACCTCGCGCGGGAGGGCCGGCAGCACGGCCGCCACGGCGGCCACCGCCGCCCCGTCGTCGCCGCGGTCCGGGTTGCCGCAGACGAGCAGCCGGACACTGGGTGACGGAGCGCTCATCAGGAGATCCCCCGGGCTCGTGTTCGGGTCGATCCGATCCGCCGCACGGCGTACCTCGTGCACGGGGACGCGGCCCGATCGTCCAACGGGTGCCCGGCGCGTGACCGTGCCGTTTCGCCCGAACCGGGTTCCCGACTGGCCCCTCGCGAGCGAGCCGGCCGGGGGTCAGACCGGGATCGCGGCCGCGTGCTGGAGCAGGGCCGACGCCGCTCCCATCGTCTCCGGGCACGTCGTCCGCAACCGGCTGCAGGCGCTCCGGATCGTCCGCCACAGCTCGGGCTCGCTGGACCGGAGCGCCTCGGAGCGGCGATAGCGGTCGACCGCATCGACGACGAACGCCACGTAGCACGTCTCGGGCGACGCGCTGCCCAGCTCCTGTTCAAACCCGGGCACGTAATCGACCGCCACCTTGAGGCGGGCGAAGAACGCCGCGAGCTGGTCGGCCCCTCTGTCCCACGCCTGGCTGTGACCGCCGCGCCGGAGGATGGGGACCGGCGACTCGAACACGAGCACGCTGGCATCGTCGACACGCGCACCGAGCAGGCGGCCCCCGAACGTGAGGTACTCGTTCGTCACCCCGAGCCGGTCCTCGATCTCGATCCGGCCCCACGCGAACGGTCGGGAGAACGGAAGGGCCAGCCGCCGGTCGAGCGCCACGCGGCAGCCACGACCACCGCGCGTCTCCCAGAAGCGCACGACCTCGGGATCGAAGTGACGGAGCGTCGGCCGCTCCCGGAGCGCGACCAGCAGGTAGGCGGGCCCGTTCCTCTCGGGCAGATTGCGCCGGACGAGGAACCCCCAATCGCGCAGCAGCCCGGCCGCGGTCGCCGGGTCGATGCGGGCGGCGGTCTCGACCGAGGCCGGGAGCGGGCTGCAGCGCGCGCCCTCGGATGTCACGCCGGAAGGATCGGCCGCCGGATCGACCGTCGCGAGAGCCGATCGGCCCGAACGGGGGGTCGGGAACTCCGGCCGGGCCCGTCCCCGCGCCGGTCCGTCCGTCGCCGGAGGCCGGACCAGGTGCACGCCAGATCGGATCGTTCGGCACTGGCCCGCAGGCGGCCGTCCCTCGACGCTGCGCGCGAAAGGAGTGGGCGATGAAGATTCTGCTTGCCTACGATTCGACGGACCCGTCGCGGCGCGCGGCCGAAACCGCGATCATGCTGGCCCGGGCCACCGGCGCGACGGTCGACGTCGTGAGCGTCGTGCCGCATCGACTGGGTCGGGCGCCGGTCGATCCCTGGGACGACCGCGAGGCGCACGACAAGGCGCTCTTCGAGGCTCGCGACCTGCTCCGCGAGGCGGGCATCGAACCCCGGCTCATCGAGCCGGTGGGTGACCCGGCCCGCCGCATCGAGGAGGTCGCGGAGCGCGGCTACGACATGCTCGTGGTCGGTTCGCGTGACCAGGGAGCGGTCGGGCGGGCGCTCCAGGGCAGCGTGTCGGCGCACGTCGCGACGCATGCGCACACGACCGTGGTGATTGCCCGCTGACGGCCTGCCGGCCCCCCAGACCGGGCCATTCGGCCCGTGTCGACCGGGTTGAGATCGGGACACACTCCGGGGGCGGTGGGCGCCGGAGGGGACGCCCGGTGCCCACCCCGACACCGCCGACATTGACACGACCTCCCGATCCCCCCGGGAGGTCGTTCGGCGTTCAGATCCCCAGCTCGCGGCCGCAGTCGTGCCGCAGGCGGTCGCGGTGGTCGGGATGCGCGATCGCGATCAGCGCCAGCGCCCGCTCGCGCACGCTCTTTCCGAACAGCTCCGCGACCCCCCACTCGGTGACCACCGTCCGGACGTGGGCGCGGGTCGTGACGACGCCCCCACCCTGGCGCAGGCAGCCCGTGATCCGGCTGTGCTCGCCGTTCGGACCGGCGGTCGAGGGCAGGGCGATGACCGCCCGCCCCTCCTTCGCGAGTGCCGCGCCGCGGATGAAGTCCATCTGCCCGCCCACGCCGGAGTAGAGACGGAAGCCGATCGAATCGGCGACGACCTGCCCGGTGAGATCCACCTCGATCGCGGAGTTGATCGCGATCATCCGGTCGAAGCTCCGGATGACGTGCGTGTCGTTCGTGAAGTCGACGGCGCGCATCTCGACCATCGGGTTGTCGTCCACGAATCGGTAGAGGCGCTCGGTGCCCATGAGGAACGCTGTCACGATCTTTCCGCGGTTGCGCTCCTTGCGCGCGCCGGTGATCACGCCCGCCTCGACGAGGTCGACCACCGGGTCGGTGAACATCTCGGTGTGGATCCCGAGATCGCGCTTGTCGGTGAGGAACAGGGCCGTGGCGGCCGGGATCGCGCCGATCCCCAGCTGGAGGGTCGCCCCGTCCGGCACGAGCTCCGCGATGTGGGCGCCGATCCGCCGCTCCACGTCACCGATCTCGGGCAGATGGACGGAGTAGGGCGGCTGGTCCACCTCGACCGCGAGGTCGATCTGGCTCACGTGGATGAAGCTCTCCCCGAGCGTCCGCGGCATCGACCGGTTCAGCTGCGCGACGACCGTCCTTGCGGCGCCGATCGCCGCATGCATCGCCTCGACCGACGTGCCCAGTGAGCAGAACCCGTGGTCGTCGGGTGGCGTGACGTTGACGAGCACCGCGTCGAGGCGGATCGCCCCCGACTGGAACAGCCGCGGCACGTCCGACAGGAACACCGGCACGTAGTCGGCGCGACCCTCGTTGACCGCGGCGCGGGCGTTCGGCCCGATGAACAGGGCGCGGTGACGGAAGTGCGGCGCCATCTCCGGCCGGAGATGCGGGCCGGGCCCCTCGGTGTGGAGGTGGACCATCGACACGTCGCGCAGCTCCGGCGCCCGGGCGACGAGCGCGTCGAGGAGGACCTGGGGCGTCGCGGCCGCGCACTGCAGGTAGACGTGGTCGCCGGACCGGATGCCTGCGACGGCCTCCTCGGGCGTGACGATTCTCATGCCGGCAGTCTAGGCGTCGGCGGCGCGCCCACCGACGGGCCGGCTGGACCGGGAGAGCGGGCCGGAGCGCCCGGAAGGAGCAGGCAGGGTGGCCATCGACGATTGAGCGCACTGACGGCGCGCGCCCGGGGCGTTCGCGAAGCCCGGTGGATCGCTACGGCCGCACGATTGGCATCGGCCGCAGCCGAAACGCCGGGCCCACGCCGAGACGCTCGGCCGGCGTGCCGTACTTCAGGATCAGGTCGCGGACCGTCGCCGCGTGCGACCGCCCGTCGAGTTCCTCCGCCACGGCGTCCACCTCGGACCCGCCCACGGTCACCCGGCAGCGTGGGTCCGCGCGCAGGTTCAGCGCCCAGTCCGCCTCGGGATCGCCAGCCGCGACCCGCCACGCGCCGTCCGGATCCTCGACGAAGCCCACGGGCGTTGCTGTGAGTCGCCCGGTCACCCGGCCGCGCGTCTCGACGAGGAGGACCTTGCCCCAGGCGGCGAGCTCCTCGCCGATCAGGTCACGCGTCATCGCGCGCGCCGGCGGGCGCGCGACGTCAGACGCCGCCGCGATCGAGCCGGTGCTTGGCGACGAACGCGGCCGCCTGCGCGCGGCGCTCCAGGTTGAGCTTCGCGAGGATCGAGCTGACGTAGTTCTTCACGGTCTTGTCGGACAGGAAGACCTCGGACGCGATCTCCTTGTTCGTCTTGCCTTCGGCGACGAGGAGGAGGATGCGCTGCTCCTGCGCGGTCAGGTGGGCGAGCTCGTCGTTGTACGTGCCGGTCGCGATCCGGCGCACCCGCTCGAGAACCTTCTCGGTGACCGCGGGGTCGAGGAGCGACTCGCCGCGTCCAACCGCCTCCAGCGCCGCCACGAGATCCCGGGACCGTATCTGCTTGAGCAGGTAGCCGGAGGCGCCGGCGACGATCGCGGACAGGACGGCCTCCTCGTCCGGAAACGAGGTCAGCATGACGACCCGGGTGCCCGGGAGCTCGGAGCGGATCTCGCGGCACGCCTCGATCCCCGACCCGTCGGGCAGCCGTACGTCCATGATCACGATCTCGGGCTCGAACCGGCGGGCCTGATCGATCGCCTCGGCGGCGGTCCCCGCCTCGGCCACGACCTGGAAGCCCTCGCGCCGGTCGAGCAGCGCGACGAGGCCCTGTCGAACGACCTCGTGATCGTCGACGACGAGCAGGCGCAGGGGTCGGGCGGGGGCGGGGGCGGGGTCGGTCACGGGTGACGGTCTCCTCGCGCTTCGGCCGGCGCCGGGGCCGGGGTGGTGACCGGAAGCGTGACGATGATACGCGTGCCTTCGCTGGGCTCGCTCTCGACCCGGACGGCGCCACCGATTCCGATCGCGCGCTCACGGATGTTCCGCAGCCCCTGGTGACGGCCCGGGTCCTCGCCGCCGCGCGGGCCCAGGTCGCCGAACCCCCGCCCGTTGTCGGTGATCTCGAGCACCAGCCGCTCGTCGAGGATCCGGAGCGAGATCGAGGCGCGCGTGGCGCGCGAGTGCCGCGCGACGTTCGAGAGCGCCTCGCGGGCGATGGCAACGAGGTCGGCTCCGACGTGCGGAGGCAACCCGCGAAGGGCCTCGGCGCCCGGCTCGAGCGTCGCGTCGACGTCGATCACGGCGCTCAGGCGAAGCTCCTCGGCCAGTCTCGCGATCGCGGCCACGGCGTCGTCGTCGCGGCCCAGCCCGGGCCGGAGATCAAGGATGTACTCGCGGATGTCGCCGATGACCTGATGGAGCGCATCGATCGCGCGGTCCACCCGCTGCTCGGCCTCCGCAGGCGCGTCGTGCATCAGCTCGGGCACGTCCTCGAGCGAGAGGCTCACGCCGTAGATGCTCTGGATGATCCCGTCGTGGAGGTCGCGGCCGATCCGCTCGCGCTCGTCGACGATCGCCAGGCGGCCGACCTGCTCGTGGAGCCGCGCGTTCTCGATCGCGATGCCCGCCCGGACCGCGAACATCTCGACCAGCGCCTGGTCGTCCTCGGTGAACGAGTCGTCGCCGTGCTTGTTGGTGAGGTACAGGTTGCCCACCGCCCGACCCTCGACCACGATCGGGACGCCGAGCAGCGACGTCATCGGGGGGTGGTGAGGCGGGAAGCCGTGGCGCTGCGGATGCGCCGCGATGTCGTCGACCCGCAGCGGGCGACGCTCGCGGATGATCACGCCGAGCATTCCGTGCCCCTCGGGTGGCGGCCCGATCCGCGCACGCTCCTCGGGCGTGATGCCCGCGGTGATGAACGTCTCGATGCGGCCGCGGGCGTTGGCGATGCCGATCGCGGCGTACTGCGCGCCGATGAGCACGCGCAGCCGGTCGACGATCAACTGGAGCACGCGATCGAGGTGCAGCTCGCCGGCGATCGCCCTCGTCGCCTCGTCGAGCGCGAGCAGCCGGTCGCGCGCACGAAGCACGTCGGCGGTCGCCGCGGCCGCCCGGAGCGCGAGCTCGAGGACACGCGTGAGTGCCGCCGTGTCCGCGCCGTCTCCCGCGACGCGCACCTGCCCGATGGGCGATCCGTCCTCGGCCTGCAGGACTCGGGGCTCGATTGCCGCCGCCGCGTCCGGGTCGCCGAGCGTGCCCGCGCCCAGGGCGAGCGGCGGCAGCGCGGGCGGACGGGATTCGAGGAAGACGCCCGTGGCGCCCGTGGCAGCCGCGAGGCGGTCGAGCGCGGCACCGAGCCCGTGGTCGTAAAACCGGGTGGGGGCACCCGCACGCCCGTCCGGGTCGGTCCCGGCCCGGTGGTCGTGGACGATCGCCGACAGGGCCGCGAGGGCTGCCGCCGCGGGAAACCGATCGAGCAGCGGGTCGTGGGCGGCACCCTCGTCACGCCGGACGGTCGCGGACATCGGCGCAAGCCTACGCGACGCACCCGCGACCGTGGGACGAGGAGCCTGTCGCAAACGGGCCGGATGTCACTTCGTCCGAATGGTCCTCGGGCGCGAGCATCCGACCCTGTCCAGGCGCCCCAATGGAGATCGTTTCGTGCATTTCGACAGCCTCGACCGGACGGACTCGCCACTCGCCTCGATCGAGGCCGCCGCTTCGTCGCCCAGCACGTCGCCCGCCGACGCCGACGCTTCCTCCTCGCTGACACGCCGCGGCTTCCTGCGCGCGGCTGCCGCGGGCGGCGGCCTGATGGCCGTCGGTCTCGCCGCCTGCGCGACGCCGGCCGCCCCCGCGTGGCGATTCGGCCCTGCCGGCAGCCCGGCGGCCACGCCGCTCGCACCCGTGGGCACGCCGATGCCGTCAGTCAGCCACGGCGCCGCGACGCCTCCCGTGTCGTCGCCCTCGGCGTCGATCGCCCCGGGCGCCATCCCCGCCGGCTGGACCGCCCACGACGTCGCCGCGCGGAGCGTGGTCCAGCGCTTCGTCGGCAACCTCGCCCCGGCGCTCCAGGGCGTCTACGGCGACGCGGTGTTCGCGAAGCTCGCCGACATCCTCGGCGCCCAGGAGGATCCCGCGGAGCTCCGGGCGAAGCCCGCGTACGCACAGGTTCCGCAGCTCGTGCTCAACGACGCGATCGCGCCCCTGACTCCGGAGCTCGATGGCGACACGAAGGTGTTCCGCCTCACCGTCGAGGAGATGGACTGGCCGATCGACGAGCTCAGGCCGCCCGTTCGTGCGCTCGGCTACAACGGGCAGTGGCCGGGCCCGACGATCCGCGTCACCGAGGGCGACCGGGTGCGGGCGATCTTCACGAACAACCTCACCGAGACCACCGGCGTCCACTTCCACGGCGTCGAGTTCGACGACTTCTTCATGGACGGTGTCCCGTTCGTCACCCAGAAGCCGATCGCGCCGGGCGAGACGTTCACGTACGAGTTCGTCGCCACGCGCCCGGGCTCGCAGATGTACCACTCACACCACAACGCCACCGATCAGGTCGGTCGCGGCCTGCTGGGCGCCTTCATCGTCGACCCGCGGACGCCGGGTCCGGACGACCGCTACGACCGGGAGTACGTCTGGATCTCGAACGACACGCTGGGCGGCTTCACGATCAACGGGCACGGCTTCCCGGCGGTGGTGCCGGTGCTCGCCGCCCAGGGCGAGACGGTCCGCATCCGGTTCATGAACGAGGGGATCATGATGCACCCGTGGCACAGCCACGGGTTCCGGATGAAGGTCACCGCGCGCGACGGGTACGACCTCGGCGGCGCGGCGTTCGACTGCGACACGCTGGGCGTCAACCCGGGCGAGCGGTTCGACGTGAACATCGTCGCCGACCGGCTGGGGCTGTGGGCGTTCCACTGCCACATCCTCCCCCACGTCGAAGGGCTCGAGGGGATGTTCGGGATGGTGACGGCGCTCGTGGTCGTGCCCACGGCCGCGGACGTCGACGCGATCCTCGGGCTGCTGCTGGCCTGATGTCGCCCCGATGACCGCCGAGGCCGCCGTGGCGATGACCGACGACCGCCCACCCGCGCTCGAGAGGGTCCTCCTCGCCACCGACCTCACCGCGGCATCGATTGCCGCGACCGACGAGGCGTTTGCGCTCGCGGCACGTCTCGGAGCCACGCTCCTCGTCGTGTCGGTCATCGATCCCGGCAGCCTCCGGCTGCCGGGTGGACGGTGGGCCGAGCGCGTGGATCAGGTCCGGGCACGGCGGGAAGCGGCGGCGGAGCAGCTCGTGGAGCGGGGTCGGGCCATGGGCGTCCCCGTCCAGTGCCTCGTGTGGGTGGGCGAGCCCGGTGAGTCGATCGTCGAGGCCGCCGACGCCGAGGGCGCGGATCTCATCCTCGTCGGATCGCACGGGCGCAGCGGCGTGGGTCGGGTGCTGCTCGGGAGCGTCTCGGACTTCGTGGTCCGCCACGCGAACTGCCCGGTGCTCGTCGTGCGACAGCGACCGAAGCGCGCGCCGGCCGGGTAGCGCCGCGCGAGTCGCGCTCGATCAGCGCGTGTAGACGCCCGCCGGGTCGAGCTCCTCGCGGATCAGGCGCAGCTCCTCGGCGGTCGGGGCCGGAGTGTCCGCGAGGCGCTCGCTGATCCGGGGCTCCCAGCCGATCGTCGTGCGCACTTCGTCCAGGGTGGCGTCGGGGTGGAGCGAGTCGAGGCGCATCTCGCCCGACTCGTCGAAGTGCCAGATCCCGAGGTCGGTCACGACCACGCTCGGCCCGCGTCCGAGCCAGCCTCCCTCGCGGCGGATCCGTTCGGCGTGCTCCGCGCCGCCCAGGTTGCCGGGCGAGGTGCGGAAGTCGATCCGCTCCACGAAGCTCCGCGCCGACTGGCGCATGATCACGAACACCTTGCGCGCGTTGATCGCGATCTCGCACGCTCCGCCGCTGCCGGGCAGCCGGGTGCGCGGCGCGGCGTAGTCGCCGATGACGGTCGTGTTGATGTTCCCGAACCGGTCGATCTGTGCCGCACCCAGGAAGCCGACGTCGATCAACCCGCGCTGGAGGTAGAACGCGAACAGCTCGAACATGCTTGTGACGGCCGTCGCGCCGGTGACGATCGTCGGGTCGCCGATGCTCAGCGGCAGCCGCGCGGGCCGGGCGCCGAACACCCCCGCCTCGTAGACGAGCTCGAGCTCGGGCGCCACCGTCCGCTTCGCGAGGTTGACGGCGATGTTCGGCAGTCCGACGCCCACGAAGCACACCCGCTGGCCCGCGAGCTCACGGGCGGCGGCCACGATCATCATCTCGTTCCGGCTGAAGCCGACGTCGGTCATCCGTACATCCCGTAGTCCACCTCGCCCGAGGGCGCGGGCGTCGGGCGGAGCGTCGCCAGGCGGTCGGCGCCCAGCTTCTCCACGTACGCGGCGCGGCCGTCGAGGTCGTGGACCCACTCGCGGAGCCAGGCCTGGACGGCCTCCTCGGAGCGCGAGATCGGATCCCACTCGAGATAGAAGCGGTTGTCCCGGTCGTATGCCCCCTGGACATACGACGGGTGGGCGCCCCACGGCTCCACGACGACCGCGTCCACGATCAGGCCCGGGATCACGGTCCGGTTGGGGTCGGCCCGGACCACCGCTTCGTCCACCAGCTCCTCGACGACGACGATCACCCGGTCAGCGGCGAACGCGGCCTCCTTCTGGCAGCCGAGGAGCCCCCAGATCTGGGTGTTGCCCTCGGCATCGGCGCGCTGCGCGTGGACGATCGTCACGTCCGGGCGGAGCGGCGGCACGACGTACACCCTGCCGTCGCCGTACGGTGACGCGACCTCGCGGATCAGCGGGTTCGCGGTCGGGAGGTCCGTCTCGAAGTAGCTCCGCAGCGGCATGAACGGCAGGTTGGCGGCGCCCGCCGTGTACCGGGCGACCATCCCGAAATGGGAGTACTCCTCGAGCTCGAGCGGCCGGACATCCTCACCCGTCGTTCGGCGGAGCTCGTCGAGGGCCGCCGGTTCCACGCGCCGCCGGATCGCGTTCAGGCCGCCGACGCCGGGATTGCCCAGCCACGAGAACACGAGCTTCCGGGCGGCGCCGGCGGCGACCATCTGGTCGTAGATGAGGTCCGGGGTCATCCGCGCGAGCGTCAGGTCGCGCTTGCGCTGGCGGATGATCTCGTGCCCGGCGGCGAACGAGATCAGGTGCGTGAAGCCCTCGATCGCGACGAGGTCACCGTCGCGGACCAGCTCGCGGATCGCGTCGCGCATCGTGGCGACCTTGCCCGGCATGCCCTCCGTCCTGCCGGGAACGCCGGCCGTGGGGCGGCCGGCGGCGCCGGCCATGGGTGCGCCCGGAGCGGGCGCGGGGATCGGGGTCGAGTGTAGCGAGGCTCAGACGTCGAGCACGGAGAGGAGCGGCAGGTGGTCGGACGCCCGGGTGACGTGCGGAGCGTCGGCGACCGGCCCACAGCTCGCCACCGCCCCGATGAGGGGCTCCGGGACGAGGAGGTAGTCGAGCCGGATCTGCGGCGCACGGGGCGGCAGCGTGAATCCCGGCTGGTCGGGGTGGAGGCGACGGTACGCGTCGATCCAGCCGGCCGCCCCGAGGCGGTCCAGCACGTCGGTCCGGATCCCCCCGTCGAAGTGGAGGAGCAGCCGCAGCCACAGCGGCATCCGCGCCACGCGCGGCGCGTCGCCGCGGCTGACCGCGTTCAGGTCGCCCACGAGCACCGTCCGGGCGTCCGCCTGCCCGCCGAGCGTCGCCAGCATCGCCTCCACGTGCCGCAGCCGCGCTCGCTCGCCCCGCGCGGACAGGCCCGCCGGGAGATGGAGGCCCACGATCCGAAGGTCCGAGCGTGCCGGCTCGACCTCGAGATAGCCGCGGCTCCGGATCGGGCGGTGCCAGGTGTGGAAGCGCGGCGCGTCGCGGCCCAGCCATGCGACGGACCACCCGGGACGGCGAAGGACGTGGCGGAAGCCGGCCTCGCTCGCGAGGCGGTCGACGGCGTGCGGGTTCGTCGCCTCCTGGAGGACGACGACGTCCGGCTCGAGCGCAGACACGACCCGGGCGATGAGCGGGATCCGCTCGCCGCCGCCGAAGCGGATGTTGTAGCTGAGGAGCCGGAGCGTCACGACCGAAGCGTGCCCGAATCGGCGGCGTCGGGATCAGCCGTCGAGCAGGACGTAGGGCGTCCCCTGGAGCCCCGACCGCAGGTCGAGGAACCAGCGTGCCATCGCCTGGATCGAGACCGGTCGGCCGGCCACGTCCTGGGCCGCGCTCCGGGCGGGATCGAGACTCGGGGCGACCCAGCGCTGCTCGTCGTACAGCGGGAACGTGTTCACGGCCGGGATGTAGAACGCGTCCGGGTGCCAGAGCGCCATCGCCTCGTCGCCCAGCAGCACGAGGTCGAGGTCACTGGTCCCGGGCCCGCGGCCGTCGAACGGCTCCCCGGTCCGGTAGCTCTCCCCCTGGACGACGCTGCCGCGGAGCGCGATCCGGGTCCCGTGCGGGACCGCCTCCTGGAGGTGCGCCATGAACCGCCCGAAGCGCGCCGCATCGCCGCCGAACGCGCGCGCGACGGCGGCGTCGAGCAGCTCCGGCTCCTCCGAGCCGGCCGGCCGGAGGATCCCGAGCACCTCGGCGAGGCGCGGGGCGTCGGCCGGCTTCGAGCCGACGAGGATGACCTCGGCGTCGGGGTGCCGGGCGCACACGGCCGACACACGCTCGCGCAACTCGTCGATCGTCGCGGGAGAGGGAAATGGCGTCTCGCCCGGATCGGCGGCAACGGCCACGGGCAGGACGGCCACTTCGTCGAGGCCGGCCGCGATCGCCCGCTCGATCGCCGCCTCCACGCCCTCCGGACCGTCGGCGTACGTGACCTTCGCATCGGTCACCTCGTCCGGGCCGATCGCGGACGCGAGCTCCTCGAGCGTCCCGCTCGCGAGCGTGCCGGGCGGCACGCGGCGGACGCGCGCGACCTCCTCGCGCAGCGATCCGAGGAGGGCGGCGAGGGGCGATCCGGCCGTCTCCTGGGCAGGTGACGGTCGCGCGACCACGAGGACGAGGCTCACGGTCGCGACCGTAGCCGCGGCGACGTCACGGGCGCCATGGTCGGGCGGGAGGCGCGGGCCGTCACCTGCATGTCAGGCGGGTCTCGGCGCTGGTCGGGGGCCCGCCGGCCCCGCGTCAGCCGCCGGCTTCGACCTCGCCGACCGCCCCCGCGGCGGCCGCCGCCATCAGGACCTGGCGCTCGGATGTCGCGACCTCCTCGACCGCCTCGATGAACAGCCGGAGGCCCGTGTGCAGCTCGTCGGCGCTGATCGTCAGCGGCGGCGACATCCGGACCGCCGAGCGGCCGCACTCGAGCACGAGGAGGCCGCGCTGGAAGCAGGCCCACTGGACCGCCTCCGCGTCCTCGGCGGTCGCGAACTCGACGCCGATCATCAGGCCCTTGCCGCGCACGTCGCGCACCAGGCCGGGGTGCTGCCCGACGAGCGGCCGGAGGCCCGCAAGCGCCTCCTCGCCCCGGATCCGCGCGTTCGCGACGAGACCCCCCTCGAGCAGCTCGATCGTGGCGAGCGCGGCCGCGCATGCGACCGGGTTGCCGCCGTAGGTCGAGCCGTGCGCACCCGGACCCCATCCCTCGAGCAGCTCCGCTCGGGCGACGAGCGCGCCGAGCGGCATCCCGCTTGCGATCCCCTTCGCCGTCAGCAGGATGTCCGGCTCGACGTCCCAGTGCTCGACGGCCCACATCCGTCCCGTCCGGCCCGCCCCCGACTGGATCTCGTCCGCCACGAGCAGGATCCCGTGGCGGTCGCAGATCTCGCGCAGCCCCTGGAGGAAGCCGTCCTCCGGAACGAGGTAGCCGCCTTCGCCCTGGATCGGCTCGACGACGATCGCGGCGACCTCGTTCGCCGGAGCGAGCTTGTCGAACAGGACCTCGTCGAACCAGCGCAGATCCTCCACCCGGCCGTACGGGGCATGGAAGATGCCGGGCAGGAGCGGTGCAAAGCCCGCGTGGTACTTCGCCTTCGACGCGGTCAGCGACACCGATCCGTAGGTCCGGCCGTGGAACGCGCCGAGGAACGCAACGACGTACGGCCGGCGCGTGACGTGGCGGGCGAGCTTGATCGCCGCCTCCACGACCTCCGTGCCGCTGTTGCCGAGATAGGCGCGAACCGGCGTGCCGCGCACGGGCGCGATCCGCGCCAGCTCACGGCACACCTCGGGGTAGATCGGGAGGTAGAAGTCCGACGCGCTGAAGTGCTGGAGCTCCGCGGCCTGTGCCTGGATCCGCTCGACCACCCGCGGGTGGGAGTGCCCGGTGGAGTTGACGGCGATCCCCGCGGCGAAGTCGAGGAACAGGTTGCCGTCGATGTCCTCGACGACGAGCCCCTCGCCGCGTACCGGCACCAGAGGGTAGGCACGCGGCAGCGAAGGCGAGGTCCACGCCTCGTCGAAGGCCACGTGCGCGCGGGCCCTGGGGCCCGGGATCTCCGTGGCGAGGTGCGGGACGGAACGGCCGGCGGCGAGGCGGGACGGGTGCTGCAAGGACGACCTCAACGCATAGGAATCATGCAGTGTGCATAAGCCACGGGAGTATAGGGCGGGATCGGGAGGCGGCGGGCGGGCGGGACCGCCCGCGTCGCCCTGGTCTCAGTCGACGATCGTGCGGCTCTGCTCGCGCAGGAACTGGGCGACGTAGTAGGCGCCCAGGCCCGCCTTGCCGGTGCTCCCCGAGCCCTTCCAGCCGCCGAAGGGCTGGACGCCCGGCCACGCACCCGTGGTCGCGCCGGCCCGGCGGTTCACGTACTGGACGCCCGCCTGGATGCCGGCGAGGAACCGATCGACCTCCGACGGGTCCTCGGAGTACATGCCGGCGGTGAGGCCGTAGACACTGTCGTTCGCGAGCGTGAGCGCCTCGTCGAGCGACTCGACCGCGTGGACCGCGGTGAACGGCGCGAACAGCTCGTCGCGGAACAGCCGGTGGTCCGCCGGCAGGTCCCCGACCACGGTCGGCTCGACGAAGAACCCGTTCGCCAGCTCGCCGTCCGAAAGGCGCTCGCCGCCGACGAGGATCCGGCCGTCGCGCCGCGCGTCGGCGACCGCCTGCTGATGCCGGTCGACCGCCCGCTGGTCGATGATCGGACCCAGCCAGTTCTCGCGCGACAGCGGGTCGCCGATCCGGATCTGCTCGGTCTTCTCGACGAGGAGCCGGACGAGATCGTCGTGAACCGGGCGCTCGACGTAGACGCGGCTGTTTGCGCTGCACTTCTGGCCCCCGAAGCCGAATGCGCTGCGCACGATGCCCTCGGCCGCCTCCTCGAGGTCGGCCGAGCGCATGACGATCGCCGGGTTCTTGCCGCCCATCTCCACGATGCACGGGCGGGGATAGCGCTGCGAGAACGACCGGTAGAGATCGAAGCCGACCTCGTACGAGCCCGTGAACACGATCCCGTCGACGTCGGGGTTCTCGCGCAGCTCCTGGCCGACCGTGTCGCCGGGCCCCATGACGAGGTTGAACACGCCGTCCGGAACGCCCGCGTCTCGGAACGCCTCGGCGAGCAGCGCGCCGCCCGACATCGCGCCCTGGCTGGCCGGCTTGAGCACGACGGTGTTGCCGGCCATCATCGCGGCGCTCGCCGGGCCGCAGGCGAGCGCCATCGGGAAGTTGAACGGGCTGATCACCGCGAACACGCCGTGCGGCCGGAGCATCGACCAGGTGTGGACCGCCGGGTCGCCCAGGTTGTCCATCGCATGCTCGAAGTGATCGTTGTCGTCGGCCGTCTTCGCGTAGTAGCGGATGAGGTCGGCCGCCTCCTCGACCTCGCCCAGCGCCTCGAGACGGTTCTTGCCGACCTCGATCGCCATCAGCCCGGCGTATTCCATCTGGCGCTCGGAGATGAGCTCCGCGGCGCGGCGGAGGATCGTGAGCCGGCCCTCCCAGCCGAGCGCGGCCCACGCCGGCTGGGCTCGCCGGGCGGCAGCGATCGCGTCGCGGGCGTCCTGGCGCGTGCCCCGGGCGAACGTGCCGACCAGCCAGTCGCGGTTGATCGGGCTGCGCAGCTCGAACGCGCCGTCGCCGTCGCGCTCCCGGCCGTCGATCCAGTTGCGGTGGTAGGCGCCCAGGCGGGCCTTCGCACGCTCGAGGCCCTGCTCGTACTGCGCGTGGAGCTCCTCGTTGTCGTTGCGGAGCGTCGCGTAGGTGATCTTGATCCGGGGACGCGGCTGCGACTCGGTGGTCATCGAAGAATCGGGCTCCTGCTGCGGTCGGGCGCGCGACCGCCCGACGCTCCTGCTGCACGTCTGGCGGCCAGTCTAGTCCGGGCGCGATCCGCGGCGGTTCGCCGTCCCATCGCGGGCGCCACCCATTCGCCGGGGCAACCATCTTCCTGATGCTCCGTCAGCATCACGGCGACGTCGAGCGGGCTCGCGTCCGGCGGCAGCCTGTCTCGCTGGCGGGCGGGCCGCATGCCACGCGAGGATGTCGATCCACCCGCGGTACCGCCCCTCCCCGACCTCCATCTCGGTCGCGACCTGCGACTCGGATCCGCGGAGATGCCGGGCGATGTATCCGATGCCCGCGGAGTGACCGACGTCGCGCTGTCGCGGCTGGCCGAGCAGGATGGGCAGCTCGGCAGTGAGGCGCACGCGCATGCCGAGCACGTCGACGATCCTGCCCACGACCTCGAGGTCGAAGTTTGCGACGAGTCCGCGCTCTACACGCGAGACGGTCGACTGCGATACGCCCGCCCGCACCGCCAGCTCCCGCTGC
>DASSPX010000064.1:0-13003 GCA_035699445.1 Candidatus Limnocylindrales bacterium | reverse complement strand
TAGATCCGGAAGTCGCGCTGCCCGAGCGCCGCGAACGTGCGCGACAGGAACGGCCGGTCGGGCACCGGCTGGCGGAGCTTCGGGGTCACTCGCCGAGTCTAGGCGGCGCGTACCCCGTCACCGCGTCGCCGACTCGACCTCCAGCGTTCCGACCATGCCCGCCTCCTCGTGTCCCGGGACGGTGCACAGGAACGTGTACGTGCCCGGCCGGTCGATGACGAAGCGGAGCGTGGTCGTCTGCCCCGGGCGCGCCCCGGCGTCGACGTTCGCGACTCCCTCCACCTCCCAGTCGTGGAACACCGGGTCCGCGTTCGTGAACTCGACCACCGTCCAGCGGCCGGCCTCGATGCGGATGTCGGCGGGCACGAACGCGATGTCCCGCGCGAGCACCTCGACGCGCTGCGCGCCGGCATCGATCGCCCGGTCCGCGGCGTACACACCCCCCGCGAGCGCGAGGCCGAGGAGTGCGATCACGCCCAGGAACGCGCCGTCCCGCACGACGCCGAGCAGACCGTGGCGAACGCCATGGACGTGACCCGGCCGGACGTCCACCGCCCGCAGGCGCAGCGAGTTCATCACGACCGACACCGACGAGATCGCCATCGCGCCGGCGGCGAGCGCCGGCGACAGCGTCCAGCCCGAGAAGGGATAGAGCACGCCCATCGCGACCGGGATCAGGACGACGTTGTACGCGAACGCCCAGAACAGGTTCTGGCGGATCGTTCGGAGGGTGGCGCGAGACAGCCCGATCGCCGAGGCGACCAGCCGTGGATCGCCGCCGACCAACGTCACGTCCGATGCCTCGATCGCAACGTCCGCGCCGGTACCGATCGCCACGCCCAGGTCCGACTGGGCGAGCGCCGGGGCGTCGTTGATGCCGTCGCCGACCATCGCGACCCGACGGCCCTCGGCCTGGAGCCGCTCGATCGTGTGCGCCTTCTCGCCCGGCAGAACCTCCGCGATGACGCGCTCGGCCGGGATCCCGACCTGGCGCGCCACCGTGGCGGCGGTCACCCGGCCGTCACCGGTGAGCAGCCACACGTCGAGGCCCTGCTTGCGCAGGTCGCGCACCGCAGCGGCGGATTCGGCCTTCACGGGGTCGCTGATCGCGAGCAGGCCGGCGAGCCGGCCGGCGATCGCGACATACGAGATCGTCGCGCCCTCGCCGGCATGGCCGCGAGCGCTCTCCTGCAGGGGCCCGGTGTCGATGCCGGCGTCGGCGAGCAGCTGGCTCGTGCCGACGAGGACCTCCTGATCGTCGACCCGTCCCCGGACGCCCCCGCCGGCGACCGCCTCGAAGCCGGTCACGTTTCGCAGGCCGAGCTCCTCCTCGCCCGCCCGGTTGACGATCGCGCGCCCAAGCGGGTGCTCCGAATCGCGCTCCAGGGACGCCGCGACGTCGAGCACGGTGCGGACGTCGTGGTCCGCCGCCGGCTCAATCGCCGACACGGCCGGCCGTCCGAGCGTGAGCGTCCCCGTCTTGTCGAATACGACGGTGTCGATCCGCCCGGCTGATTCGAGGGCCTCGCCGCCACGGATGAGCATCCCGGTCTCGGCGCCCTTGCCGGTGCCGACCATGATCGCGGTCGGCGTCGCCAGGCCCATCGCGCACGGGCAGGCGATGATCACGACGCCGATGAATGCGGTGAGCGCAAGCGTGAGCCGGGGCTCCGGACCGAAGAGGAGCCACGCCCCGAACGCGAGGACCGCGACGACGAGCACGACCGGCACGAACAGCTCCGCGATCCGGTCGGCGAGCGCCTGGATCGGCGCCTTCGAGCCCTGCGCGCGCTGGACGAGCGCGACGATGTTCGCGAGCGCCGTGTCCTTGCCCACCCGTGTGGCCCGCATGACGAACGAGCCGGTGGTGTTCAGCGTGGCGCCGATCACCTCGTCGCCGGGGGCCTTCGAGGCCGGGATCGGCTCGCCGGTGAGCATCGACTCGTCGACCGCCGAGGCGCCGTCCACGACGATTCCGTCCGTGGGCACCTTCTCGCCCGGCCGGACGCGCAGCAGGTCTCCGGGCTGGACGTCCGTGAGCGGGACCTCGATCTCCTCGTCGCCGCGGACGACCCGGGCCGTCCTCGCCTGGAGCCCGATGAGGCGCCGGATGGCGCCGGTCGTGTTCCCCTTTGCCCGCGCCTCGAGCCAGCGTCCGAGCAGGACCAGACCGATGATGATCGCCGACGAGTCGAAGTACGTCTCGGGGTGAAGTCCCGCCTCGTGGACGATCTCGGGGTACATCGTCACGACGACGCTGTATGCCCAGGCCGCGCTCGTGCCGACCGCGACGAGCGTGTCCATCGTCGCGCCGCCGTGCCGGCCCGCACGCCACGCGGCGCGATAGAACCGGCCGCCCGCCCAGAACTGGATGAGCGTCGCGGGCCACAGGATGAGCTTGTTGAGGTCCTCCATCGGCCACACGGTCTGGGGCCAGAACATGAGCGCCATGAACGCAAGCCCGGCGGTGATCGACGCTCCCGCCTGGAGGAGCGTCTGGCGCTGGGCCGCCGCCCGCTCGGCATCCTCGGCCGCGGTCGCGGCCTCGAGCTCGGCAGCCGTGTCGGACGCGGCGGCCGCCGTCGCCTCGGGGCGCACCTCGTAGCCGGCCGCCTCGATCGCGGCCACCAGCTCACCCCGGCCGGCGAGGGTCGGGTCGAAGCGGACGGTCGCCCGCTCGGTGGCGAGGTTCACGGATGCCTCGGCGACGCCCGGGGTCTTGCGCAGGAAGCGCTCGATCCGGTTCACGCACGAGGCGCAGGTCATGCCCTCGACGGGAAGGACGAGCTCGATCGGGCCGACGGCGGCGAGGGGGTCGGGACGGGTCGTTGTCATACTCCCAGGGAGTATACATGCGGTCGTGCGCGATGCGCGACACTGCGGCCGTGCTGGCGGCTCTCGTGCTCGATGCGCCATGGGGGCCGGTGGAGGTGCTCGTCGGTCCCGAGGGGGTCGTCGCCCTGGACACCGTCGCCACGGGCGAGGGGCTCCTTGACGATGCCCGGCGGCGGGGCCTGCCGGTCGCCCGACCGGCGGACGTGCGGGACGGCGACCTGCGCGCGCTGGTGACTCGCGTGGACGCGGCGATCCGCGCGTACCTCGACGGCCGGCTCGAGGCGCTCGCGGCGGTCCCGGTCGCGTGGACACCGGCGAGCGCGTTCGACCGCGCGGTGAGCGATGCCGTGCGCGCGATCCCCCCCGGGAGCGTGGCGAGCTACGGCGAGGTGGCCCGGCGCGCGGGCCGGCCGGGTGCCGCCCGGGCGGTCGGCGGCGCCGTGGGACGCAACCGGGTCGGGCTGTTCATTCCGTGCCACCGCGTGATCGCCGCCGACGGCTCGCTCGGCGGCTACGGGGGCGATCCGTTCGGCGGACGGGAAGCCGCCCTGCGCGTGAAGCGCGCGCTCCTGGCGCACGAGGGCGTTGTGCTGCCGGCGACGCCCGGGCTCACCGATGCGAACCTGGCCAGACCAGCGCGCTGGTGAGTGTTCGCCGGCCTTGCTGCAACGGCCTGAGCGTGGGAGGTGGCCCGACAGAGCTCCCGTCGAGCGAATGGCCACGTTGGCGGCCTTCAAGCGAGGCGAGCACTCACCATGCGGGGTGGCCAGGTGCGGCGAGGCCGGGCGAGCCGGGCGTGGGGTGTCGGCGAGCCGACACCCTGGACGTGGCACGCGTCACGAGGGCTCGTGACACCGAGGGGCTAGGATGGGCCCAGCCTCGGTGGTGAGGCGTCGAAGGCGACCAGGAGGAACCTCGGATGGGTGACCAGCAGACACGGGTGGTGGACGACCAGCCACACCGCCAGGGACGCGGCCGCAGCATTCCGCAGCCCGGCAGCGACGAGGACGTCCAGGGTCACAGCCTTCGACCGTCCGACGAGCCGGCCGACCCGTCGACGTCGCGCCTGTTCCAGGAGCTGCCGGACAGCGACGAGGATGACGTCGAGGGCCACGTGTTCATGGGGAAGAACCGGATCAAGTAGGCCCGCGCGGGCCGCACGACCGCTTCGTCCTGACAACCCGCCGGGACCACCCACCGGCGGGTTGTTCGATTCCTCCAGGCGGGTCAGCGACTGTTGTCTGCCGTGCCCGCGAGGATCGCCTTCGTCTCGAACGGCGTGATCCCGGCATGCGCCGCCCGGATCCGGGCCGCGTAGCCCGCGATGTGGGGGGCGGCGAAGCTGTTGCCTGTCACCTGGAGCCGCCCGCCACCCCGCCACGCGGCATCGACGTCCACGCCGTGCGCGGCGAACTCGACGGGCGGCCGCGGGTTGTAGAACCAGACGCCGGGATCGGGCACGTCGTGCGCGGCGACCGACACGACGGACGCGAACAGCGACGGGTAGCTGGGTCCGGGCACGTTGTTCGCGGCACACACGAACAGGACGTTCGCGAAGTACGCCTCATCCGCGATCTCGTGGAGGATCGGGAAGTAGTCCACGCTGCGTGAGCTCAGGCTCAGGTTCACGACGCTCGCGCCGGACGTGATCGCCCACTCCAGGCCGGCGGCGAACACCGAGCCCTTGCCGCGGTTCTCCGCGCCCAGCACCCGCACCGACAGGAGGTCCGCCTCGGGCGCCAATGCGTGGATGATCCCGGCGCACGCGGTGCCGTGGCCGACCAGGTCGCCCTCGCCCTCGGCGTCCTCCACGACGCCCTGGCCGTCCTGCACCGTCACCCGGACGCTGCGGACCAGCCGGCCCCCGACCGCGGGATGGTCGGCCTCGATCCCCGAGTCGAGGATCGCGACCGTCACCCCCGCACCCGTGCCGTCGCCGAAGGCCCAGTCGCGGTCGAGCCGTCCCCACGGCGTCGCCCGCTCGAGCGCCGACCGGTTGGTCCCGATGAACGGCGTGCTCCAGGCCGGCAGCTCCTGCTCCGCAGCCACGTCGGCCGACCTCAGCGGCCCCGCCAGCCGACCTGGCGGCGCCCGGCCGTCCGGCGCGCGAGCACCTCGAGCAGGTCGCGGACGAGCGCGACCTGATCAGGATCGGCTGCCCGGATCCGCGCAACGACGTCGACCAGCGCCCAGAACCCGTCCTCGGTGTCACCGCCCAGGCTCTCCGTGACGGCGGCCAGCGCCGATGCGGTGTCCTGGCCGTCGGCGAGGCGGGCGAGCACGCCGCCCACGAGCGTGGCCACGCCGCGCTCGACGCGCGTGGCCCGGATCGCGATCGTCGCCTGCCGCGCGAACACCCCGGCGAGCTCGAGGTCGCGGAGTCCGAATGGCTCGCCGTCGCGCCGGTCGAGCACCTCGAGCACGCCGATCGGGTCCGCGTCGTCCACCAGCGGCACCGCGAGGATCGACCGCGGCACGTAGCCCGAGGACTCCGCGGCCTTGCGCCCGAACCGAGGATCCGCCGCGACGTCCGCGACCGCGAGCGGCTGCCCGGTGCGGAAGACGTAGCCCGCGATGCCCTCGTCGCTGCGGATCGAGAGGCCCTCCGCGGACTGCCCGGCCGCTCCTCCCGTGAACCGGAACACGAGGCGATCGGTCTCCGGCTCGTGGAGGGCGATCGACGATGCCTGGGCGTCGAACAGCTGCGCGGCCGCCTCCACGACCGACCGGAGCAGTGCGTCCACCGCCGGCGGCTCGAGCCGGCCGGCCACCCGGGCGCGAATGGCCAGCGCCTCGAGGGCGTCACGCACGCGATCGGGGAGCGGCTCCCGCGCCATGTCCTCGGTCATCCGAGCGCCTCCGCGGCCAGCAGGTCGAGGTCCGGGACGTACAGGCAGTCCCGCTCGACGCGCAGGAGGCCGCGAGCCGCGAGATCGCCGAGCAGCCGGTTCACCGATTCCCGCGAGCCGCCGATCATCCCGGCCAGCTCGGCCTGCGTGTACGGCCAGGCGATGCGGACGTCGCGGCGCTGCCCGGCGACCGCGGGATCGTGGCGCGCGATCTCCACGATCTGGGCCGCGAGCCGGCCGCCCAGGTCGAGAAACAGGAGGGCTTCGATCCGGCCCGTGACCCGCCGCAGCTCCGCGGTGATCGACGCGAGGAGACTCCAGCGCAGGGACGGGATCTCGTCGACGAGCCGCTGGAACGGCTGCCGCTCGAGCACGAGCGTCTCCGTGGGCTCGGCCGCGACCACCGTGGCAGAGCGTGGCTCGCCATCGAGCAGCGCGAGCTCCCCGAAGAACTCGCCCGCGTGCAGCACGATGAGGATCGCGGGCTGGTCGCCTCCCGGCGACGGCAGCTCAACGCGCACCGACCCGGATGCGATCACGTGGAGCGAATCGCCGGGATCGCCCGCGTGGAACACCGTCTCGCCCCGCCGGAAACGCCGGTGGATGAGCCGCGCGGTGCACAGCTCGAGGTCGTCGTCGGTGAGCCGCCGGAACAGGATGCACCGGCGAAGCGCGTCGGCGGCGAGTGCGGCGTCGAACGTCGGCACGGGTCCTCGCTTGCTCAGGGTCGGCGTATCGTTGCACGCCGCGCCGCCCGGAATCGGCCCCCGCGTCGCTACACTCCCCCGGAGCCGTCGCGGCGCCGTCACCGCGCCGACGTCTCGGAAGGAGCGCTGATGGACAGCGGCGCGCGGCGAGCTCGCCGCCGGATCGGGTGAGGCGGTGAGCGAGCCCGCGACGGGTGAGGAGGTGGTCGCGGACGACGCCCCCGCCGTCTCTCCGTCTCCCACGGCGGTCTTCCGCCGGCGCGACTTCCGCTACCTCTGGCTCGCCCAGCTCATCTCGACCAGCGGCTCCGCGCTGACCGATCTCGCGGCCGGGATCTACGTCTACCGCGAGACGCAGTCCGCGCTCGCGGTGGGCCTCACGCTCATGGCGACCGCTGTCCCGAGCCTGGCCGTCGGGCTGCTCGCCGGCGTGATCGTCGACCGCCACGACCGACGCCGAATCATGATCTGGTCATCGCTCATCCAGGCCGCGATCGTGGCCCTGATCCCGATCGCGATCGGGATCGATGCGCTCGGCCTCGTCGGTCTGTACGCGCTGATCCTCCTCGATGCCGGCGTGCGCCAGTTCTTCGACCCCGCGTACGACAGCGTCATTCCGGAGATCGCGAGCGACGAGGAGCTCGCCGCGGCGAACGCCTACCTGTCGATCGCCGCGTTCGGCTCGACGGCGGTGGGCTTCGCGGCGGCCGGGCTGCTCGCGAGCACGGTGGACATCGCCTGGGCATTCGTCATCGACGCGATCACGTTCGTCGTCGCCGCGTGGTGCATCTCCCGCGTCGCGCCGCGCCCGATGCCGGCGCCCGAGGACGACGTATCGGTCGGCGTCATCGTGGCCAACCTGCGGGCCGGGATCGCGACGCTCGCCGGCACCCCGATCCTGCGCTCGCTGTTCCTCCTCGGGGCACTGATGTTCTTCTCGTTCGGGCTGTGGAACGTGCTGCTCCTGCCGATGGCGATCTCGGTGCTCGGCGCGAGCGAGTTCGAGTACGGCATCCAGGAAGCGGTGACCTCGGTCGGGTTCGTGCTGGGCTCGCTCATGATGGCCCGGTTCTCCGGTCGCCTGCCGGACCCGGTCTGGATCGTCATCGCGCTCGTGGGCATGGGCGTCTCGGGCATGCTGTATGGCCTGTCCACGTCGATCGTCATGGCGATCGGTCTGGTGGCGATCAGCGGCTTCTTCAACGCGCCGTCGGCGGTCGCCCGGTCCGTGCTTCTCCAGCGTCATACGCCGCGTGAGATGCGGGGCCGCGTGTTCTCCGCGTTCTACGTCCTGCGGGACGTGATCTTCCTGTTCGGCATGGCGGCAGCCGGGCTGGCCGACATCATCGACGTGCGGACGCTGATCGTCGCGGCTTCCGCGATCCTGCTCGTCTCGGCCGGCCTGACGCTGCTCGCCCCCGGGGTCGGCATCGCCAGCCTTCGCGCCGCCACCGCCCGGCTGCGCGCGGCCGCCACGGCCCCGGAGCTCGTATCCACACCGGCGCGCCTGCCGAACCCTGCCGACTTCGATCTGCTCGCCACGCGGCTGTCGGCGTTCGGCACGCTGTCGGCGGCGCAGCGCACGGCCTTCCTGGCGGGGGCGGTGGTCCGTGAGGTTCCGGCCGGCACGCGGGTCATCGCCCACGGCGAGACGGGCACGAGCGCGTACTTCGTCCTCGACGGTCGGGCCACCGCCGGCGTCCCGGTGGAGGACGGCTACCGCGGGCTGTCGACGATGGCGCCGGGCGACTTCTTCGGCGAGATCGCGGCGCTCACCGGCAGCCCGCGGACGGCGGACGTGGTGGCCGACGAGGACATGGTCCTGCTCGAGGTGCCCGCCGACAGCCTCCGGGCGACGATGGCCGTCCCGGAGATCAACCGGCTGGTCCTCTCGACGCTCACGGAGCGGCTGCTGCGCACGAACGCCGCGGACCTGCCGCGCCTTGCCACCACCGACCAGTCCGCGATGCGCGAGCTGCGCACGACACCCGCACCTCGGGTGGAGGCGCTGCCCAAGGCCTACGGGGACACCCCCGGCGGCTGATCGGCCGGCGGGCGCTGGCGGAATCGCTTCCACCGGCCGCTAGACTCCCGACGTGGAGAACGTGCGCTGTCCCGGCTGCGGCGAGGAGAACCCGGCCAAGTTCCGGCTGTGCGGGTTCTGCGGGACGGCGCTGCATCCTGTTCCCGAGACGGTGCAATGCCCGAGCTGCGGCGAGGAGAACCCGGGCAAGTTCCGGCTGTGCGGGTTCTGCGGTGCGGCGCTCGCCCCCGCGGGCTCGGGCGCGATCGGAGCGACGCCGGCTGCCCCCTCCTCCGCCTCCCCGGCCGCACCCGCCCCAGCCCGGAACCGGGACATGGTGCCCGTCATCGACCTGCCCGCGCACGAGGTGCGGAAGGTCGTCACGCTGCTGTTCTCGGACCTGAAGGACTCGACGGCGATCACGGCGAGCATCGATGCCGAGGCGATGAACGAGATCAAGGCGCGCTACTTCGCGGCGATGGCGGCCGAGATCGAGCGCCACGGCGGCAACGTCGAGAAGAACATCGGCGACGCGATCATGGCTGTCTTCGGCCGCATCCGGGCGCGGGAGGACGACGCCCTGCGTGCGGTCCGGGCCGCGGCCGGGACGCAGCGCATCCTCGCTCAGCTCAACGAGGAGCTGTTTCGCGTGTACGGCGTCCGGATCTCGAACCGGACGGGCGTGAACACCGGCGAGGTGGTCGCCAGCACCGATCCCAATGCCGTGCAGAACCTCGCCACTGGTGAGGCCGTGAACATCGCGGCCCGGCTCGAGCAGAACGCGCCCGCGAACGAGGTGCTGCTCGGTGAGGTCACGTACGACCTCGTGAAGCACCACGTCGACGTCGAGCGCATGGACGTTCAGATGAAGGGCTACACCGAGCCCGTCCCCGCGTACCGGCTCATCTCCGTCCGCGACGTGGCGTCCAGCGCCGGGGGCGGCGTGCGCGCGACGGCGCTCGTGGGACGCGAGGAGGAGCTGCGCCAGCTCCGCGGGGCGTACGAGGCGGCCGTCGCGAACCGAGGGCCGCAGCTCATCACGGTCGTGGGCGAACCCGGGGTCGGGAAGTCGCGGCTCGTGAAGGACTTCGTCGCATCGCTCGAGGACGAGGCGACCGTGGTCCGCGGACGCTGCCTGCCGTACGGCGACGGGATCACCTTCTGGCCGCTCTCCGAGATGGCCAGGATCGTCGCCGACGTGGAGCAGGAGGACTCGCCGGAGGTCGCGGTGGCGAAGCTCACCGACCGTCTTCCTCCCGCAGACGATCGCGCCGAGGTCGTGGAGCGACTAGCCGCGGCGATCAACCTCTCTCCCGCCCGCTTCCCGGTCGCCGAGCTGTTCTGGGGAGGCCGTCGCTTCCTCGAGCTCCTCGGGCAGGATCGGCCGGTCATTGCGGTCGTCGACGATATCCACTCGGCCGAGACCACCTTCCTCGAATGGCTCGAGCACGTCCTCGATGCCTCCCGCTCGGTGCCGATCCTGGTCCTCTGCACGGCCCGGCACGCACTGCTCGAGGAGGTCCCTGAGTGGGGCGAGCGTGAGCGAAGCGAGCGGGTGGTCCTCGGCCCGCTTACCGCCGAGGACTCGGAGAGCCTCGTCCGACAGCTGCTCGGCGACGCAGGACTTGACGAGCAGATCCTCGCCAAGGTCGTGACCGCGGCAGAAGGGAACCCGCTGTTCGTTGAGCAGATGACCTCGATGCTCGTGGACAAGGGGCTGCTCCGGCTCGACGGGGAGCGGTGGGTCGCGTCCCGAGCGGTCGCCGATCTGGCCGTGCCCCCATCGATCCAGGCCCTTCTCGCATCGCGCCTCGACGATCTCACGCGCGAGGAGCGCGCCGTCGTGGAGCCGGCGTCGGTCATCGGCCTGATCTTCTACGAGCCCGCGATCGTCGAGATGGTCCCGGATCCGGTCCGCCCCCTCGTGCCGACCGAGCTCGGCACGCTCGGGAAGAAGCAGTTCGTCGTCCGGGAGGCGGGCGACGAGGACGCGGACCGATACCGGTTCCGACACATCCTCATCAAGGACGCCGCGTACGGTTCCCTCCTGAAGCGGAACCGCGCGCAGCTCCACGAGCGCTTCGTGGCCTGGGCGGAGCGGGTGAACCGCGAGAGCGGGCGGGAGCAGGAGTTCGAGGAGATCCTGGGCTACCACCTCGAGCAGGCGTACCGATATCGCACCGAGTTGGGTCCGATCGATGAGGCCGGCCGGGAGGTGGCAAGCCGCGCGGCGACGAAGCTGGGCAATGCGGGCCGCCGAGCCTACGCCCGGGGTGATCTACCGGCCGCGGCAAGCCTTTTGCGCCGGGCGGCAGCGCTCCTTGATCACGATCGCCCCGCCCGGGTCGAGGCGCTGTGCGACTTGTCACAGGTCATCCAGGAGGCCGGCAGCTTCGACGAGGCGCAGGGCGTGATCGAGCAGGCGGTCGCAATGGCGACCGAGCTCGGCGACCGAAGGCTGATTGCGCGGACCCGGCTGCTGGTCGGGCTCCAGAACGTGTTCGATGCCGCACAGGCGGGTCGGAACCTGGTTGAGGACGCGCTCGAGGCGATCGAAGTGTTTCGAGCCGTCGGCGACGCGGCGAGCGAGGCCCACGGCTGGCGGCTCATCGCCGCGGTCCATGGCACGGCCGCCCGGTACGACGCTGCGGCGGAGGCGTCCCTTCTCGAGATCGAGGCTGCGCGCCGCGCCGAGGACGGGCTGACGCTTGCCCGCGGAAGCATCGGCTTCGCCATCTCCGTGCTGCACGGTCCGACGCCGGTGCCTGAGGCGCTAGAGCGGGTCGCGACTCTCGCGCTGGAGGTCGAGGGTGACCGTCGCAGCCAGGCGTTCATCGTGCTGATCCGGGCGGTCCTGATGGCGCTCGACGGTCGGTTCGAGGACGCGCGCGCCCTGAGCGACGACGGTCGCCGGATGCTCCTCGAGCTAGGCCCGAGCGTCGCCGCGTCGTCCACGTCCAATGAGCGAGCACGAATCGAGCTGCTCGCAGGTGACCCATCCGAGGCCGCGCGCCAACTGACGGCGGACCTCGACGATCTCACAGCGCTCGGCGAGAAGTACTTCAGGGCCAACGTCGCCGGCCTGCTGTCCGTCGCGCTTGCGCGGCTCGGCGACGTCGCCGGTGCCGAAGCCGCGGCCGGGCTGGCGCAGGCGCTGGCCGACGCTGACGACACGGAGGCACAGGTGCTGTGGCGGTCCGGCCTGGGGCGGGCCCGAGCGATGGGCGACCGGGCCGACGAGGCAATCACGCTGTTGCGGGAAGCCGCCGACGTGGCAGCCGGCACGACGGATCTCCTGCTGCAGGCGGATGCGCTGGCGGATCTGGGCGAGACGCTCGCCGCGCTCGGGCGGACGAACGAATCAGGGCCTCCGCTGGAGGAGGCCCTGAGACGCTACGAAGCGAAGGGTGCGCGGATCCCGGCGGATCGCGTGAGGACGCTGCTGTCGCAGCGGGTCCTCACCGCCTGACGCTCAGCCGCGCCAGCCGCCGTTGAAGTACGTGTAGATCGTCGCCGTGCTTGTGCTCGCCTTCCACGTGAAGCACGGCGCGCCCGACGCGGGGTTCCGCCTCGGGCACGGCTCAACCGTCTCTTGGACGATGTTGCCGTCGCCGTCCACGTATCGGTGGATGAAGAACCTCGGATTGCCCTGGTAGTACACGATCTCGATGACGAACACCGAGTCGAACGTCTGACCGTCGCCGACGTTGACCTCGACCCAGTCGCCCACGAGCTGGTCGCAGTTGACGAGCAACTCGTCACAGTCGAACAGGTCTTCGCCCGGGTCCGGGGCCGTTACGTCCTCGATCGAGTCCCGCACCCATGCCGGGACGGCGGACGGCAGGTTCGAGAGTCTCGCCGCCTGCGGGTTGCTGCTGCTGACCGCGAGCGCCGTCTGGATCGAGCTCTCGTTGAAGCCGCCCGCGTAGTCCGGGCTGCTGCTCAGCACCGAAACGGAATCCGACGTCGTCTGCCACGTGTCGCCATGGCTGTTGTCACCGCCGCCACTTCCGAGACCGGTCGTGGACCAGATGTACCGCGCGCGGACTTCCGCGGCGCCTGGATCCGGCGTCACGCCGATCACAACCCGGACCTCGTCGCCCGGCCGGACGTTCCTGAACAGGCAGTCGACGGGCAGAGGACTACCCACCCCCTCGCAGGCGCTCGCGACCACGGCGTTATTGATCGACGCACGGACGTAGCTGAGTGCAGTCGCACCGGTCGTCTGGACTTGGAGGTGCAGACGCGACAGGGTGCTGGTATCCGTGTTCGTCAACGACCCGGTGAAGCCAGTGTCGTTGCCCACCGAATACGCCGCCACCAGGGCGGCCTGCGCAGGGACTGCGGTCGGGATGGCAGCCGAGGCGAGACCTGGCAGCAACCCCAGCACGAGCGCGGCCGTGCCCGCGATCGCGGTGATTCGTGAAACGCGCGCTCGATGCACCGATGTCCTCCCGCCCGACTGCCCGGGCCCCCCTGCCGCGCCCTGATCCGGCGACTCGGCGTGGTCCAAAGGTCCTACTGATAGGAAGCCGAAAGTACTGCCCCGGAATGTGAGATGACGGTTACACGTCACCAGGCGGGTGTCA
>DASSPX010000063.1:0-2419 GCA_035699445.1 Candidatus Limnocylindrales bacterium | reverse complement strand
GACTGGCCCTTGCCGAGCACGACGACGCCGCCGTCGCTGACCGAGAACCCGCGACGGCGGTCCTCGTCGTGGTTCACGCCGATCACGAAGTTCGGGGGCACCACGACGTTCTTGTCGATGATCGCGTTGCGGATCACCGCGCCCTCGCCGATCCGGACGTTGTCCATGATCACGCTGCGCTGGATCATCGCGCCGTCGGCGACGTAGGAGTCCTTGCCGATGACCGTGCTCTCGGTCGACGCCCCGGACACGATCGACCCGGCGCACACGATCGAGTCGCGGACGCTGGCGCCGTGCACGAACTTGGCGCCGGGCAGCTGGCCCGGGTCGGTGAAGATCGGCCAGCGCTGGTTGTAGAGGTTGAACTGCGGCACCGCGGAGACGAGGTCGAGGTGCGCCTCGTGGTACGAGTCGATCGTCCCCACGTCGCGCCAGTAGTCGCGGTCGCCCTCGGTCGAGCCGGGCACCACGTTGTCGCGGAAGTCGTAGACCGCGGCCCGGCCCTTCTCGACCATCGCGGGAATGATGTCGCCGCCCATGTCGTGCTTCGAGCCCGCCGTCTGGGCATCGGCCTCGAGGGTCTCGACGAGCGCCTCGGCGTCGAACACGTAGTTGCCCATCGACGCGTAGACCTCGTCGGGCGAGTCCGGGAGGCCCGGCGGGTCGGCCGGCTTCTCGAGGAACTCCTGGATCGTCACGCCGTCCTCGGCGGTCTGGATGACGCCGAACTGGTTCGCCTCGCGCCGTGGCACCCGGATGCCGGCCACGGTGACCCCGGCCCCGGACTCGACGTGCGCGGCGACCATCTGCGAGGGGTCCATCCGGTACACGTGGTCCGCGCCGAACACGACGATGATGTCCGGCCGCTCGTCGATGATGAGGTTCATCGACTGGTAGATCGCGTCGGCGCTGCCCATGTACCACTGCTTGCCGCGCCGCTGCTGCGCCGGGACCGGCGTCACGTAGTTGCCGAGCAGCGACGACATCCGCCAGGTCAGCGAGATGTGCCGGTCCAGCGAGTGCGACTTGTACTGCGTGAGCACCGCGATCCGGAGGAACCCGGCGTTCACCAGGTTCGACAGCGCGAAGTCGATGAGGCGGTAGGACCCGCCGAACGGCACCGCGGGTTTGGCGCGGTCCTCGGTCAGGGGCATCAGCCGCTTGCCCTCACCACCGGCCAGCACGATCCCCAGTACCTTCGCCATGTGACGCACCTTACCCAGGCACCTAGGCTTCAGCCATGCGCGCAGCGATCCTGACCCGTGAGTACCCCCCGGACGTGTACGGCGGTGCGGGGGTCCATGTCGAGTTCCTGGTCCGCGAGCTGCGGCGGCTGATGGACGTGGACGTCCACTGCATGGGGTCGCCGCGCGACGGGGCCACGGCGCACAGCGAGGACGACCCGCGCCTGACCGGGGCGAACGCGGCGCTGCGGATCCTCTCGACCGACCTCGAGATGACCGCCGGGGTCGCTTCCGCCGACCTGGTCCACTCGCACACCTGGTACGCCAACATGGCCGGTCACTGGGCGAAGCTGCTCTACGACGTGCCGCACCTCGTGACCGCCCACTCGCTCGAGCCGCTCCGCCCGTGGAAGGCCGAGCAGCTCGGCGGCGGGTACCGGCTGTCCTCCTGGGCGGAGCGCACGGCGTACCTCTCCGCCGACGCCATCGTCGCGGTCAGCAACGGCATGCGCGAGGACGTGCTGGCCGCCTACCCCGAGGTCGACCCGGGCCGGGTGCACGTGGTCCACAACGGCATCGACGCCGAGCTCTACCAGCCCGACGAGGACCGGGACGTGCTCGAGCGGATCGGCGTGGACCCGGGGCGCCCGTACGTCGTCTTCGTCGGCCGGATCACCCGGCAGAAGGGCGTGCCGCACCTGCTGCGCGCCGCCCGCGCGTTCGACCCCGAGCTGCAGCTGGTGCTGCTCGCCGGCGCCGCCGACACCCCCGACCTGAAGGCCGAGACCGACGCGCTGATCGAGGAGCTGCAGTCGTCGCGCACCGGCGTGTTCGTGGTCTCCGAGCACCTGCCCGCGGCGCAGGTCCGCCAGGTGATGAGCCACGCGCTCGCGTTCTGCTGCCCGTCGGTCTACGAGCCGCTGGGGATCGTGAACCTCGAGGCGATGGCGTGCGGTACGGCGGTCGTGGCGAGCCGGGTGGGCGGCATCCCCGAGGTCGTGGTCGACGGCGGGACCGGGCTGCTCGTCGACTACACGCCCGAGGACGAGCCGGGGTTCGAGTCCCGGTTCGCGGCGGCCGTCAACGTGCTCGCCGCGGACCCGTCCCGGGCGGAGGCGATGGGCCGGGCCGGCCGGGAGCGGTCGGTGGCGGAGTTCTCGTGGGCGCGGATCGCCGAGGAGACGAAGGCGCTCTACGCCTCGCTGCTCTGAGCCGAGTCGGCGCGAAAGTCCGCC
>DASSPX010000062.1:0-3088 GCA_035699445.1 Candidatus Limnocylindrales bacterium | reverse complement strand
CTCGATCTTGCGGACCCGCGCACCGGTGATCAGCGTGGCGCCGCGGGCGATCGCCTTCGGCCAGTGGGTGAGGTCGGTCGACGCCTTCGCGCCCTCGTTGCAGCCGGATTGGCACGTGCTCCGCTGGACGCATGGTCGACGGCCGTCATAGGCGACCGAGTTGATCGAGTTGAATTCCGGCCACCAGTGCCAGCCGAGCTTGGTCATCCCGCGCGCGACCTTCATCCCGGCCGAGCCGATCGGCAGCGGCGGCATCGGGGCGTCCTCGGTGTCCGGTGGATAGGCGGGGTCGCCCGGGAGGCCGCTCACCCCGAAGTCGCGGTCGGTCCGGTAGAAGTACGGCAGGAGCTCGAAGTAGTCGATCGGCCAGTCGTCGGCGACGCCGTCGAGCGACCGGACGCGGAAGTCCGAGGGAAGCGCGCGCGGCCAGGCGCCGGCGAAGATGAGCGTGGACCCGCCGACCCCGTTGTACATGAGGGGCGACACCGGTGTGTCCGCCTCGACGATCGGGTAGTCCTCGGGCAGGCCGCGGATGTTCGGGCTGGTCGCCCAGTCCTTGCGCGCCTTCAGCTCCCAGTCGAGCCTGTTGCCGGGGTAGTCCGCGCGGTCGTGCCAGTCCCCCTGCTCGAGGCAGACGACGCCGAAGCCCGCCTCGGCGAGCCGCTTCGCCACGACCGCCCCGGACGCGCCGGCGCCGATGATGAGGACGTCTGCGGGTTCGACGGCCATGGCGGCCTCCCTGTGCGAGGGGCGCGACGGGGGACGTGCGCGAGAGCCTACAGCAAACGTTCTCTATCGGGAACGCGTCCCACGGTTCGGTCACGCAAGCGTCCACGCCATCGTGGTCGGCGAGCGGCCGGCGCGGGCGGTCACACGGGCCGGTTTCCGGGCGGGGCAAGCCCCCGAGGCATGCGGCGACACGAACCGGCGGCACGAGCTCGACGCGCATGCCGCGGGCGCTTGCGTGACGGGAGCGACCCCGTCCGCGGCCGGCCCTCCCCCGGACCTTCGCCGATAATCGCGAACGGAGCCAAGGAGGACGATTGAGCCAGCTCGACACGTTCAGCCTCGACGGCCGCGTCGCCGTCGTCGTCGGCGGCAGCGGCGGCATCGGCGCCGCGCTGGCCGAGGGGCTCGCGCAGGCCGGCGCGAGCATCGTCGTCGTGGGCCGCACCCGGGAGACGTGCGAGGCCGCCGTCGCCCGTGTCGAGGCAGCCGGGGCAGCGGGCCACGTCGTGACCGCCGACGTCACGCGCGAGGACGACAGCGAGCGGATGGTCCGCGAGACGCTCGATCGGTTCGGGCGCGTGGACGTCCTCGTCAACGCGGTCGGGGGTGGCGCCGGCAAGGTCCTCCACGACGCGCACGCCTACCCGCGCGAGGCCTGGGACTGGATCTTCGAGCTCAACGTCCGGAGCACCGTCGTCCCAACGCAGCCCGTCGTGCGCGCGATGATCGACGCCGGCACGCACGGCGCGATTCTCAACATCTCGTCCGTCCGCTCCGTCCTGGGCATCAACGCCGGCTACTCCGCGTACGTCGCCGCGAAGGGCGCGATCAGCTCGCTCACGCGCCAGTGGGCGACCGAGTGGGCGAAGCACGGCATCCGCGTCAACGCGATCATGCCGACCTTCGTGGACACGCCCCAGGTCGCGACGCTCCTCGCGGACCCGGCGTTCAAGGCCGGGATCGTGAGCCGGATCCCGCTCGGCCGCGTGGGCGAGACCCGCGACCTGATCGGCCCGGCGGTCTTCCTGTGCTCGGACGCAGCGTCCTTCGTGACCGGGCAGATCCTGGGCATCGACGGCGGCCTGACCGCCACCCAGTAGGGAGCGCATGGTGACGAGCGGGCCGGCCTCGATGATGGAGCGCGTGACGCCCAACGTGTTCACGAACACGCGGCTGCGCGGCTGCAATCCGAGCTTCGTCACGACGTCCGACGGCGTGGTCGTGATCGACACGCCGCAGCTCCCGACGAAGGCGGTCGCGATGCGGGCGGAGGCCGAGCGCCACGGTCCGATCCGCTACCTGATCAACACCGAGAACCACGTCGATCACATCTTCGGCAACCACTGGTTCCGGGGCGCCGGCGAGGTCGTGAACCATCGCGCGCTGTGGGAGATCTTCATGGACCCGGCCGCGGCGCTCGACCCGTTCGCGTACGCGCTGGAGGCGATCCCGACGGACGATCCGGAGGGCGCCGCGCTCCTCCCCGATCGCGACGCGTACTACGCGGACCTGCCGCGCGGGACGATCGTGTTCACGGGCGACCTCACGCTGCGCGTCGGCGATCACACGTTCCACTGCCTCTGGACGCCCGGGCACACGCCGGGGCAGCTCGCCGTGTGGGTGCCGGAGGAACGGGTCGTGTTCACCGGCGACACGATCTTCTCGGGCTGCCAGACGTGGCTGATGACCTCGAACGTGGACCAGTGGCTCGAGGCGCTCGAGCGGATCCGGGAGCTCGATGTCGACCACGTCGTGCCGGGCCACGGACCGGTGGTGACGCTCGACTACCTGCAGACCCAGCGCGCCGTCCTGCTGCGCTGGAAGGCGGCCGTCGCCGACGCCGTGGCGAAGGGCTGGTCGCGCGAGGAGACGATCGCCCGGGTCCGCTTCGACGACGAGTTCGGCCCGGTGGACGTGGGGCAGGGCTACATGATGGAGCACATCCAGAACGGCAACGCGGGCTCGCTCTGGGACAAGCTGACGGCCGTGGGGTACGCGAAGGGACGCTGACCGCGCGCCCCGAGCTTCCTGCCAGATTCCCGCCCAGCGAGCGTTCGCCGGCTCGGCCGGCCCACTTGCCTGCCGCTGCTGTCGTCAGGCGACAGGGGTGACACGAAGGTCGCCTTCCGGAAGTCCCAGCCGCGGCTCACCACCGGCTAACGCTCGTCTCGCGACAGCCTGACAGGGAACGGGGGCGAATCACGCGCGTCCGGCCGCCGCCTCCTCCTCGCGCGTGCGCCCGGCCAGCCGGATGAGGTCCTCGTGGAGCTCGAACCAGATCCCGTGGTAGCTGTCCACGCGCGGTGACGCCACGTACTTGCCGTCCCCGGCCCGCGCCCGTTCGAGCGCCCGCTCGAGG
>DASSPX010000061.1:0-8208 GCA_035699445.1 Candidatus Limnocylindrales bacterium | reverse complement strand
CGAGATTCCCCAGGAGCCACCGTCCGACATGATCAGCACCGGCGAGCTGCGCAAGGGCGCCGTCATCGAGCTCGACAACGACCTCTGGCAGATCCTCGACTACCACCACATCAAGATGGGGCGGGGCTCCGCGCAGGTCCGGATCACGCTCCGCAACGTGAAGCGCGGCCAGACGATCGAGCGCAGCTTCCAGGCGGGCACGAAGTGGCCGCGCGCGCAGATCGACCGGCGGCCGGTCCAGTTCCTCTACCGCGACGGCGACGACTTCCACTTCATGGACACGGACTCGTACGACCAGTTCGTGCTCACCGCCGCGCAGCTGGACGATGCCGTTCCCTACCTCAAGGACGGCATGACCCTGGATCGCACCGCGTACCAGGGCGAAACGCTCGGCGTCGAGCTGCCGGTCACGGTCGACCTCGCGGTCGTGTCCACCGAGCCGGGCTTCGCGGGCGACACGGCGCAGGGCGCGCGCAAGCCGGCGACGCTCGAGACCGGCCTCGTCGTCCAGGTGCCGCTGTTCGTCAACGAGGGCGACACGATCCGGGTCGACACCCGCACGGGCGAGTACCAGACCCGCCTGTAGGGCGACCGCTCAGGCGCGCCCCGCGCCGACCCCCGAGCCGACGACCGAATCGATCACGTCCCGGGTCGCGGCCTCCAGCTGCTGTGCCTCGGCTGACGTCGGGGCGATCGCCGTCAGCCCGAGCCGCCCGTCGATCGCGAGCCCCGACAGCATGTGCAGGACCACCCCGGTCGAGGTTCGGCGGTTGAACTCGAGGCCGGCGGCCCGGACCGCCTCGATGACGGCCGCGGGCGGCAGCCCCGTCCAGCGCGGATCGACGAGGTTGTCGGTCGCGCTGTAGCAGCGGCTGGACCCGTCGGCGGCCACGATCCACCGCGCCTCCTCGGCGTCGTAGCGCCCGGGCACGAGATTGCGCAGCAGCGCATACGGATGGGTCGTCCCGCCCTTGCGCAGGTTCACCTCGAGGGCAAACACCTGCCATTGGTGGCCGTCATCGCTTGCGGCGACGAAGTCCACGGCGAGTCGCCCGATCGCGCCCGCGGCCGCGTACCGCTCGCCGATCGCGGCCGCATGACGCGCGAGCTCGGCGGCGTACGCCGGGTCGGCCGGGAACCGGCAGCCGAGGTAGACCTGGCCGGACTCGCCACCGAGCACCTGCTCGTGCGTCGCGAGGACGGCGACCGTTCCGTCCGGCCGGACGTCGACCTGGGCGCTGGGGCTCGTGAAGTGCGTGCCGGCGATCCGCTCCTCAACGATCCCGCCGCGCTCGAGGTCCGCGAGGTACCACGACGGCAGGGTGCCGACCGTCGAGCGCAGCCACGATGTCGCGTCGGGCGCGGAGGCGAGCGGCGAGAGGTCGACGACCATGTTCCCGTCGCCCGCGCCGCTGTCGTCGTGCTTGATGACCACGCCGCGGACGCCCGGCCGTGCGCCGCGGATTGTCTCGATCGCGCGGACGACGTCGTCCACCGTTCGCACGTCCTCGACGCCGAACGGGACCGGCACGCCGGCCTCCCGGAACAGGTGGCGGCCCGCGCTCTTGAACCCGAGCGGCCGAAGCGCAGGGTCGGTGCCGTTGATCGGGATGTCGAGCGCGATGGCGAGCGCGACCTCATGCTCGGTGACGTTCCACGGCTCGATGAGCGCCGGCCGGCCGGCGACCATGCCCCGCAGCTCGTCCAGCAGGCGCGGATGGTCGACGAGCCGGGCCGCCACCGACCGCGGCGTGCCGTCGTCGCATTCCACGAACCGGACCCGGTGCGGCGGGTCCGACGGCCCACGGGGCGGCAGGAGCGATGTGTAATAGTCGATGACCTCGGGCTCCGGACGCCGCGACGAGATGTAGACCACCTCGCACGACGGGATCCGTGCCGCGACGAACATCGCGAGCAGGTAGCGGTGCTCGAGCGACGGGATCCGGTCGGCGTAATGGGACAGGAGCGACTCGCTGACGCTGTACGACGGAAGCGCAATCATCACGTGATCGGTCGACGAGCCCTGCCTGTTCGCCGCGAGCGCCGGCCCCAGCCGCTCCTGCAGGCTCGCGAAGCGTCCGTCCGTCACGCCATCCGCTCTCCGGTACTCACCCAACGCGGCGAGTGTAGGCACGGCTCGTCGTGACCGGTCAGTCGAACCCGGCGGGGACGTTCGGCCTCCGGGTGCGGAGCGTCAGCGAGGTCACCCGCGCGATTCGCGACGCCGTGCGCGCCGACGACGGCCTGCGCGACCTGTGGGTCGAGGGCGAGGTCGGCCGGGTGACGATCTCCACCGCCGGCCATGCGTACTTCACGCTCAAGGACGAGTGCGCCCAGCTCCAGTGCGTCTGGTTCCGCGACGATCGGGTCCGGTCCGCATTTCAGCCCCAGACCGGGCTGCGGGTCGTCACCCACGGCCGGATGGACCTCTACGAGCCGAACGGCGGGCTGCAGCTGTACGTCGACGCCCTCCAGCCGTCCGGGTTCGGTGACCTTGCCGTCCGGTTCGAGGAGCTGAAGGCCCGCCTGGCGGCGGAGGGGCTGTTCGACCGCGGGCGGAAGCGGCCGCTGCCCGGCCGCCCGGGGACCATCGCGGTGATCACGTCGCCCAGCGGCGCGGTGTGGCGCGACGTGTGCCACGTGCTCGCGCGCCGGTGGCCGCTCGCGGAGGTGCTGCTCGTCGCATGCCAGGTCCAGGGGGAGGGGGCCGCGGCATCGATCGTGTCCGCGTTCCGGCGTCTGGAACGACACCTCGAGGCCACGTCCGCGCCCGGGGACCCGGGCCGGATCCCCGCGGTAACGATCCTCGCACGAGGCGGCGGGTCGCTCGAGGACCTGTGGCCGTTCAACGACGAGCGCGTCGTGCGCGCGGTCGTCGGCCACCCGGTCCCGGTCGTCTGCGGCGTCGGCCACGAGACGGATGTCACGCTGGCCGACTTCGCCGCCGACGTTCGCGCGCCGACGCCCTCCGCGGCGGCCGAGCTCGTCGTCCCGGATCGGGCGGAGCTCCTCGATGCCCTCGCCACGGCCGGGCGCCGGGCGCGGTCTGCGATCGGCGGGCAACTCCAGGCCCGTCGCCTCGCGCTCGCGACCGAGCGGCGGGTCGTCGAGCGGGCCGACCCGGTCACCCGTCTCGCGACGACGCGGGAGCGGATCGGCGTGCTCGCGGATCGCGCCGCCGCCGCCGCACGCGGGCGGCTCGAGCGTGACGCGGCACGCCTCGCGCGGGTCGGCAGCCGGGCGCCCGCCATCGCCGATGCGCGGCTCGCGGCGCTCCGTGCCGGCGTGCAGGCATCCGGCGCGGCGCTCGCCGTGCTCGGGCCGCAGGCGACCCTGGACCGCGGGTACGCGATCGTGCGGCGTGCCGCCGACGCCGCGATCGTCCGCGAACCGGCCGAGGCGCCTGCCGGGACCGCTCTGCGGCTGACGGTCGCCCGGGGCGAGCTGGCCGCGCGCGCCGAGGACGCCCCGTGAGCCCGGACCTCCTCGCGGCGCTCGCGCTGGGCGCCGTTGCGATCGCCATCGGGGTGGTCGCAATTCGCGTCGGTATCATCCTCGGCGGCCGGCTCGACGCCCGGCTCGAGCGGGAGGAGGACGAACCGGATGCCTGACGGGCCTGCCCCGGGGCCTGCCGCCCCGGCACCGGTCGCCCCGGCGCCGCCCGCCGGTTCGCCCGATGTCTCCGCGCTCGCGTTCGACGACGCGTTCGCGGAGCTCCAGGCGACGGTCGCGTCCCTCGAGAGCGGCGGACAGCCGCTCGAGGAGACCCTCGCGCTGTACGAGCGGGCGGTTGCGCTCCAGCGGCACTGCGAGCGGTTGCTCGCGGAGGCCGAGCTCCGGGTGAGCCAGCTCGTGTCCCGCGCCGGCGGCGCCCTCGCCGTGGAACCGGTACTGCCGGACGAGACGCCGGAGCCGTAGCGGGCGGAAGGACGCCGGCCCGCGACCCCTTGACTCTGGAGCGACTTCAGGGTTTAGGGTCCGGACATGCCAGCCACACCTGAATCCGGACTGCTCGTCCTCGCCGACCTGACGGGCTACACCGCGTACCTCACCCGGAGCGAGCTCGAGCATGCGCCCACGATCGCGGGCGATCTCCTGGACACGATCGTCGCCCGCCTCGAGCCGCCGTTCCGGCTGGCGAAGCTCGAGGGGGACGCCGCGTTCCTCTTCGCCGAGGACGGGCGAGCGGAGCCCGCGCTGCTCGCCGACGCCCTTGAAGCCGCGTACCTCGCATTCCGGCGCCGGCTCCGCAGCATCGCCGCCGGGAGCGCGTGCACCTGCAACGCCTGCGGCCTCGCTCCGCAGCTCGACCTGAAGCTGTTCGTCCACCACGGGACCTGGGTGCGAACCGCGATCGCGGGACGCGACGAGCTGGCCGGTGCCGACGTGATCCTCGTCCATCGGCTGCTCAAGGCAGACCTCGGCGCCGCTGCGGGTGGGCACGCGTTTGCGTTCCTGACCGACCCGGCCGTCTCGGCGCTCGGGCTCGATCCGGGAGCCGGGCCGCTCGAACGGATCGTCGCAGCCCCGGACGGGTTCGGGCCGCTGCCAGGGATGCTCCTCGACCTCGATGCGAGATGGCGGCTCGACGCGGAGCGCGTCCGCATCGACCCGGCACGGCCCGTGCTCGACATGACGCTCGTGATCGCCGCCTCGCCGATGGTCGTCTGGGATCACCTGACCCTCGCGTCGCTGCGTGCGCGCTGGGAAGGCGACGTCCGGCTGCAGGCGGTCGATGGGGATGGCGGTCCGGGATCGCTGGCGCACTGCGTGACGGGCCGGCTCGCGATGCTCGAGGAGGTCGTGGACTGGCAGCCGTTCGAGCGGGTCGGCTGGCGCGTCGTCGTGCCGGGAGCGGGCCGCGCGGCCGTCGTCGCCGACCTCACGCCCGAGGCGGGCGGGACGAGGCTGCGCGTGCGCTGGGCGCCCGAGGGAGCCGGCGACCGCGCCGTGCTGCGGGGGATCGCGGCTGCCCGCGGGCATGCGCTTGCCGGGCTGAAGCACCGCCTCGAAGCGGGTGCGGTCGACAGCCGGGAGACGGCGCCGTCCGCGGCCGCGGGTTGACATCGCGCGGCCGGAGGGGTTCGATCCCCCCGTGCGGATCGGCGAGGTAGCGCGGCAGGTCGGGGTGTCCCCGGACACCGTCCGGTTCTACGAGCGCGCGGGTGCGCTGCCGGCGGTCGGGCGCCAGGACAACCGGTACCGCGACTATCGTGAGGCGGACGTCGAGCACCTGCGGCTGCTCGTCGAGCTGCGCCGCCTCGGCGTCACGCTCGAGGACGCTGCCCGGGTGGCGTCGTGGTGTCACGCGGGTCATTGCGCGACGACCACCGATGCCCTGCCGGCCCTCATTCGCAAGCGCCGGTCCGACATCGCGGCGCGGGTTGCCGCGCTGCTGGCACTTGACACGCGGCTCGCAGGGCTGGAGTCCCATCTCGGCAATCGTCGGATTCTCGCCCTCGCAACGGACGGCGCGTGCTGCGAGTCGGCGAACGCGATCATCGGTGCCGGAAGCTGCTGCGCGCCCGCCGACCCCGGCTGACACGCCCCGCGACGAGGGTCGAAGCGACGCCAAGTACCTGCTACCCGGTGATAGCATGTTGTCCCGGCGGCTCCGGGAGCCCCGCGCTAGACTCGGCCGATCCCGCCGTCCGGCCCCGCCACCGCCGCTTGCGCGTCCAGACAGGAGCAGCCCCGTGCCGATCCTCGAGCGCCTCGAGGGGCCCAGCGATCTCCGCGGCCTGACCGATCACGAGCTCGACCAGCTCGCCGCGGAGATCCGCGAAACGATCATCCGCACCGTGGCCGTGACGGGCGGCCATCTCGGCAGCAGCCTGGGCGTCGTCGAGATCACCCTCGCGCTCCACCGCCTCCTCGAGTCGCCGCGCGACCACATCGTCTGGGACACGGGACACCAGGCGTACGCGCACAAGCTCGTCACCGGACGCCTCGAGCGGTTCGGGACGCTCCGCCAGCTGGGCGGGATCGGCGGCTTCCCGCGACGCTCGGAATCCGAGCACGACGTGTTCGACGGCGGCCATGCGGGGACGGGCCTGTCGATCGCGCAGGGGCTTGCGACCGCGCGCGATCTCAAGCACTCGATGGAGCGCATTGCGGTCGTCGTCGGCGATGCGGCGCTCATCAGCGGGATGTCGCTCGAGGCGCTCAACGACATCGGCCATCGACAGACGCAGGTGCTGATCGTCCTCAACGACAACGAGATGTCGATCAGCCCGACCGTCGGCGCGCTGTCGAAGTACCTGTCCGACATCAAGCTGTCCGCGGCCTGGCGCCAGGGCAAGACCGCGTACGACCGCCTGATCGAGCGGATCCCGCTCGTCGGCCCCACGGCGCTCGAGCTGTCGCGCCGGCTCCGCCAGTCGGTCGTGTCGTTCGCGCAGCCGGGCCAGCTGTTCGAGGATCTCGGGATCACGTACATCGGCGTCGTGCCGGGGCATGACCGACGGGTGCTCGAGGAGACGTTCCGGCGCGCCCTCGCCCTCAACGGGCCGGCGATCGTCCACGTGCGGACGCAGAAGGGCAAGGGCTACCGACCCGCCGAGCGGGACCAGGTGAGCTTCCACGGCGCCGCGCTCCCGCCGATGACCCTCTCGCCGGGGGCGGATTCCCACGGGCGCATGGGGGCTGGCAACGGCGACGCGATGAGCTCGTCCGCGGCAAGCGGCTCCGCGGTCACCCAGGGCTCGGCCGCGGAGCGTGGCGCGCCGCCGTCGGCGTCGATCATGACCGACCGCCGCGGGATGCCCCACGAGACCGTGGCCGACGACGCGGCGCCGCCCGCACCGGGCCCCGCCACCCAGGCCAAGGCCCCCAACTACACCGCGGTCTTCGCGGCGGAGCTGATCGAGCTCGGCCGGACCGATCGCCGGATCGTCGGCATCACGGCCGGCATGCCGACCGGGACCGGGATGGCGAAGTTCCAGCAGGTCTTCCCCGACCGGTTCATCGACGTCGGCATCGCGGAGCAGCACGCGGTCACGCTGGCCACCGGGCTCGCCATGGGGGGCATGCGCCCTGTCGTGTCGCTGTACTCGACGTTCCTCCAGCGTGCTTTCGACCAGACGGTCCACGACGTGTGCCAGAACGACGTCCCGGTCGTGCTCGCAGTGGACCGCGCGGGGCTCGTGGGCGAAGACGGCACGAGCCACCAGGGGATGTTCACGATCCCCGCGCAGCGCCAGCTCCCGAACCTCGTGATCGCGTCGCCGCGTGACGAGCAGCAGCTGCGCTCCCTCCTCCGCACGGCGCTCGCCCAGGACCACCCGTTCGCGCTCCACTTCCCGCGCGATCCGGGCTTCGACCTGCCACCGATCGAGCCGCAGGTGCTGCCGGTGGGGCAGGGGGAGCTCCTTCGCGACGGCACGGACCTGCTGTTCGTCGGGTTCGGCCCGATCGTCATGCGCGCGATGACCGTGGCCGACGAGCTTGCGAGCGAGGGCTGGTCGGTCGCCGTGATCGACGCCCGGTTCGCGAAGCCGCTCGACCGCCAGCTCATCCTCGACAACGCGCGCGGCAAGCGCCTCGTGGTGACGTTCGAGGAGAGCGTGGTCACCGGCGGCTTCGGCGCGGGCGTGCTCGAGGCGTTCGAGGAGGCCCGGCTCGCCGATCCGGCCTACCGGGAGATCCCCCTGCGCATCCTCGGCATCCCCGAGCGGTTCGTCGACCATGGCTCGGTGACCGACCTGCGGCGCGTGCTCCGGCTCGATGCCCCGGGCCTCGCCGCCCAGGTCCGCGAGGCGCTCGCCCAGGTGGGCGCGGTGCCGCGACCGGCCTCGCCGGCCTGAGGGTGCCCGTCCGGTGGGCGCGGACGTCACGGTCGCGCGGTCGGGCACCGGATCGGTCGTCGCGCCCGGAACCCGCACCGACGAGGTCGTCGACCGGCGGCTCGAGCCGGCGCGGCCGTGGATCGTGATCGTGTGGAACGACCCGATCAACCTGATGAGCTACGTCACGTACGTCTTCCGCAAGCTGTTCGGCTACACCCAGGCGCGAGCCCACGAGCTGATGCTCCAGGTGCACACGCAGGGCAAGGCGGTGGTCGCGTCGGGATCGCGCGAGAAGTGCGAGTACGACGTCCAGCGGCTCCACGCCCACGGCCTGTGGGCCTCGATGCAGGAGGACTGATCGTCCCGTGGCACTCGGGCTCGTCCGGTTCCGGCGGCTGCCGGAGGGCGAGATCGCGGTCCG
>DASSPX010000060.1:0-23861 GCA_035699445.1 Candidatus Limnocylindrales bacterium | reverse complement strand
TGACCGGAAGTACCGGTTGTCCCTGGGACCTCGGGCTCGACCTTAGGCGGGAGCGGTCGCGGATGGTACTGGGACGCTCTTCACCGGAGTACTACGCACCCTTACCTACCGCTCATCACCGCATCACCGGATCGGGGAGGTTTCGGTGCGTCACGACAACGAGCGGCCCATGACCATCGCGCGCTCGTCGGCAGAGCGACCCCTCCATCGCTCCGTACACTGCGCCCGACCCATCCGACATGAAGGAGGCACGTGCGCTTGGCCCCCCGCGCGCCGATGACCACGCAGACCGAACCGTTTCTCCGCGCGCGCGTTCGCGACGCCGTTGCCGCCGCGCTCGCCTCGGCCATCGAGTCGGGGGCGCTTCCCGCTCCGGAAGGCGAGCTGCCACGGGTCGAGATCGAGCACCCCGCGAACCCCGGCCACGGCGATTTCGCATCGAACATCGCCCTCAAGCTCGCCCGCCCGCTGCGTCGCAGCCCGTTGGTGATCGCCCGCGCCGTCGCGGGCGCGCTGCCCACCGGGGAAGCCGCCCTGATCCGCTCGGCCGACGTCGCTCCACCCGGCTTCCTGAACCTGCGCCTCACCGATCACGCCCTCGCGGCGGAGATCCGGCGCGCGCTCGAGGCACCGGATGCCTGGGGCCACGTTCCGCCGGTGAACCCGCGCCACGTGAACGTCGAGTTCGTCTCGGCCAATCCGACCGGGCCGCTCACGATCGGCAACGCCCGCGGCGCATTCGTCGGCGACCTGCTGTCCCGGGTGCTCGAGGCGGGCGGCCAGCGCGTCACGCGCGAGTACTACTTCAACGACGCGGGCGGCCAGATCACGAACCTCGGGGCGTCGGTCGTCGCCCTCGTCCGTGGCGAGCCGATCCCCGACGACGGCTACCACGGGGCGTACGTCCACGAGCTCGCCGACGTGCTGCCCGACGATCTCCGGGTCGCGGCGTCGGGCGCCGCACCGGACGCGCTTGAACCGCTCGCGGATCGCGTCGGCCGCTGGGCCGCCGCCCGCGTTCGCGACGGGATCGAGGCATCGCTCGCCCGGCTCGGCGTCCGGTTCGATGTCTGGAAGAGCGAGGCGTCGCTCCACGAGGAGGGCTGGGTGGAGCGGGCCGTCGAGCGGCTGCGCGAGCGCGGCCACGTCTATGTCGAGGACGGGGCGACGTGGTTCCGGTCGACCGCCTTCGGGGACGACAAGGATCGAGTGGTCTATCGCTCGGATGGCCGACCGACGTACTTCGCCGCCGACATCGGCTACGTCGCGGAGAAGTTCTCGCGCGGCTTCGACCACCTCATCTACATCTGGGGCGCCGACCATCACGGCACGGTCGCCCGGGTGCGGAATGCCGCCGAGGCGATGGGCTTCCGGAAGGAGCACGTCCAGGTGCTCCTCTACTCCTGGGTGCGCTTCGTGCGTGACGGCGTCGAGGTCTCGATGTCGAAGCGCGCGGGTGAGTTCGTGACGCTCGACGAACTGCTGGCCGAGGTCGGCGTCGACGCGGCCCGCTGGTTCTTCGCATCACGTGCGCATACGAGCGCGATCGACTTCGACATCGAGCTCGCCAAGAAGCAGTCGAACGAGAACCCGGTCTACTACGTCCAGTACGCCCACGCGCGCATCGCCTCGATCGTCCGTCGGGCTGCCGAATCGAGCCTCGCGCCGGACGCCGACGTGTCGTCGATCCTCTCGGGCGCCCCGGAGGCCGCCCTGGCGCGCGAGATCGTCCGGTTCCCGGAGGTCGTGGAGGACGCGGTCCTTGCCGAGGAGACCCAGGGCGTGACGGCGTACGCCACCGAGCTCGCGACGCAGTTCCACGCCTTCTACCGCGATGCAAGGGTGATCGATGCCAGCGACCCGGCGAGGTCGGCGCGCCGGCTCGGGCTCGCACGGGCCGCGCAGGTGACGCTCGCGAACGCGCTCGCGCTCCTCGGGATCAGCGCCCCCGAATCGATGTAGCGGGGCCGCCCCCGCCCGGCGCGCCGTTCCGGTCGAGCCCGGCGCGCCCTGTCCGGCCAGTCCGGCGCGCCCTATCCGGCCAGCCCGAGCCGGTTGGCGAGACGTCCCATCGCGTTGGCGTCGCTGCCGACGACCACGGTCGTGGTGCGCTGGTCGCGCGGCAGCACATCCGCCTCGCCGCCGGCATCCTCGAGCAGGGTGACGAGCTCGCCTGCCGCGGCCCGGAACGCGTCGGCGTCCGTGGCGCTGTCCCACACGATCTCGACCGCCGTCGCCCAGGCACCGCTCGGTCCCTCGAGCAGGACCAGCCGGTCGCCGCCCCAGCCCTCGCCGATCGCGTCGGCCTCGGCGGACGTGAGGCCCGCCTCGCGCAGCCAGACACCGAGCTGGAACTCGCCGAACGTGTCCTGGAGGGCCTCGGACCAGCCCTGGCCCATGCCCGACGCGAGGTCCGGCGGGAACGTCACCTCGACCGCGGGCTCGTCGGCGCGCTCGGGGTGAAGGATCTGCTCGGTCGTGTCGGGCGGATCCGCGAACGCCGCGTCGACGGCATCCCAGCCGCCGGCGAGCTGGAGCCCCAGCACGTAGTTGAGCCCCGCCGTGTACGGGAACAGGAGCTGCTCGCGCAGGATGGCGGGCATCCGCTCGAGCACCGCGTCCTGCTCCGGGCTGGAGCTCGTCGCGAGCTCCAGGAGCTGCTCCGGCGTCAGCTCCTGCTGCGCCCACAGCGTCATGATCAGCATCGCGTCGCCCTCGATGAGCGCGAGCCGCGCGATCGACCGGTCGCCCTGATCGGTCGCCCACGCCTGGACCGCCTCGAGGTCGAACGCCTGGTCCTGGAGCGCGTGGCCGTACTCGTGGGCGTACGTGGCCTGATCGAGGACGCCGGGCGTGCCGGGACGGGACACGACGAACATGCGGTCGCTCTGCGGGTCGTACAGCCCGAGGACCTGACTCTCGAGCAGCTCGAAGTACAGCTCCTGCACATCGGCGTCCTGCGCGACGAGGCCGAGGTGCTTCAGGAGGCGGTTGTACGCCTCCACGTACGCGGGCGGGTTCTGCTCGTCGAACTCCGCGCGGACGTACTCGCCCAGGGCCGCCTCGTCGAGCACCTCCGGCTCCACCGGCTTCTGCTCCTCGAGCTCGCGAATCTCGCGGACGACCGCCTCGATCGCCTCGTACCCGTCCTCGCCGGGTCCGGAGGACGCCGACGGCGATGCCGAACCGGATGGCGCATTGGTGGGCTTTGGCGAGCCCGACTCCGAGGGCGAGGGCGAGTTCGGGACGGGCGTGGGGGCCGAGTTGCCGCAGCCCACGACGAGCAGCGCAGTGAGCAGCCCGGCCACGGGCATGCTGAGGATGGAACGGGACATGGCGCGGATTGTGGCACGCACCGGGGCGAGGCCCTCGTGGGGCAGGCAGCCCGCCGATGCCCCGCCGATGGTCCTGCCGCGAAGTGTCCGTTTCTTAACCGGTCCCTGCGCGGGATTGAATGCCCGATGCCTACGGTTGTCCATGGAACGCACCCTCAGTTCCATCCTCCCTCCCTCCGACCGGGAGCGCCGATTGGGCAGGCGCTCCCGGTCGATTCGTGTCCGGGAGGGTCGCCGCCGGAACAGGATCCCCGCCCCCCGGCGCGCAGCGCCGGTGCAGCGGCGTGTGCCAGAATCCGCAGCCATGGAGCTCAGCTGGTACGGCGGCACGTGCGTTCGCCTCCGCGGCCGCGATGCGGTCGTCGTGAACGATCCCTACCCCTCGATCGTGGGACCCACCGGGCGCGGCATCACCGGCGACGTGGTCACGTTCAGCCACCCGGACGACCGTCCGGTCCCGAAGGCGAAGGGCCGCCGATCGCGCGACGGTGGCACGGTGCTGCCGAGCAGCCTCGACGATGCGTTCGTCCTCGACGGGCCGGGCGAGTACGAGGTCCGCAGCGTCCTCATGACCGGCGTGCGGACGTACCGCGACGACGCCCGCGGGGCGGTGCGCGGCAAGCAGACCGCGTTCGTCGTCGAGCTCGACGGCATTCACACGATCCACCTCGGGGACATCGGCCACACGCTCACGGAGGAGAAGCTGGCTGACATCGGGTCCGTGGACGTGGCGTGCGTCCCGATCGGCGGCGCGCTCTCGGCCACGAAGGCGGCCGAGCTCGTCGCCCAGCTCGATCCGAAGATCGTGGTCGCGATGCCGGTGTGCGAGGACGAGACGGCGTGCGACGAGGCGCTCCGGAAGTTCATGCACGAGATGGGCCAGGAGCCGGTGACGCAGCCGAAGCTCTCCATCACACCCGGCACGCTCCCTGCCGAGACCGCCGCGGTCATCCTGGAGTCCCGCGGCAAGGCCTGATCGCGGGGCTTCTCAGGCGCGGCGGTAGACGATCCGGCCGCGCTTGACGACCGTGTCCACGAGGTCCGCCGCGACCCAGTACGGGAGCTGCCCCACCGAGGGGACCCGCCAGATCACGAGATCCGCCTGCCGGCCGGGCTCGAGCGAGCCCAGGTCGTCGCCGCGTCCGACGGCGTGCGCCGCGTTGATCGTCACGGCGGCCAGCGCCTCCGCCGGCGTCAGCCGGAGCTGCAGGCAGGCGGCGGTGAGCACGAACGGCAGGCTGGCGGTCGGCGACGTGCCTGGGTTGAAGTCCGTCCCGAGGGCGACCGGCACGCCGGCATCGATGAGCCGTCGCGCCGGGGCGTAGTGGTCGCTCATCAGGAACAGGGTCGTTGCCGGCAGGAGCGTCGCGACCACCGGGTGCTCACCCTCCGCCGCGTTCGCGAGGGCCTCGATGCCCGCATCCGACGGCGCCGCGAGATGGTCGGCGCTCAGCGCCCCGATCTCCGCTGCCAGCTCGGCGCCGCCCGACGGCGCGAGCTCGTCGGCGTGGAGGCGCGGCGCCATGCCGTATCCCGCCGCGGCCCGGAGGATCCGGCGCGACTGATCCTCGGTGAACACGCCCTGCTCGCAGAACACGTCGCACGACCGCGCGCGGCCCTGCGCCGCGATCCCCGGCAGCTGCTCCTCGATGACGTGGCGGACGAACGCCTCCGTGCCATCCGGACGGGCCCGGAACTCGGGCGGGACGGCGTGCGCTCCGAGGTACGTCGGCAGGACCTCGATCGGACCCTCCTGGCCGAGCCGGTGGGCCACCTCGAGCAGCCGCAGCTCGGTCGGGAGGTCCAGCCCGTAGCCGGACTTCGCCTCGATCGTCGTCACGCCGTGGGCGAGCATCTCGTCGAGCCACCGGCGCCCATGCGCGGCAAGGTCCTCCGCGGACGCCGCCCGGGTGGCGGCGACGGTCGACAGGATGCCGCCGCCGGCGGCGAGGATCTCGAGGTAGCCGGCGCCGCGCTGGCGAAGGAGCAGCTCCTGCTCCCGGGTGCCGGCGAACAGCAGGTGCGTGTGTGGATCGACGAGCCCGGGCGTGACCACGCCACCCCCGGCGTCCAGGCGCGCGAAGCGGGCGAGCGGGTAGCCCTCTGCCTCGATCGCCCGCTCCACCTCGTCGCGCGGGCCCGCGGCGAGGATCCGCCCGTCCCAGCAGGCGAGGACCGGCGCGGACGGCGCCCCCGGTCCACCAACGGCAGCCGCGTCGAGCACCGCGAGATCGCCCTGGGCCGGGCCGCGCCGGAGCCCTCCGGCCAGCGTGGCGACTTCCGAGGCGTTGTGGACCAGCAGCCCCGGGCCGCCCTCGGCGAGGCGGCCGCCCTCGATCACCCGGAGCGACATGGGCTCAGCGCGTCGCCGCGGATCGGGCTGCCTCGAGCCGGAGCTCGAGGGCAAGGAGCGGGTCGAAGTCGCGCAGGCGGATCGCAGCCGCGGCCCCGGCAAGCCGTTCCTCGACCGGCGCGCGCGGGTCGGCCCCGGCGTGATCCGCCACGTCGAGCAGCGCCGCGAGCGGGGCGAGACCGATGAGCTCCGACTCGGCTGCCTCCACGCCGTCCTCCGCCGCGAGCGCGGCGACCATCTCCCACACGAGCCAGATCGGAGTCACACTGAAGTCGAGCAGGTTCATCGACACCTGGGCGCGCACCGGGTGTCCGCGCTCCGGCTCCTCGACCCGGAAGCCGTTCGCCTGGACCTTCGGCAGGCCGCCGCCGGACTCGCGCACCCTGCGGGCGATCCGCTTCGCAAGCTCCACGTCATCCGTGGCAAGGTTGATGTTCCACGCGATCAGGAATGGGCGCGCACCCACGGCGATGGCGCCCGCCCGCGGGTGCATCCGCGTCGGTCCGAAGTCCGGCTCCCGCCCGTGCTGCGCGATCTCGGCCTTGAGCCCCTCGTACTGGCCGCGGCGGACATCGGCCAGCCGCACCCGGTCGCCCCGCTGCGCGGCCTCCGCGTAGAGATAGACGGGCAGGGCGAAGCGGGTGGCGATCCGCTGCCCGAACCGGCGTGCGAGCTCCACGCAGGCGGACATCGGAGTGTTTGCAAGCGGCACGAAGGGGACGACGTCGACGGCGCCGATCCGGGGGTGCTCGCCCCAGTGGCGCTCCATGTCGATGTCGTCGATCGCAGCCGCGACGAGCTGCTCCAGCGCGGCCGACACGTCGGCATCCTCGCCCGCGATCGTGAACACGCTCCGGTTGTGGCTCGCATCCGACGTGCGATCGAGGAGGAACACCCCGGGCACCGACGTGATGGCCGCCGCGAGCCGGTCCACTACCTCGAGCCGGCGGCCTTCCGAGACGTTCGGGACGCTTTCGACGAGCATCGGCCGATCCTACCGGGCGGCTCGGCGGCCCGGGCGGCGGGCGCGCAGCGGCGCTCGCGAGCGTGGCGCGTGTTCGCTCAACGACACACTCGTGTTAGACGATAGACTTCCACGCCGATGACCCGCGCCCGGGGAGAGGACGATGACCGCACCGCCGCGCAGCCTTCTCCGCCACGCCGACTTCCTGCGGCTCTGGAGCGCGGAGACGATCAGTCAGGTCGGCACGCAGGTGACGCAGCTGGCCGTGCCGCTCATCGCGGCGAACATCCTCGGCGTCAGCGCGTTCGAGTTCGGACTGCTCGTGACGCTCGAGTTCCTGCCGTTCATCCTGCTCAGCCTGCCGGCCGGCGTGTGGGTGGACCGCCTCCGGCGCCGGCCGATCCTCATCGTGGGCGACGTCGGCCGGGCGCTGGCCCTGATCTCGATCCCGATCGCCCATGCGCTCGGCGTGCTCTCGATCTGGCAGCTGTACGTCGTCGGGTTCGTGAGCGGCTGCCTCACCGTGTTCTTCGACGTCGCCTATCAGTCGTACCTGCCGTCGCTCGTCGACCGCGACCAGCTCGTGGAGGGCAACGCGAAGCTCGAGCTGAGCCGATCGGGCGCGCAGCTCCTCGGCCCGTCCATTGCCGGCGTGCTCATCGGTGCGCTCACCGCGCCGACGGCGCTGCTGCTCGACGCCCTGAGCTTCATCGGCTCCGCGCTGTTCGTCGTCTCGATCCGCCGCCGAGAGCCGCACCCCGAGCGTGCCGTCGACGAGCACGGGCGCGAGACGTCGATGCGCGGGGAGATCCGGGAAGGCCTGGCGTATGTGCTCGGTCACCCGACGCTGCGCGGCATCGCGGCCACAACCGCGACCGCCAACCTGTTCGGCAACCTCGGCACGGCGATCCTGCTGCTGTTCCTCGCCCGCGAGATCCGCCTCGCCCCCGAGCAGATCGGGTTTGCGTTGTCCCTCGGGGGCGTCGGCTTCCTCGTCGGCGCGCTCGTGGCCACCCGCACGGCCACGTGGATCGGGGTCGGCCGGGCGATCCTTGCCGGAGCGCTGCTCAGCGCGCCCGCGCCGCTGATCATCGCGGCCGCACCCGCCGAGCAGATGTTCTGGGCCGTGGCGGCGAGCGGACTCCTCGGTGGCTTCGGCGTCGCGATCTACAACATCAACCAGGTCAGCTTCCGCCAGGCGATCACGGCGGAGCGCCTGCAGGGCCGGATGAACGCGACGATGCGGTTCGTGGTGTGGGGCACGATCCCGATCGGGAGCATCGTCGGCGGCGCGCTCGGCGATGCCGTCGGGCTGCGGTCGACGATCTGGATCGGGGCGGTCGGTTCGCTAGTGAGCTTCCTGCCGCTGCTGGCCACGCCGCTGCCCGGGATCCGCGAGATGCCCGTGTCCGGCGAACCGGCAGCGAGAGCCTAGGCCCCGTCAAGCATCGGGATCCGCACGCCGCGCTCCTTCGCGACCTCGATGGCGCGCTCATAGCCCGCGTCGACGTGGCGCACGACGCCCATGCCGGGGTCCGTCGTGAGCACGCGCTCGACCTTCTCTGCGGCGAGGTCCGTGCCGTCCGCGACGACGACCATGCCCGCGTGCTGGCTGTACCCGATGCCGACGCCGCCGCCGTGGTGGATCGACACCCAGGTCGCGCCGGCGGCGGTGTTCACGAGCGCGTTGAGGAGCGGCCAGTCGGCCACGGCATCCGTGCCGTCGCGCATCGACTCGGTCTCGCGGTTGGGCGACGCGACCGAGCCGGCGTCGAGGTGGTCGCGCCCGATGACGATCGGCGCCGACACCTTGCCCGATCGCACGAGATCGTTGAACGCGGCACCCGCCCGGGCCCGCTCGCCGTACCCCAGCCAGCAGATCCGGGCGGGCAGGCCCTGGAACGGCACCTTCGCCTGGGCCATCGTGATCCAGCGGCGCAGTCCGTCGTCGTCGGGGAACAGCTCCAGGATCGCGGCATCGGTCGCCGCGATGTCGGCCGGGTCCCCGGAGAGCGCCGCCCAGCGGAAGGGTCCGCGTCCCTCGCAGAACTGGGGCCGGATGAACGCCGGCACGAACCCCGGGTAGTCGAACGCGTTCGCAACGCCCGCCTCCTGCGCCTGGGCGCGCAGGTTGTTGCCGTAGTCGAACGCGACCGCACCCGCGTCCCGGAACGCGAGGATCGCGCGCACGTGGTGGGCCATCGAGCGCATCGAGCGCGCGACATACGTCTCCGGCTGGGCGCGACGCAGCTCCAGGGCGTCGCCCAGCGCGATCTCCGCGGGGACGTAGCCGCCGAGCGCGTCGTGAGCGCTCGTCTGGTCCGTGACGACGTCGAACCGTTCGCCCGCCGCCGCCCACGCTGGCTCGATCTCGGCCGCGTTGCCGACGAGCGCGCTGGACGTGGCTTCGCCCGCGGCTGCCGCCGCCCGAGCCCACGCGAGCGCCTCGGCCGGGTCGCTCGTGAGCCGGTCGACGTACCCGATCTCGAGCCGTCGGCGGGCCCGCGCCTCGTCGACCTCGATCGCGAGGCAGACGCCCTCGTTCATCGTCACCGCGAGGGGCTGGGCGCCGCCCATCCCGCCCAGACCCGCGGTCAGCACGACCCGCCCTCGGAGCGTGCCGCCGAAGTGCTGGCGCGCGCACTCGGCGAACGTCTCGTACGTGCCCTGGAGGATGCCCTGCGTCCCGATGTAGATCCAGGAGCCGGCCGTCATCTGGCCGTACATCATCAGTCCGGCCCGCTCGAGCTCCCGGAAGTGGTCCCAGGTGGCCCACCGGCCGACGAGGTTCGAGTTCGCGATGAGCACCCGTGGCGCCCACGCGTGCGTTCGGAACACCGCCACCGGCTTGCCGGACTGGACGAGCAGGGTCTCGTCGTCGGCGAGGCGCCGCAGCTCGCGGACGATCGCGTCGAACGCGTCCCAGCCTCGTGCGGCGCGTCCCGTGCCGCCGTACACGACGAGCTCGTCCGGGTTCTCGGCCACCTCCGGATCGAGGTTGTTCATCAGCATCCTGAGGGCGGCTTCCTGCTGCCAGCCGCGGCATGAGAGCTCGGGGCCGCGCGGTGCGCGAACGGGCCGCGGACCCGCGGCGGAGACAGCGGTCATGCCGACGAGTCTAGGCTGGCGGGGACGCGACGCGCCGTCAGGATCCGAGCTCGCTCACGAGACGTTCGCCGAGCCGCCGGACATCGCCGATCGCGGTCACGGAGACCAGGATGTTCCGATCCTCGAGGTGCGCGTGGTACGTGCGCGCGCCGCCCTCGCAGGTGCCGATGTGCACGAGCCGGCCGCCGATGGTTGCCTCGGCGTTGCCGCGCACCCCGCCGGCCTGCGCGCACGCGCCCGCGTCGTACGAGTCGCGCCAGTCGCGCCAGAAGGCATCGCTGAACACGCCGGGCCGCAGGGCGATGACGGCGGCGACGGCCAGTTCGCCGGCCGGATCGACCACGAGCCCGAGGGCGAGCCGCTCGCCGGCCGCCACGAGATCGGCGTCGGTCTGGATGTCGGCGGCGGCCTCCGGCGCGGACTCGACGGGCAGGCCGTCCAGCTCGGCCGGGAGGAGCTCGAGCAGCGTCGCGTCGTAGAGCAACGCGGCCACGGAGCCGGAGGGCAGCGCTGGGCTGGGCGTTACGGGCGGCGATGTCGGGGCGGGCGTCGCGACGACGATCTCGTCCGTGGGCAGGAGCGGGGTACCACAGGCGGCGACGATGACGGCGGCGAAGCCAAGCGAGACGGCGAGGAGGGCGCGCATCCGGCAGGCCCTCCCGCGGCTCAATCGAGCTCGCGGCGGACGACGGGGAAGCGCTCGTCCGGCACCGCGACCGTGAACCCGAGCGTGACCCAGAAGGCGGGCGTCGCCGCGCTCGTCGCGTTCTCGCGCGCCCCGATCTCGGGATAGGCCTCGACGGCGGCGAAGCCGCGCCGGGCGAGGTCGGCGCACACGTCCTCCACGAGCCGGCGGGCCCAGCCCTGACGTCGCGCGCCGGCGGTCGTCGCGATGCACGTGATCACGGCCGGGAGCGGGGCGTCCGGGAGCTGCGGGTAGAGCTCACGGGTGCGCTGGGCGCGCGGATACGCGGACAGCGGACCGTACTGGCAGTAGGCGACGCTCTCGCCGTCGGCCTGCAGCACCTTCGCGTAGCTGCCGAACACCGCGAGCCCGCGGGACAGCAGGCGCAGCTTCGGCGGCCCCGAGGCCTCGCCGGCCGTCCGGGCCTGGCGACGCGGCGCGAACGGGTTGTCGGCGAGCGGGTCGTTCGCGGAAACGAACGGGTTGGCGTCCGGCGCGAACGGATTGGTGGAAGCCGTCCGGGCGGCCGGCGCGAACGGGTTGAACGGCTCCTCGCGCGCGGGCGGCTCCGTGGCGGCGGGCGCAGCGCTCTCCAGCCAGGCGAGCCGGGCGGCCTTCGAGCCCCGGTCGGCGTCCTGCCAGTAGTCACACGACCGGTGGTCGAACCCGGGATCCGCGCACGGCGGGATCAGCCCGAACGATTCCGCGTCGACGACCTCGACGATCCGCACCTCGGCCATCCGGCCAGTCTAGCGACCCTCTCCGGCCAGACCTCCCGCACGGTCGAGCAGGCCCAGGCCGGCGAGGGCACCGTCGTGCACGAGCCGCCAGGCGCGCTCGAGATCTTCCCCCGGCTCGCGGTCGCCTGCCAGCGGCGCGATCACCGCCCGGATTCGCCGATGCGCCTCGGCCACGCCCTCGCCGGGGCGGGCATCGACGCCGCCACCGAGCGCCGCCATCCGGAGGTCGAGCGCGCGCGCCGCGACGACGAGCTCGATGCCCACGACCCGCTCGACGTTGCGGAGGACGCTCCGGGCGTGGCGCGCCGACCCGGCGCCCATCGAGACGTGGTCCTCCTGGTTCGCGCTCGTGGGGATCGAATCCGCCGAGCTCGGGTGGGCGAGGACCTTGTTCTCGGACGCGAGGGCGGCGGCGGTGTACTGGTAGATCATCATCCCCGACTCCAGCCCCGGATCCTGGGCGAGGAATGGCGGCAGGCCGCCGTTCAGGCGTGCGTCGACGAGCAGCGCGGTGCGGCGTTCGCTGATCGCGCCCAGCTCGGCCAGGGCGAGCTTCGCGAAGTCGAGCGCGAGCGCGATCGGCTCTCCGTGGAAGTTGCCGCCACTGATCACCCGCCCGCCGCCGGTCGCCACCGTGTCCTCCGGAGCCGCGCCGCCCTCGGGGAAGACGAGCGGGTTGTCGGTCGCGGCGTTCAGCTCGATGTCGAGCACCCGGCGCAGGTGGTCGAGCGCGTCGCGCACCGCTCCGTGCACCTGCGGCACGCAGCGAAGCGAGTAGGGGTCCTGGACCTTGTGCGCGGACGCATGGTGCCCGGCCTGGATCGCGGACCCCCGCAGGAGGTGCCGCAGCTCGGCCGCGACCGCGACCTGCCCGGGGTGCGGACGGGCGAGCTGGTACGGCTCGGCGAACGCCACCTCGGTCCCCAGCAGCGCCTCGACGCTGAGCGCCGCCGCCACCGTCGCGGTCCGCACGAGCCGATCCGCATCGGCGAGGAGCAGCGCCCCGATGGCGCTCATCAGCTGGGTCCCGTTGAGGAGCGCGAGTCCCTCCTTCGCCTCCAGGACGAGCGGCTCGATCCCCGCCGCGCGAAGCGCGACGGGGGCCGGCTGCACCTGGCCGCCCACCTCCACGCTGCCGCGCCCGATGAGCGGGAGGGCGAGGTGGGCAAGGGGGGCGAGGTCACCTGACGCGCCGACGCTCCCCTGCTCCGGGACCACCGGGTGGATCCCGGCCGCGAGCAGCTCGCCGATCCGGTCGACAAGCAGCGGCCGACAGCCCGAGTGACCGAGCGCGAGCGTGTTCGCGCGCAGCACGAGCATCGCGCGGACGACCTCGCGCGGATACGGCTCACCCACACCCGCCGCGTGCGAGACGAGCAGGTTCTCCTGCAGCCGGGCGGCGTCGACCGGCGGAATGAACGTCCCGGCGAGGTCGCCGAAGCCGGTCGTGACCCCGTACACGACCGCGCCCTCGGCCACGAGCCGCTCGATCACCGCCCGTGCCTCGACCATCCGCTCGCGGGCGTGGACGTCGAGCGCGATCCCGGAGCCACCGCGTGCAACCGCCTCGACATCGGCGACGGTCAGGTCCGCGCCGGTGAGGATGACGGTGCCAGGAGCCGCCGCACCCGCGTCGGCATGTCGGGCAGTCCGCGGGTCGAAGTGCGGGCCTGCCGCCCCGGATGACGGGGCGTCGTGGGGATCGGGCACGATGCCGATGGTAGTCGGCTAGGCTTCCGGTCCGTGTTCGACTTCCTGAACGGGCCGGTCCGCGACCTCGTGACCGCCATCTACGAGGCCGTGGGCTACCTCGGCGTCGCCCTGTGGGTCGCGATCGAGAGCGTCGTGATCCCGATCCCCTCGGAGCTCGTGCTCCCGTTCGCCGGCTTCCTCGCGGCGGACCCCACCTCGATCGAGCCTCTGACCGGCACTCGCTGGAATCTCGTACTGCTCGTGACGTTCGCCACGGCCGGTTCGGTCGTGGGGGCGCTCCTCGCGTATGCGCTCGGCGCCTGGGCCGGGCGGCCGCTCCTCGTGCGGTGGGGCCGGTTTCTCCGGTTCACGGAGGACGATCTCGTCCGGACGGAGGCCTTCTTCGAGCGCTGGGGTGCCGCCGCGGCCGTCCTGGGGCGGCTGATCCCGGTCGTCCGGTCGCTCGTCTCGTTCGCTGCCGGCATCGCACGCATGCCGCTCGGGCCGTTCGTCCTGTTCACGGTCCTCGGATCGATTCCCTGGAACCTGTTCCTCATCGGCGCGGGCTATCTGCTCGGCGAGCGCTGGGAGGAGATCGGCGACGTCCTGAAGCGGTACGAGTACGCCGTGATCGGCGGCCTCGTCCTCGTCGCGCTCGCGTGGATCTGGCTCCGGTTCGTTCGCCCGCGCCGGCGGCCGGCCTGAGGCTCGCCCCGGTCAGTCCCAGGGTCGCGCGTCCCCGGAGCGCAGGTGCGCGAGGTCGTTCAGCAGGAGCAGACGCGCATCGGTCGGGCCCTCCCCATGCTCGAACCGGAGCACGGTGAGGTTCGCCTGACCCTGGACGAGCCGCTGGCGGTACTCGCGGATCGGCAGCCCGAGCGCGAGACAGACCAGGATCCGGTTCGTGGAGCTGTGCGCCACGAGCAGCACGGGATCGCTCTCGTCGGCCGACGAGCCGTGCCGCCGCACATGGTCGCGAAGCAGGTCGACGAGAAAGGCGCCGACCCGCTCGGCGACGTCGAAGCCCGATTCGCCGTCCGGACAGGCCAGGACGTCGGGCGCCCGGACCCAGGCGGCGCGCTCGGCGGCGTACCGGCGGTCCAGCTCGTCGTAGGTCAGGCCCTCCCAGCGGCCGTAGTCCATCTCGAGCAGACGGGCGTCGAGCTCGACGTGGGTGCCACCGGCAAGGATCCGCGCGGTTTCCCGGGCCCGGAGCAGGGGGCTCGAGACCACCCGCTCGAACCGCACGGCGGCGAGCCGGTGCCGCAGTGCCTCAGCCTGCGCGCGACCCGCGTCGTTGAGCGGCACGTCGATCGTCTGGCCAAGGTGCTGCTCCGGGTGGGAGCGGTCGGTGACGCCGTGGCGCGTCACCACCAGCGTGAGCATCGCCGCAGTCTAGGCCGGGGTCCCTGCCGAGCGTGGGAGAATGCCGCACGGAGGTGACCCCCAAACCGATGACCGACCCGCACGCCCCCCGGTCGGCGGCCGAACCCCACGGCGCCGGCGACCACGGCGAGGATGCCGAGCACGACGATCACGGCCATGCCGAGGAGCCCCTCGGGCCGATCGACTGGCCCGCGTGGGGGGTCGGGGTCGCCGGCGTGGTCATCGGCGTGCTGATCGCGGCCGGGTTCGCGCTGTCGGCGGGGTACCTCGGCGGCTGAGGAAACCGAGGGGCACCGAGGCGCGTCTCCGCCCGAACCCGAGCGGAGGCCTCGCCATGCACCGCCCTCGCCTGACTCGTCCCGTCCCCCGCCTGCGCGCGGTGGTCCTGCTCACCGGCCTCCTCATCCTGCCGTGGCTGGCCCTCGGGCTGCCCGTCACCGCGTGCTCGTGCATCGCGTTCGAGGGCTTCGACACGATCGCCGACGCGGAGCACGTGGTCGTCGCCGGGCGGGTGGTCGCGCGCCAGGGCGACGTGACGACGATCCAGGTCGACCGCTGGTTCTGGGGCTCCGGCGGCGGTCCGGTGCTCACCGTGCGCGAGGCCTCGCCCGAAACCGACATGTGCGCCCTGGGGCCGCTGGCGCCGCCCGGCGAGCCGTGGCTCTGGGTGGCCTGGGCGCCCCCGAACGAGCGCCCGGTGGTCAACTCCTGCCAGCCCTCCTGGTCGCTCCAGGATCCGGAGGGCGCGCAGCGTCTCCAGGAGGCGATCGCCGTCTTCGGGGGAACGCCGCTCAGCCCCGAACCATCGCCCGGCTCGTCGCCCTCACCGCCGTCGGGCATCGACGGCGCGACGGTCGCCGCGGCAGCCGTGTCCGTGCTCGCGGGGATCGCGGTGCTCGGGGGCGCGGCGCTCGTCGGGCGCCGCCGGCGAACCGGCTAGAACAGCCCCCGGATGCTGCCCTCGGCATCGACGTCGATGTTCATGCCGCCCGGGCGCGAGGGCAGGCCGGGCATCGTCCGCATCTCGCCCAGGATGGGCGTCACGAACCCCGCGCCGGCACTCAGGCGGACCTCGCGGATCGGCACGGTGAACCCGGTTGGCCGGCCCTTGAGCGCGGGGTCGTGGCTGAGCGAGTACTGCGTCTTCGCCATGCAGATCGGCAGGTGGCCGTAGCCCAGGTCCTCGTACTGCCGCAGCTGCTTCGCCGCGGCCGGTGAGAGTTCGATCCCGTCGGCACCGTACACGCGGGTGGCGATCGTCTCGATCTTCTCGACCAGCGGCATCTCGTCGGGGTAGAGGAGCCGGAAGTCCGCTTCACCGGATTCAGCGGCGGCCCAGACGGCCCGGGCGAGGTCCGCGGCGCCCGCCCCACCGTTCACGAAGTGCGTGGCCACGACGGCGTCACGCGCGCCGGCCGCCAGCGCCACCTCCCGGATCGCCTCGACCTCGGCGTCGGTGTCGCTCGGGAACGCGTTGATCGCCACCACAGCGGGAATCCCGAACAGCCGGACGTTCTCGATCTGCTTCGCGAGGTTCGTGGCGCCCCGCCGCACGGCCTCGACGTTCTCCTCGAGGAGCGCCGGATCGAGCGGCTTGCCGGCCACGATCTTGCCCACCCCGCCGTGCATCTTGAGCGCGCGCACGGTCGCCACGACGACGGCGGCATCGGGCCGAAGCCCGGAGGCGCGGCACTTGATGTCGAAGAACTTCTCGGCGCCCATGTCCGCGCCGAAGCCCGCCTCGGTGCACGCGATCTCGGTCGAGGCGAGGGCGAGCCGGTCCGCGAGGATCGAGTTGTTGCCGTGGGCGATGTTCGCGAACGGCCCGCAGTGGACGAACGCCGGCCCACCCTCGAGCGTCTGGAGGAGGTTCGGCTTGATCGCGTCGACGAGCAGGGCCGTCATCGCGCCCGCGACGCCGAGGTCCTCGGCGGTGATCGCCTTCCCGGCGGCGTCGGTCGCCAGCACGATCCGGCCGAGGCGTGCCCGCAGGTCGGCAAGGTCGCTCGCGAGCGCGAGCACGGCCATCACCTCGGAGCCCACCGTGATCACGAACTCGGTCTCGCGCGGGACCCCGTCCTCCCGCCCTCCGAGGCCGATGATCACGTGCCGCAGCGCCCGGTCGCTGATGTCCACGACGCGCGGCCACAGGACCGACCGGGGCTCGATCCCGAGCGGGTTCCGGTGATGCAGCGAGTTGTCGAGGAACGCCCCGGCGAGGTTGTGGGCCGCCCCGATCGCGTGGACGTCGCCGGTCAAGTGGAGGTTGAAGTCCTCCATCGGGATGACCTGGCTGTGGCCGCCGCCGGCCGCGCCGCCCTTGATGCCGAACACGGGGCCGAGCGACGGCTGCCGGATGCAGACGGCCGCCCGGTGGCCGACGTGGTTGAGCCCCTGGGCAAGCCCGACGGTCGTGGTGGACTTCCCCTCGCCCAGCGGCGTGGGCGAGATGGCGGTCACGACGACATAGCGCCCGCGCGGCCGCTCTCCCTCGAGCCGACGGATCCCGTCGAGGGTGACCTTTGCCTTCCACCGGCCGTACGGCTCGATCTCCTCGTCCCGCAGCCCGAGCTCGCGGGCGATATCCAGGATCGGTCGCGGGGTCACCGAGCGCGCGATGTCGAGGTCCGACGGGAACGATCCGGCGCTCGACGACGGGCCCGTGGACGAAGCGGGGCCGGTTTCGCTGACGGTCATGGGCGACTCCCGACGGGCTGCAGTGGCCGGTCCACGCGGCCGTTCTCGGCCAGGTGGTGCGCGGCGGTGAGGAGGTGGGTGAGGAGCAGGGCATTCGTCACCGGGCCCACCCCACCCGGGACGGGGGTGATCGCGCTCACTACGCCGCGTGCCGATTCGAAGTCGACGTCGCCCACGATCCGCTCGCCGACGACGTTGATGCCCACGTCCACCACGACCGCCCCGGGCTTGAGCATGTCGCCGGTGATCAGGCCCGGGCGACCGGCCGCGACGACGAGAATGTCCGCGCGTCGGGTCTGGGCGGCAAGGTCGGTGGTCCGGGAGTGACACACCGTCACCGTGGCATTCTCGCGAAGCAGCAGGAGCGCCGCCGGCTTCCCGACCACGTTCGAGCGACCGACGACGACGGCGTGGCGCCCTTCGAGCGGGATCCCGGAGCGCTTCAGCAGTTCGACGGCGGCGTGGGCCGTGGTGGGCAGGAACCCGTCGTAGCCCAGGGTCATCAGGCCCACGTTCCGCGGGTGCAGCCCGTCGATGTCCTTGGCCGGCTCGAGCGTGTCGACGACGGCGCTCAGCGGGATGCGCTTGGGCAGCGGCATCTGGACGATGATCCCGGCGACGAGCGGGTCCGCGTTCAGTCGCCGGACCTCCTCCCGCACCTGGGCCGCGGTGGCCCGGCCGGGGATCTCGACCAGCCGTCCGTCGATCCCGACCGACTGGCAATGCTTCAGGATCTGGTGGAGGTACACGGCCGACGGCGCGTCCCTGCCGACGAGCACGACCGCCAGCGTTGGGGCCCGTCCACGACGGCGGGCAAAGGCCGCGACGTCCGCCTTGACGTCGGCCCGGATCTCGGCGGCGATCGGCGCGCCGAGGAGCAACCGCGGCCCGACCTCGTCGCGCGACTCCTCCTTCATGCGCGCGGCGGTAGCGGATCGCGCGGATCGCCGCCGCGCACCACCTCGCGCGTCCGGTCCGCGAGACGCTCCACGTCGTCCACGAGCGCATCCACCCTGGCGAGGATCTCGCCTGCCCAGGCCTCGTCGCCGACCGACGGCAGGTTGACGGCGACGTTGGCGCCGGCTCCACGCGCGGCGGCCGACGCAAGCAGCGAGGCCACTTCGAGGTCCGACGACGCATTCCGATTGCTCCGTCCGGCGAGCGCCTCCGCCCAGACCGCGACCTCATGACACGCCTCGAGGCACTCCAGCGGGACCTCGGACGCGGTCCGGGCGGCATCCGACAGGGCGGCGCGCCGTGCGGCCTGCTCCTCATCCGTTCCTCGCGGCAGCCTCATCGCGGCCGCGAAGCCCGCGTAGGCCGCCGCATCCTCGTCGGCGAGGGCAAGGAGTCGCTCGCGCAGGGCCTCGGTCGCCGCACGGGCCTCGACATGGAGGCCGGCGTGCTCCGCATACCTGGGTCGATCCGCGGACAAGGCGGCGACCATCGCGACGAGGGAGGCGCCGAGGCTGGCGGCGACCGCCGACGCGCTGCCGCCGCCCGGGACCGGCTCCTCGGAGGCGAGGCGATCGGTGAACTCGCGCACGGTCAGGGACGCGAAGCCGGGGGGAAGATCCACGAGCACGGATTGTAGGGTGACGCCGCCGGCACCCGGTCCCGGCTCGCCCGCACGCGATGACGACGCCGTTTGGCCGGCGACGGGACGAGCGCGGGATCCGCGCGCCCGTCCCGCACGGCCGGTCAAGCCGACGCGGGGGAGGAGCCGACGTCGGCGGGGAGGAGGTGGTGTCAGGCCGCCCGAGCGTCCTCCACACCCTCGATCGCCCATCGGCGCGAGCGGTGGTGGTACGTGAGCGCCATTCGCAGCCGGTGGCTCTCGACCTCGAACCGCGTGCGCGGTCCGGTGATCGCAGGGAACGCCGCGCGCTCGTCGCGCACCGCGACGAGCTTCGTGACGGGCAGGCGCCGGCCGGCCCACTCGATCTCTCTCGGGACCCCGTCGAACCAGTCCGTGCGCACACGGACCGCCACGGGATCGACTCGCTGCATCGCCATCTTCTGGGCTCCTTCCGTCGGCGGGAGGGTCGCCCGGGGGCACACCGGCGACAGAACACCTGTTCGACTCTGCGTCAGGCTAGACCGAACACCTGTTCGATGTCAACCCTCGGCGAGCGGATCGTCGGCGTCCCCGTTGACAGCTCGGGTGTCACGGCCGGCCTGCCCCGTCGGACCACCCGCAGGGTCGCCCGGTTCGTGGTCGACCCCCACCCGCCGCTCCGGTGCGGTCCTCGGGTCGCGCTCGAACGGCGCAGGCAGCGCTGCGTTCACCAGGCGCGCCCGAGTGACGGCGCGGGACCCGAAGCGACGCCGCAGCTCGTCCGCCGCCTCCGCGACCCGATGCCGGCGTGGGACCTCCTCCGCCTCGAACAGCCCGAGCTGCTCCCGCTCGCGGAAGTTCGAGGCCGTGACGCCCACCAGCCGCAACCGCTGCCCGTGGAGCTCCCGCCGGGCGAGCTCGAGCGCAGCGGCGAAGATCGGCTCCGTGAGGTCGGTCGGCTCGCGCAGCGTCGTCTGGCGGGTGATCGTCCGGAACGAGGCGTCCCGGATCTTCACGGTGACGGTGGACGCCCGCAGCCCCGCGGATCGCAGCCGACGCGAGACGCCCTCGGCCATTCCGAGCAGCGTGCGCTCGATCACCTCGCGATCTGCGGTGTCGACGTCGAACGTGTGCTCGTGCCCCACCGACTTCGCGGCCTCGCCCTCGCCGACCACCCGGTCGCCATCGATCCCGCGTGCCCGATCCGCGAGCGACGCACCGTGCCGGCCGAAGCGCCGCTCGAGCAGGGCCGGATCCAGCGCGGCGAGGTCGCCGATCGTCGCAACCCCGTAGTCGCGGAGCGCGGCCGCCGTCTTCTCGCCCACGCCCCACAGGCGCCCGATGGGCAGCGGCGCCAGGAACGCCGCCTCCTCCCCGGCCGGGACCACGACCAGCCCATCCGGCTTCCGCAGGTCGGAGGCGATCTTCGCGACCAGCTTCGTCGTGGCCACGCCGACCGACGCCGTGAGCCCGACCTCGGCCCGCACCGCGTCCTTGATCCGGCGCGCGATCGCCGGGCCGTCGCCGAACAGCGCCTCGGACCCGTGGACGTCGAGGAACGCCTCGTCGATCGAGATCGGCTCGACCAGCGGCGTGAACTGGCGCAGGATCGTCATCACGTCGCGGCTCACCCGCTGGTACTTGCGGCCGTCCACGGGCAGGAACACGGCTTGCGGGCACAGGGCGCCCGCCGTCCGCAGGGGCATCGCGGAGCGGACGCCGAACACCCGCGCCTCGTAGCTGGCCGCGCTGACGACACCGCGATCGTGCGGTCCGCCACCGCCCACGATCACCGGCCGGCCGCGCAGCTCCGGCCGGTCACGCTGCTCGACGGCCGCGAAGAACGCGTCGAGGTCGACGTGCAGGATGGTCGGGGCGGCCATGGCGCTGGCTATCATCCACCGGCGGTGGAGGGCGTGGACGACCGACGGGCGGGCGCGAACCTCGTGGCCGCGATCGTCGCGGTGGATCTCGTGCTCGTCGCCGCCCTGGCGCCGGTCGCCGCGGTGCCGATCGTCTGGCCGTTCCTGTTCGTGCTCCCCGGCTGGGTCCTCGTCGGACGGTTCGCACCCTCGATCCCGCTCCCCGGCCGGCTGGGTGCAGGGATCGTGGTCAGCGTGCTGCTCTCGGCGCACCTCGTTCACCTCGTGTCCCTGGGCATCGGGTTCGGGCGGCACAGCATCCTCGTCGCGACCGCGCTGCTCGCGCTGGGGACGGCCGTCGCATGGCGAACCGGCAGCGTCACGGGGTCGCGCGCCCTGACCCCGGACGTCGTGGCAACCCTTCGCCGGCAGGCCGCGCCGCTGCTCGTCGCGAACGCCGTCGGAATCGTGGTGCTGAGCGTGCTCGCGTTGAACGGCTGGCGGGAGACCCCCGACGGGTGGGTCTCGGGCGGCTGGAACTGGAGCGACCTGCTCGTCCACGTCGCGATCGGCAACAGCATCGTCCACGGCAACTTCCCGCCCGAGGTGCCGTACTTCGCCGGCGTGCCGCTGACCTACCACTGGTTCGCCGACTTCCACGGCGCGATCGCCGCCCGCGTCGCGGGCCTCGACGTCATCCCGGTGTTCTTCGCCTCGAGCGCGCTGTTCGCGGCGTCGCTCGCGCTCGTGAGCTGGGAGCTCGCCCGCCGGCTGACCGGCAGCCGTCGGGTGGCGTCGATCGCCGCGATCCTCGTCTGCTTCGGCGGCGGCATGGGTTGGCTGCGGCTCGTCGGCGATCTCCTCGCGGGCGGCGACCTGGCGATGCTGCTCGCCACGACCCCGTACGACAACACCTGGGCGGACGGCTGGCCGAAGTTCCGGATCGCCTCCGTGCTCGGCACCGGCTTCTTCCCCCACCGGGCCTCGACGATCGGGCTGCCCGCGCTCGTCACCGCGATCGTGCTGCTCCACGCGAGCCTCGGGCGGCGGCCCGCGAGCGTCCTCCTCGCGGGTCTCGTGGCAGCGCTCCTGGCTCCATTCCACTTCTACGCCTTCCCTGCCACGTACCTCGTGGCCCTGCTCCTCGTGATCACGCGCGGCGAGTGGAACCGGCCCACGTTCCTGCGCGACGCGCTCCTGTTCCTCGCCCCGCTCGGACTGGCCGTCCCGTTCATCGCGCGAGCGGTCGTCCAGCAGGGCGAGCGAGGGGCCTTCCGACTGGTTTCGGGATGGAGCGAAGCCCCGCGCGAGGATGGGCTGCCGGCGGTCGCGTTCTTCTACCTCACGAACCTTGGGCTGCCCTTCGTGCTCGCGCTCCTGGCAGTCGGGTGGGGGCGAATCCCGTCGCGTCGCTTTCTGGGTGCGTGGCTGTTCGCGCTGTTCATGGTTCCCAACGTCGTCGCCGTGAGCGCGGTCGAGTTCGACATGAACAAGTACTTCCAGACGATGTGGATCGCCGTCGCGATCCTCGCCGGCTCGCTCATGCGTCGCTGGCCGGCCGTGCTCGTGGCCGGGGTCCTCGCCGTCTCGGCGATCTCGCCCGGGCTGATCGCGCTGTGGCACGCGGTGAACCCGCTGGTGACGATGTCGCCCGCGCAGGAGGCGGCCGCGCGATGGATCGAGCAAAACACGCCCGAGCGTGCGGTGTTCGCCACCGACGCGTTCGTGAACAGCCCGGTCGACCTCGCCGGCCGGCTGCGCATCTCGACCTTCGGGCCCTATGTGGCGAACCTCGGGTACGACCCGGACCCGAGGGCGCGCGACCTGAATGCGATCTACTGCGACGGCCCCGACGTCGCCGCCACCCTGCTCGAGCGGTACGGGGCAACGTACGTCCTGTCGTCCGGCGGCATCCCGGACTGCGCGGACGGCACGACCACCGAGTTCTGGGCGAGCGACCGGTTCGAGACCGTATACAGCGCGGGCGGTGTCAGCGTCTGGCGACTGCGCGAGTAGGCGGTCCGGCCGGTCAGTCCCGGATCCGCCAGACCGGACATGTCAGCCGGCGATGGGGCTCAGAACGCCCAGTGGCCGATGACGAACAGCGTCGTGCACACCCCCAGCAGGAGGGTGGACGCCGCGAGGGCCGGGCCCGCCAGCCACGCCGGCAGCCGGGCCGCCGCGAGCGCGATCGGGAAGACCGTCAGGATGTAGCGCGGCACGCTGATCGGCCAGGTGAGCGTGGAGAAGCTCACGAGATGGAGCGCGGTGTACGTGGCATACCCCGGGCGGCTCCCGGCCCCGATCACCGTCCAGGCGGTGGCGATCGCGAGGATGACGAGCGCGACCAGCGGCGCGAGATAGACGGTTGCCCAGAACTCGCCGAGCTGCGAGGAAGTCACGCTCCCGACGAGATTGCGCAGCGCCTCCCACGGGACGGTCGTTCGCACCTGGAACACCTCGGCCTGCGTGGTCAGGAAGTGGAGGGGGCTGCCGAACGTCAGCCAGTTGATGGCGAGGTACACCGCGGGGCCGATCGCCCCGATCGCGAGAGCGGCGAGGTCCCGCGCGACGCGAATCGGGCGGCGGCGGGCGGGGTCGGGCTCGCGACGGAGCATCGCCAGGTACTCCACCGCGAGGGCGGCCAGGAGGAACACGCCCTGGAGCCGGGTCGCGCCGGCGAGCGCCGCGAGAATGCCGGCGCCCAGCCAGTCGCCGCGTCGCGCTCGCACGAACGACCAGATCGCGGTTGCCAGGAACAGCGCCTCGGAATAGGGCGCGACAAGCGCGAACGCGGTCGGGAAGAGCACGAGCGCCAGCACGGCCGTCCGGCCCCTGGCGCGGTCGCCACTATCCCAGCGCGCGAGGACGTACAGGCCCGCGACCGCCACCAGCGTCGCGACGAACGAGATGACCGAGCCGGCCACGAGCGGCGAGACGACGAGCGCCCCCGCAGCCATCAGGGCGGGAAACAGCGGGAACAGGACGATCCGGGCCGGATCGGCCGGGGGCCCGTAGCCGTGCCGGGCGATCTCCTGGAAGTGCGGCGCGTCCCAGCGATCCCAGACGCCGAGGATCGGCTCGGCCGGCAGCGCATCCGGTCGGAATACGATGACTGCCAGCAGGCCGAACGCCATGAGCACGATGCGAAGGAGCATCGCGGGCAGGAGCGCGTCCTCGACGATGTCCCGGAACGCGGGAAACGGGAGCGGGCGATCGGCGACCGATCGGGCGGGGACTTCGCCCGTGCTGCCCGGGTCGGCGCGGTCGGGGTTGTGGGGCGTCAGGTTCGGGCCCGTGGGCGGCTCCCCGGAGAGCGCGACACGGGTCTCCACCTCGAGCGGCGGGTCAGCCCTTCGGCTCGACGACGATCGTGACCTCGGGGGTCATGCCCTGGAACACCTTGACCGCGACCTTGTACGTGCCGAGCGACTTCAGCGGCTGCTCGAGATCGACCTTGTGCTTGTCGACGACGATGCCA
>DASSPX010000059.1:0-10011 GCA_035699445.1 Candidatus Limnocylindrales bacterium | reverse complement strand
GGACCTCGGGCGGCGTCCCGAGGCTCGCTACCCGAACGCGGAGGTGACGCTGCTCGAGCGCGAGATCGTCGAGGCCGACATCGCCCACGTCGTCGACCACATCGGGACGTTCGGCGACGACAACCGGGCGGGCATCGAGCGGACGCTCCACCGGATCTCGGCGATCCGCAATCGCAACGGCAAGATCGTCGGACTGACCTGCCGGATCGGGCGGGCCGTGTACGGCACGATCGAGATCATCGGCGACTTCGTGGAGAGCGGGAAGTCGATCCTGATCATGGGCCGGCCCGGCATCGGCAAGACGACGATGCTCCGCGAGGCCGCGCGCGTGCTCGCGGACGACATGGGCAAGCGGGTCGTGGTCGTGGACACCTCGAACGAGATCGCGGGCGACGGCGACATCCCGCATCCCGCGATCGGCAAGGCGCGCCGGATGCAGGTCCGGACGCCCGCCCTCCAGCACGAGGTGATGATCGAGGCGGTCGAGAACCACATGCCGCAGGTCATCGTCATCGACGAGATCGGGACCGAGCTGGAGGCGGCGGCGGCCCGCACGATCGCCGAGCGGGGCGTCCAGCTCATCGGGACCGCCCACGGCAACAACCTCGACAACCTCATGCTCAACCCGACGCTGTCAGACCTGATCGGCGGCATCCAGAGCGTGACGCTGGGTGACGAGGAGGCGCGCCGCCGGCGCTCGCAGAAGAGCGTGCTGGAGCGGAAGGCGCCGCCCACGTTCGACGCGATCGTCGAGATCCAGGATCGCGACCGCGTGATCGTCCACCCCGACGTCGCCGAGACGGTCGATGCGCTCCTCCGCGGCGATCCGATCGCTCCCGAGCTCCGCTGGCGGGACGAGGAGGGCGTCCACCGGTCCCAGTCGCGGCCGAAGCCCACCGCACGCGAGCAGGCCGCGCTCACGCCCGGCGACCGCTGGGCCGGCCTCGTCGGCACGGGCCAGTCGTGGTCGCGCGAGCCGGGCTGGCGGGGCACGTCCCAGTACCGGACGGGCGGCGGCCGGGGTGGCGACGAGCGACTGCCGGCCCGGCCGGGGTTCCGTCCCGGACAGTCCGGCGGCTGGCGGGCGCCGCGCGGCAGCGACCGGAGCGGGCGGACCGCACCGGAGGGTGACCGACCGGCGCCCCCGGGCGTGATTCCCGGCGAGCGGTTCGCCGTTCCTCCCGGCGACCCTCGGACCGGCGCCCCGTTCGTCGCGGGTGAGCTCGCGGATCGCGGGCCGCTCGAACGCGGTGAGCGGGATGACGGCGCCCCGGCGCTGACCGACGTCTCGGCCCGCGATGCCCGCGAGCTGGAGCGGCAGCGGGCGTGGCGCGACCAGGCTGCCCGGGCGCTCGACTCGTTCAAGGAGGAGGAGGGGACCCGGCCGGTCAACGCGGCGGACCTCGAGGTGCCGGGCGAGGCGCCCGACGAGGTCGAGACGGACGCCGACGACGACGGCTTCGGCGCCGCTGCCCGCGAGGCCGCGGGCAGCTCGCTCCCCACGCTCCGCGTGTACCCGCACGGCGTCTCGCGCAAGCGCCTCGAGCAGGCGATCCGCGACCTGGAGCTGCCGGTCGTCGTGTCGCGCGAGGTCGACGAATCGGACGTCGTGATGACGCTGCGCAGCGAGTACCGCCAGAAGCCGCCCTCGATCCGCGAAGCCGAGGAGCAGGGCATCCCGATCTACGTCCTCAAGGCGAACACGGTCGTCCAGATGCAGGCCAGCCTGACCTCGATCTTCTCGCTCGAGGTGGACCCGCGCGAGGCCGCGATGCGCGAGACCGAGGAGGCGATCGGCCTGGTGATCAAGCGCCAGGAGCCGGTCGAGCTTGCCCCGCAGAACGCGTACATCCGACGGCTCCAGCACCAGATGGCGGAGCGGGCGAACCTCGTGTCGCGCTCCCGTGGTCGGGAGCCGTACCGCCGGGTGCGCCTGTACCCGGAGGCGGCGCGCTCCGCCTGGCACTGAGGGATGGGCGTGCACGCCGCTCATCCGCCCGGGTCCGTGGGGTAGCGTTCGGGTGACCCGACCGAGCACAGGGAGCAGCTGTTGACCTGCACGGCGTGCGGCGCCGAGAACCGCGCCGAATCGAAGTTCTGCTCCGAGTGCGGGCAGGCCCTGGTCGCCGGATGTCCCGCCTGCGGCGCGCCCACCACCCCCGGAGCGAAGTTCTGCTCCGAGTGTGGCGAGCGCCTGGCATCCGGCTTCCCGCGCACCGGGACCGGCGCGCCACGGGTTCCGGGTGACGCGGCGGGTCCGGGTGCCGGCCAGGCCGAGCGGCGGGTGGTGAGCGTCCTGTTCGCCGACCTCGTGGGCTTCACGACGCTCGCCGAGGGGCGCGACGCCGAGCAGGTCCGCGAGCTGCTGTCCCGCTACTTTGAAACCTCGAGCGAGATCATCGCCCGCTACGGCGGCACGGTGGAGAAGTTCATCGGCGATGCCGTCATGGCGGTCTGGGGCGCTCCCACCGCGCACGAGGACGATGCGGAGCGAGCCGTCCGCGCCGCTCTCGACCTGGTGGGGGCCGTCCATGCGCTCGGCGAGGAGCTCGGGACGCAGCTGGAGGCCCGCGCCGGTGTCCTGACGGGCGAGGCCGCCGTCACGATCGGCGCCACGAACCAGGGCCTGGTCGCCGGTGACCTCGTCAACACCGCGGCGCGCGTCCAGTCCGTGGCGCCGCCGGGCACGGTGCTCGTGGGCGAGGGGACACGCGCGGCCGCTGAGCGGGCGATCGCCTTCGAGCCCGCGGGCGAGAGCGTGCTCAAGGGCAAGACCGCGCCCGTGCCGGTCTTCCGGGCGCTCCGGGTCGTCGCCAAGGCGCGCGGCATCGGCCGGGTGGACAGTCTCGAGCCGCCGTTCGTGGGCCGCGATGCCGAGTTCCGCCTCGTGCGCGACGCGTACCACGCCGTGGCCCGCGACCGACGCGCGCGGCTGGTGTCGATCACCGGCGACGCGGGGATCGGCAAGAGCCGGCTCGCCTGGGAGTTCTCGAAGTACACCGACGGTCTCGCGGGGACGATGTTCTGGCACGAGGGTCGGTCGCCGGCGTACGGCGAGGGCATCTCGTTCTGGGCGCTCAGCGAGATGGTCCGCAAGCGCGCCGGCCTGCTGGAATCCGACGACGACGACACGACGCGCGTGCGCATCCGCGAGACGCTCGAGCGGCACGTCCCCGACGGGGACGAACGGCCGTTCATCGAGCCGTGCCTGCTCGCGCTGCTCGGCCTGGGCGAGCCGCCGCCGGGCGGCCGCGATCGGCTGTTCGCCGGCTGGCGCCTGTTCTTCGAGCGGCTGGCTGCGGAGGATCCGGTCGTCCTGCTGTTCGAGGACATCCAGTGGGCCGATGACGGGCAGCTGGACTTCATCGAATACGTGATGGAGTGGAGCCAGAGCTACCCGATCTACGTGCTGACGCTCGCGCGGCCCGAGCTGCTCGACCGCCGCCCCACGTGGGGGGCGGCGCGCAATGCCACGTCGCTGCCGCTCGGGCCGCTGGACGATGCGGCGATGCGGCTGCTGCTCGGCGGTCTCGTGCCGGGCCTGCCGGAGGCTGCGGCGCGCGCGATCCTCGATCGGGCCGGCGGCGTGCCGCTGTACGCCGTGGAGATGGTGCGGATGCTCGTCGGCTCCGGTCGGCTCGAGGCGACCGAGGATGGGACGTACCGCGCCGTCGCGTCGCTGGACGTGATCGACGTTCCCCCGTCGCTCCACGCGCTCATCGCCGCCCGGCTCGACGCGCTCCCGGCCGCCGACCGGTCCCTGGTCCAGGACGCCTCGGTCCTCGGCCAGACGTTCGCCCTGCCTGCCCTCGCTGCAGTCACCGCCGAAGGTCCCGAGGTGCTCGAGCCGCGGCTGCGCTCGCTCGTGGCTCGTGACCTGCTCTCGCTCGACACCGACCCCCGATCGCCGGAGCGGGGCCAGTACGGCTTCGTGCAGGCGCTCATTCGCGAGGTCGCGTACGGGACGTTGGCGCGAAGGGAGCGCCGCAGCCGCCATTTGGCCGCCGCCCGCTACTTCGAGGCGCTGGGGGACGAGGAGCTGCACGGTGTCCTCGCCACGCACTACCTCGCCGCGTTCCAGGCGGCTCCCGACGGCGAGGAGGCGCACGCGCTCGCGACGCAGGCCCGGATCTCGCTCCGAGCAGCGGCAGAGCGGGCCGCATCGCTGGGCGCGTCGGAGCAGGCGCTGGCGTACTTCGAGTCGGCCGAATCCCTGCCGGGCGACGAGCGCGAGCGGCTCGAGCTCCTGCAACGGGCGGCCGATGTCGCCGAGCGTTCGGGGCGCTACGAGCGCACGCAGACGCTCCTGTCGCGCGCGCTCGAGCATGCGACGGCGCTCGGCGACCGCCTCGCGATGGCGCGGGCCAGCGCGCGAACCGCCGAAGCGCTCCTGCCGACCGACATCGCCGGCGCCGAGCGCCTCGCGCGGGAGGGCCTGGTGGCGTTCGCCGACGTCGGCGTGGACAGCCTGCCGCTCCTCACGATGCAGTTCGTGATCGCGCGTGCCCAGCTGCGGCAGGGGCACAACGCCGAAGCGGCCGCCGTGCTCGACCAGATCCTGACGCCGGCAGAGCGCACAGGAGATGTCGAGTTCGTCCTCCGCCTCCTTGCCGCGCGGGGTGCGACCCTGCCGGCGCTCGGCCGGCCGATCGAGGGCGGCATCATCCTGGAGGGGGTCATGACCCGGGGCACCGCGGCCGGCCTCACGCGGATCGCCGAAGTGGCGCGCATCAACCTCTCGGTCACGCTCGCCGACGATGACGTCGTGCGCGGGCGCGATCTCTCGGCCGATGGCCTCGCGGACGCGCTCCGTGCCGGCTCCCGGCAGGCGGCCGCCTTCTTCGCGTCGAATGCCGGGGAATACGACCTGCACATCGGCGACTGGGACGCGGGGTCCGCGCGCGTCCGCGCCGTGCTCGACCTGGGGCTCGAGGCCGCCGATCGACTGATCAACGAGGTAATCGAGTTCGTCTACGCCGTCCTCCGCGGGGAGCGGCGGCAATGGACGAGGCGGCCGGCGGGATCCGCGATCGGCGCCGTCGAGGAGGACGCCCGGGCCTGGTCCGCGCTCGCCGCGGGCGACCTGCGTGGCGCGATCGATCACGGGCTGACGATGGCTCGAGACGACGAGACGAACGCGCGGTTCGCGTACCTGCGGGTCGCGATCGCCGCGGCTCTCGTCGGCGACGTGACGGCGGCGCTTGCGGCGCGCGACGAGTCGAACGCGCTGGCCCGCCAGGGGCGGTGGGTGAACACCCTCGCTGCCGCCACGGAGGCGATCGCCACCGCGCTGACGGGCGACCGGGCGGTCGGCGGCGAGCAGGGCCGAGCGGCCGTCGCCGCGCTCGACGCCCAGGGCGTGCACTTCGATGCGGCACTGGCGGCGCTCGGCCTGGCAGCGGCGCTCCGGGATCAGCCGGCGATCGCCCGGCCATTCCGCGACCAGGCCCGCCGGATGTTCGAGGCCGTGCAATCCAGGCCGCTCCTCGACCTGCTCGACAGCGTGGATCAGCCCACGGCTGCGAGCCTGCCTTCGGCCGAGCGAGCGGGCGTGGATCGACGATGACGCTCCTGATGACGGAGGTGGTCATCGACTGTGCCGACCACGGCGCGGTCGTCGACTTCTGGCAGGCCGCGCTCGGCCCGGGCTACGAGCGCCGCGAGGTCAACGAGCAGTACGTCGCGCTCGTGCCGCCGCGGGTCGAGGGCCAGCCGCCGGTCGCGGGCAGGCCGCCGATCCTGTTCCAGAAGGTGCCGGAGCCGAAGGTCGTGAAGAACCGCGTCCACCTCGACTTCCGATGCGAGTCGATGGCGGACGAGGTCGCGCGGCTCGTGGGCCTCGGCGCGACGGTGATCGCCGAGCGGGGCCTGGGCGACTTCCGCTGGACGGTCCTCGCCGACCCGGCCGGCAACGAGTTCTGCGTCAGCGGCGGTTGAGCGCGCCGCGATCGCTGCGCGGCGTCATCGAGGCGGATCTCGCCCGGATGGCCCCGGTCCTGGGCAACCGCCGCAGCTGGTGGCTGTGCGACGCGCTCGAGGCGGAGCGCCGCGCGGGTAGTGCCGAGCCGGCGCCACCGCTCGCGCCCGGTCCACGGGTGGATCTCGCGATCGTGGGCGGCGGGTTCACCGGCCTGTGGACCGCCTGGCACGCCCTCGAGGCGAACCCGGGCATCCGGATCTCGATCCTCGAGGCGGACGTCGTGGGCGGCGGGGCAAGCGGGCGGAACGGCGGCTTCGCCACGGGCATGTGGGAGAGCATCCGGGCGCTCGAGCGCCGGTTCGGCACCGACGGGGCGGTCGCCACGGCGCTCGCGGCCGAGGACGCGCCGCAGGCGATCGCGGCCTGGTGCGAAGCCCACGGCGTGGACGCCTGGGTGGAGCGGGCAGGCACGCTCCTCGCCGAGACGTCGGCGGCGCAGCGAGGGGCGTTCGACGGCCTCGCCCGGCGGCTGGGCGAGCTGGGCTTCGGCGACCGGATCGTCCCGCTCGACGCGGCGGAGGTGCAGCGGCGGGGCGGCAGCCCGATGCTCGGCGCCGGCTACCTCGTGCCGGGCGACGTCAGCATCCAGCCGGCACGGCTGGCCCGCGGCCTGCGGCGGGTCCTGCTGGAGCGCGGTGCGCAGATCCACGAGGGGACGCCGGTGCGGAGGCTGCTGCCGGGGCGCCCGATCGTCCTCGAGTGGGAGGCCGGGACCGGTGCGGGTGCCGTCGCCGCCGACCAGGTCGTGCTCGGGCTGAATGCCTGGGCCGCGGGCTGGCCGGGGTTCGGCGCCCGCCTCGTCACCTGGTCCTCGTACGTCGTGGCGACCGCACCCATGCCCGAGCGACTGTCGGCGATCGGCTACACCGGCGGCGAGGCGATCACCGACGGCCGGTTCACCAACCACTACTGGCGGACGACCCGCGACGGGCGGATCGTGTTCGGCGGGGGCGGCGGACGCGCCGGATACGGCGGCCGGCTCGGCGACTGGGTGACACGCGACCTGGGCTCCGTCCGGCTCGCGGTGCGGGGGTTCCGGCGCCTCTACCCGGCGCTGCGCGATGTCCCGCTCGAGGATGCGTGGGGCGGCCCGATCGACATCGCGCCCAGCCACCTGCCGACGTTCGGCACGCTGCCCGGTGGCACCGTCCACTTCGGGCACGGGTACTCGGGCACGGGTGTCGGAGCGTCCTACCTCGGCGGCCGGATCCTCGCCGCGCTCGCGACCGGGGCGCGCGACCATCCGGTGCTCGCCCTGCCGCTCGTGGGGGCGCGCGAGCGCCGGTTCCCGCCGGAGCCGCTTCGGTGGCTCGGCGCGCGCGTCATCCGGGAGGCGATCGTGGCCAAGGAGCAGCGGGACGACCTCGGGCGCCCGTCTCCCTGGCCGTTGCGGGCGCTCGTCCGGCTGCCTCGCTGGATGGGGTACGAGCTGGGGCCGGAGTAGGGCGCTACAGGCTGAAGCCGCCGAGGGAGCTGCCGGCCGCCCAGAGGCCCGCGGCGATCACGACCAGGCTGGCGGCGATCGGCAGGTTGCGGACGGCGCCCACCCATCGCGCGCTGGTCGCTCCGGCGGCGAGAACCCGTCGCTCGACGAACGCCCGGGCATGCACGAGGGCGATGCCGATCCCGGCGAGCACGGCGGCCATCCCCGCGCCGAATGCGACGACGAGCACGAGGCCGTACGCCGGGCGTCCCGCGATCGCCGACCCGAGCAGCAGGACCACCGCCGGGATCGAGGGCACCAGCCCGCCGACGAGCCCGAGCGCGGCCAGCCGGCGCCACGAGAGCTCGCCGGCCGGGGCGTGCCGGTGCCGAAACGGGCCGTGGGCGTGCTCGTGTCCATGGTCGTGCGCGTGCGGGTGGGCGTCCGGGTGGCCGTGTCCGGCGTCGGCATGCGGATGCGGGTGCGCATGCGCGTCCGGCGGGGCATCTCGCCGAGCCCGGAGCTGGTCGCGAAGCATCCAGCCGCCGATGGCGACGAACAGGACGCCCGAAAGCGTCGCGAGCGCGGGCACGAGCCGCTCGGGCGGGACCACGACGGTCGCGGACAGGATGAGCAGCCCGAGCGCAAGCACTCCCAGGGTGTGCGAAAGCGTCACGATCGCGCCGAGTGCGATCGCGTGCCGCGCCGTCCCGCGCGAGCCGACGAGGTACGCGGCCATGACGGTCTTCCCGTGGCCGGGCGAGAGCGCGTGCGCGGCGCCGAAGCCGGCCGCGAGCAGGAGCGTGGCCATGACCGCGAGCGGCGTCAGGTCCTCCACCGCGAGCAGCGCGGCGAGCTCGTCCCCGACGCCGCCCGGCAAGCTCGCCGCGATCGGGATGACCGACGCCGGCCGGCGATCGACCACCGGGGTCGGCGCGCCCGCGGACGCGGCCGCGGGCCGGAGGAGCACGACCGCCGACCGCTGGTCCGCCGGAGCCGCCAGGAGGTCGGTCGGGTACGCGGTCAGGCGGTCGCTGATCGACTCGCTCGGCGCGTCGGTCTCGATCGCCACGCCGTCGGCGGTGACGACGATCTCGCGCCACCCGATCCGGTCGGGATGGCTGCCGTCCTCGAACCGAAGCGCCGCCGGCTCCGCGAGCGGGCCGTCGAACGCGGCGACGAGCTCGCACTCCAGCCGCATCGTGGGGATGGCGCCGAGGCCCGGCGGGAACGTCAGCGAGGCGTCACGGAGCACCAGCGCGAGCGCCCGGCCGTCGAGCGAGAGCGAGACCGCAGCCGCGAGCTCGGTGCAGCGATCCTCGGGTGCCCGGGCGAGCTCGGCCTCGCTCACCTCCCCATCGGCGTCAAGATCGAGCGCGCGGCGCTCCTCGAACGTCGGGATCTCCGCCATGTCCAGCACGAGGTCGACGCTGACCCGGTCCGGCTCGATCCGGAGCTCGGCGTAGTGGTTGATCGTGAAGTTGCCCAGTGGGTGCGCGGCGGCCGGGGCCGGCAGGAGCGCCGCGCCGATCGCGACGAGCGGCGCCAGCGCAGCGGCGCGGCGGGCGAGGCGGAGGTCAGGCACTGGCAGCGGCATCGCGTCGTCCCGGGCGATCGTACGGCGGGCACAGGCGCTCGCCGTTGTCGGAACGGACTGCGCCGGCGGGCGGACATCGGATGACTCGGCATGGCGTCGTCACGCCTACACTCCCGCCGTGACCGGCACCCGCGCCGCGCCGCGCGGCGCCTTCATCGTGCTCGAGGGACCCGAGGGGGCGGGCAAGTCGACGCAGGCCGCGCGCCTGGCGACCCGGCTCGAAGCGTCCGGGCGGGAGGTCGTCGTGACGCGCGAGCCCGGCGGGACGCCCGTCGGGGAGGGCATCCGCGCGCTGCTGCTCGACCGCGCGCGGGGCGCGGATCACGCGACGTGGACCGACGCCCTCCTGTTCAACGCCGCCCGTGCGGCGCTCGTGAGCCAGGTGATCGGGCCCAACCTCGCCGCCGGCCGGATCGTCATCTGCGACCGGTTCGCCGATTCGACGGTCGCCTACCAGGGCTACGGCAGCGGCCTGCCGATCGAGGATCTCCGGCGCGTCGAGCGCCTCGCCACGGGCGGCCTCCAGGCGGACCTCACCCTGCTGCTCGATCTCCCGGCGGACGCCGGCCTCGGCCGCAAGCGTGGCGAGGAGACCCGCTTCGAGACGGCGTTCGACCTGGCGTTCCATGCCCGCGTCCGTGCCGGCTTCCTCGAGCTCGCGGCCGCCGATCCGGGCCGCTACGCGGTGATCGACGCGCAGGCGAACGCGGACGAGGTCGCCGCGCGCTGCCTGGCGGCGGTCGCCAGGCTGCCGGAGCTGACGGGCATCCCGATCCTCGCCGAGGGCGATGAACCGGACGTCGCCCTCCTGCGCACTACCGGATGAGCGGCACGATGGTCGGCGACCGGGCCGGCGAACCCGGGGGAGGTGGCCCGGAGACCGACGAGTCGCTCGTCGCGGGGATCGTGGCCGGCCGCCTCGACGCCCTCGACCAGCTGTACGAGCGATACCGAACGATGGCCTACTCGATCGCCTACCGGATCACGCACGACCCCGCGCTCGCCGAGGAC
>DASSPX010000058.1:0-19196 GCA_035699445.1 Candidatus Limnocylindrales bacterium | reverse complement strand
GAGCGAGGCCTCGAGCGCAGGCACATGGTGCGGTCCGCGCGCGACCAGCAGCTCACCCCCGCGATGCCAGCCGCCGTCGATCCCCTCGGCGGCGCACACCCGCCCGACCTCGTCCACCGCCTCGTAGGTCTCCGCCTGGATCCGGCGCGCTGCGTCCTCGCCGTGGAGGGAGGCGAGCCGGGACATCGAGATGTTGAAGTCGGGCGCGCACCAGCCGCCGTTCCGCCCGGACGCGCCGAACCCGGCCACCTCCCGCTCGAGCACGACGACCCGGAGCGAGGGGTCGGCACGCAGCAGGTAGTACGCGGTCCACAGCCCGCTGTAGCCCGCGCCGAGGATGGCGACGTCGGCGTCGCGCGACCCGGGCAGCGCGGGCCGCGGCGTCAGGTCGTCGCCGGACGTCTCGAGCCAGAACGAGATGCTCGCCGGGTCGGGATAGGCCATGGATTCACCCTATCGCGCCCGCCGTCTCCCGGCCGACCCGTTGCACGCCTGCCGGGAGTTGGGGCAGACTCGATTCGTGCCCCGTCACAGTCGTCATCGGCATGCCCATCCGGCGATGCCCGCCTCGTTCACCATGCTTCGGCGCCTCCGTGTCCCGGTCACGGCGGGGCTGGCCGTCCTCCTGCTCGGCGCCGCGATCCCGCTCGCCGGCCCGCGGTCGCCCGTGCCGCCGCTCGTGAGCGAGCCCGTCGCCGGCGCCGCGCTGCCGTCGCCCTCGGTGACGCCCGCGCCGCCCGCGGCGATCGACCCCGGTCCCGACGATCGACGCTCGGTGCGCGCCGCGCCGACGCCCGCCGCGCCCGCGACGCTGCGCGGCTACGTCTGGCCGCTGCCGCGTGGCCGGCTGACGCTTCCGTTCGGGCCATCGGGCTGGGGCTCGCGGATCGTCGACGGCGAGCGATTCCACGACGGGATCGACATCGCCACGTTCTGCGGCGACCGGATCGTCGCCGCCCACGACGGGGTCGTCCTCGCGGCGGGCCGCCGGTACGACCGCTGGATGGGCTGGCGCGGCGATCTCTCCGCCTACACCGCCCGGCTCGAGGAGAAGCGCGCCTGGTCGACGCTGCCGATCGTGGTCGTGATCGACGACGGCAACGGCTACCGGAGCGTGTACGCGCACTTCTCGAAGGTGGTCGTGAAGCGCGGCCAGCGGGTGGAGGCCGGCCAGCTGATCGGCTACGAGGGGCAGACGGGCCGCGCGTCCGGCTGCCACCTCCACTACGGGCTGTTCTCGCCGCTCGAGCGCTCGACGTTCGCGATCCATCCCACGGTCGTGAAGCGGATGCTCGTTCCGGCCCGCCAGATCGCGCGCATCGACCCGCTGCTCGTGCTTCCCGAACGGCCCGATCCGGCGGCGAAACCGACCCCAGCCCCGGAGCCGTTCAATCCGGTGCGACCCGCCGCGTACCAGGCGGAGTGACCGAGGAGGGCGACGATGGCGATGTCGATCCGCGAGGCAACCACCCCCGAGGCCTACCTCGCCGCGCTCGACGAGCCGCGCCGCTCGGACATCGCGACGATCCACGAGCGGGTTCGTCAGGTGGCGCCGTCGCTCACGCCCGGCGCGGAGCGCGGGTTCCTTACGTACGGCCGCTACCGCTATCGGTACGCCTCGGGGCGTGCAGGCGAGTGGTTCTGCCTGGGGATCGCCTCGAACAAGCAGTACATCTCCGTGTACGCCCCGCCCACGATCGATCTGGAGCCGCTCGTCGCGAGGCTGCCCAAGGCGAACCTCGGCCGCGGCTGCATCCGGTTCAAGCGCGTCGCCGACGTCGACCTGGGCGTGCTCGACGAGGTGATCCGGGCGGCCGCGGACGCCGACGGCCGCGAGCTCGTCTCGGAGAAGGCGTCGGAGGCCTGACGGCCGGCCTCGCTCAGCCGACCCGCCGGTAGCGTCGCCCGACCAGCGCGACTCGCGGCACGCGACGGAGGGCGTCGGACGCCGCCGGTCCCGGCGTGCCGTCCCGTCGCTCGATCCGCAGCCTGCCGTCCGCGCCCGGGCGCGCTCGCCGGGCGTCCACCGCGGCGAGATCGACCACCGCCCTGCCCGGCTCGGGGGACCCGAGCGCCTCGAGGACCTCCTCCGGCCACGTGCCGGACTCCGATTCGGCGCGCACCTCGCGTTCCACCCGCCAGCGCGGCCGGCGGAGGAGGATCCGGCGCCACGTCTCGCCGATCGCGGGCTCCACCGTTCCGTCGCCCGGTCGCGGGCGCGCCGAGAGGTGCTCGCCGCGTGCCCACATCGCCGCCTGGTGCAGCAGCGCGTACTCGTCGAGGTCCGCGTAGTCCCCGAGCCGATCCGCGGGCGAGCCTTCGCCGAAAAGCGCCCGGATCGACGGCGCGAACACCTCGCCGAGATCGATGTCGATCGCCCGCACGGTGCGATGCAGGTAGACGTGCTCGTAGAGGTAGAGCCGGGTGAGCAGGAACTGCTCGAGCGCACCCACCCCGGACTCGTGGAGCGTGAGCCCGTCGGGCGTCATGAACGCGTACCGCCGGAGGCGGTCGGGATCGACGGGGGCGGTCGCGACGCCGGTCATGTACGCGTCGCGCCGGACGTAGTCGAGGTTGTCGACCGTGAACACGCCCGACAGCAGCGGCTGCAGCCAGCGCACCCAGCGGGGCATGGCCGGATCGTCGATCGCGGGCTTCGAGATGAGGAACGCGACCCATGCCGGGTCGATCGCCTCGCCGTCGCCGAACCGCGCCCGCTCGGGGGCGGCGAGCGGCGCCCGGCGGAGCGCGCGGATGGTCCGGCCCAGCTCCCGGAGCACGATCAGCTGGCTGAGGTCCTCGTGCGTGAGCGCCTTGGCGTCCGGGCGGCGTGCATCCGGCGGTGCCGCGAAGTCGGCCAGCACGTGGTCGTCGAAGAAGTGGGCAAACGGCCCGTGACCCACGTCGTGCAGGAGACCGGCCACCCGGAGCGTCTCGACGACCAGCCCTTCGGACGGCACCGCGGCATCCGGCTCCGCCGAGCGGAGCGCCGCCACGAGCGACGAATGGAGCGCCCCGCCCCACAGGCCGGCCTCGTGCATCACGCCCAGCCCGTGCGTGAACCGCGAGTGCTCGGCGGTCGGGAACACCCAGCGCGCGCTCTGGAGCTGGCTGATCCGGCGCAGGCGCTGGACCCACGCCGAATCGAGCAGGTCGACCTCGGTGGCCGATTCGTCGGGCAGCCCGAGCACGACCGCTTCGTCACCCGTGAGTGGCTTCGTCAGCTCGAGGTAGCCGTGGATCGGGTCGCTGACGAGGTTGATCGCCGCGAACGCCGGGCGACGCGCCGGCGGCAGCTGGTCGCTCACCCGGCGCCCTCGCCCTCGTAGCGAGCGAGCGCCCGGCGGAGCGTCGCCGCGACGTCGGCGCGCAGCTCGGGCGGCGCGAGCACCTCCACCTCGTCGCCCCAGCGCAGGATCCAGAGCCGGATCTCGATCGTCCCCGCGACCGTCGCGGACCAGAGCAGCGAGCCGTCGGTTTGCTCCTCGACGCGCTGCGTGGGGTGCCACGTCGCCTCGCGCACGCGGGCGGCGACGGACGGGGCGAACCGGAGCCGGACGAGCGTGTCCGGCTGGTCCGCGATGATGTCCCAGGCGCGGCGCAGGACGGACTCGAGGTCCGGGCCTTCGGGCGCCTCGAACGTCCGCGGCGTGAGCGAGAGGTCGAGGATCCGTTCCACCTTGAACGTGCGGATCGCCCCGCGCGTCTCGTCGAACCCGATCAGGTAGAGCGCGTGGGTCTCGAGCGACGGCTCGAGGAGGTACGGGCGGACGACCGCCCGCCGCGGCTCCCGCTCGCCAAGGTCCGCATAGCGAGCGGGCGCGTAGTCGAACGTCACCACGCGCCGCTCAGCCCATGCCCGGGTGAGGTCCGCGACGTGCTGGCTGAAGCGCGTGTCGCGGGGCCGGTCGGCGAGGACCGCGAGCGTGTGCTCCACGTGCTCGCGGACGGCCTCCGGGAGGACCTCGGCGAGCTTGCCGAACGCGGACCCCAGGCTCGGGTCGTACTTGTCCGCGTAGCGGGTCATGACCCGCGTGGCGAGGAACACCGCCATCGCCTCGCCGAGCGTCAGCCGGAGCGGTGGCAGGAACGCCTCCGCGTCCATCCCCCAGCGGCCCTCGTCGCTCCAGACGGGCATGAGCAGCTCGGACTCCAGGGCGATGAGATCGCGGCGCACGGTGCGTGTGGACATCCCCACCTGGCGCGCGATCTCCTCCAGCCGCACGCCCGCCTCCCCGTGGGCGCGGAGGATCCGCGCGACCTGCAGCAGGCGGGCCGTGCGATCGCGCTTCGCGCCGCCGCGCGGCTCGTCCATCCCGTCAGCGCTCCGGCCGCGGGACGTCGACGTCGGTCCCGCGCTGGACGGCGGTCAGGCGGTAGGTCACGTCGATGAGGAGGGCGTTCTCGATGACGTCCGCCGCCGAACCGTTCACGCGTCCATCCACCTGCCCCAGCTCCCCGTCCGCGAACACCCAGTAGTCGAGCTCGCCGCGCCAGCGGGAGATATCACCCGCGCCCACCAGGAAGGCGACCTGGGGCACCGCGGCGCGGAACATCGCGCCGTCCACCGCGACCCGGCAGTGGCGCGCGCGTGCGCCCTCGATGACGTCGATCCCGAGCATCTGCGCCACGACGCGGTTCTCGGCGGTGAGCACCGATCGCAGCAGCTGGAGGTCGAGGTCCTCCCCCACGACGCGCGACAGCGGTGCCGGGACCCAGCCGGTGCCCGGCGCAAGCGACCACGCCGAATCGCCCACGCGGGCGATCCCGTACTGCCCGAGGCGCGTGGACGTCGCGGCGTAGCCCAGCCAGCGCACGTCGAGCCCGGCGCGGACTCCGCCGATCGTCATCCGTCCCATCGACGCCCCGTCGGCCTCGCCCGCCACACGCACGGTGAGCTGCGCGGTCCGGCCGGCGGCAAGGGCCCCGTCGCACGGCGGCGGCTCCAGCGTCGGGTCGGTGGGTCCGAACCGCGACGACGCCACGATCCGGTCGCGGAGGGCCAGCTCGTTGCCGATCGCCGCGCTCCCGAACGCCGTCCCGACGACGGCGGTTGCGACCACGCCGAGCGTCGTGCCCAGGACCAGTCGCCGGCGTCGGACCGCGGTGGACCCGAGCTGCCGGCGCGCGATGCCGAGCCCGGCGAACAAGCCGGTCGCGAGCAGCGCGACCAGCCAGGGGTAGGCGGCCTCCGGGGAGGGGAGGAGCGTCTGCGGGCCGCCGCCGCGGATCTGGTCGACGATCCCGACCATCGATGGCACGAGCAGCAGGACCGCCAGCAGCGCCAGCCACGAGATGCCCGCGTGGGCCTGGTCGCCGCGCGCGAGCGGCGGCCAGAGGACCGCGGCGAGCGCGACGAGCGCCGGCAGCGCCCCGGCGGCAGCCACGAGCCAGTCGGCGGGGCCGCCGGGACGGTAGCCCACGAGCAGGAGCACGAACGTCCCGAGCCAGAGCGCGAACAGCAGGCCCGCGAGGAGCCGCAGCTGGATCACCCGCACGCGCACGGCGGCGAGTCTACCGGTGGCCCATCTCGATGGCGGACGGGGGACTCGCAAGTACCGGGTCCCCCCGGACCTGAGAGCCATCGTAGGGCGTGCCCCGGGACGCGCAGACTTCCTCACACCTCACCGGAACGCCAGTGGGGGATGCGACGTCAGGGCCACGACCGCCGGACGTCCCGGCGACGTGGAGCAGGAGCATCAGGGACCGATGGGCCATGGACGGACCGGCGCGATCTCGCGGTACACGGGCACCCGGGCGGACCACCCGGGATGGCGCCCGATGGCCGCGGGCCGCGGAGGCCTCCGGGGTCGCGTCTGGGTCGGCCACCGACACCCGGCGGCGCCGGACCCGGACCACCGATCCGACCACTCGGTCGATGTACCGGGCGCTCCTGTTCCGGGGCCTCGCCCCGACTGAGGCCGCGAACCTCACCGCGTTCGCATGCGGTCTCCAGGTGGGGACCACCCAGTGGACGCTCGGCGAGGTGAACCAGCTGCTGTTCCTCCGGAGCCTCTGCCGGACGGGACGCATCGGGGGCATGGACACGGCGGGCGAGCCCGCCTGACCCGTCCGGGCAGCGGCCCGGCGATCGAAACCGAATACCACTCCGCGATGCCGCTCCCTCCTCCCGGTCTCGCGGACTCCCTGTCGAAGCGGTGCCGCACCTCCTCCCGGCACCGCTTCGACATGTTCGGGCTCGGTATCGTGCCGCCATGCCCAGTCCGCTCATCTCCCTGCTGACCGACTTCGGCCTCCGCGATCCGTCCGCGGCGATCCTCCACGGCGTCATCGCGGGGATTGCCCCCGAGGCGCGGGTCATCGACATCACGCATGAGGTGCGCAAGTACCGGATCCGGGACGGGGCGCTCATGCTCTGGTGCGCGCTGCCGTGGCTGCCGGTGGGGGTCCACGTGGCGGTCATCGACCCGGGCGTGGGCACGGCGCGCCGGCCGATCGCCGTCCGGGTCGCCCGTGGCGACGTCCTCGTGGGGCCCGACAACGGGCTCCTGCTCGGGCCCGCGGACCGGCTCGGCGGCGCGGTGGCCGCCGTGGAGCTGACGAACCCCGCCTACCGACTCCCACGGCTCTCGACGAGCTTCCACGGACGCGACCTGTTCGCTCCGGTCGCCGCCCACCTGGCGAACGGCGTGGTGCTCGAGGAGCTCGGCCCGTTGGTGGACCTCGCGACGCTCGTGCCCTCGCCGCTGCCCGGGGCCCGGGTGGGCGAGGACGCTGTCGAGAGCGCGGTCATCTACGTGGACACGTTCGGCAACGTCAAGCTGTCGGCGCTCGCGGACGAGGTCGAGGCCGGCCTCGCCGGCCTGATGCCGGGCGGGCGCGTGCGGCTCGAGCGACCGGGGCACGCGCCCGTCACGCTGCCGCTCGTGCGGACGTTCGGCGATGTCGCCGCCGGCGAGCCGCTCCTGTACCGCGACTCGTATGACCGGGCGTGCGTCGCCGTGAACCAGGGGAACGCCGCGGAGGCGCTCGACCTGGCGGAGGACCAGCCGGTCCGGCTCCGTCGCGCCATGGAGGACGCCTGAAACGCTTCGACTACACTCGCCCGGTCCCGAGACCAGGAGGAGACCACCCGCATGCGACCGACCCTGCGACCCGCGGCAGCCGCGCTCCTTGCGCTCCTGACCGTCGCGGCCTGCTCGACCGGCGCGGCGAGCCCGAGCGCCACCGCCCCCGCCTCGTCCGAGCCGCCCGCGCCGGCGTCCAGCGCGCCCGCCTCCATCGAGCCCTCCCCATCCGCCGAGGCCTGCTCGAAGGAGAGCCTCGCGACGAAGACCCCCGGCACGCTCACGATCGGTGCCGACAACCCAGCCTTCCCGCCGTACTACCTGCCGCCCGCCGAGGGCGAGACGGGCACCGAGGGCTGGGAGCTGGGCGACCCGTACAACGGCCAGGGCCTCGAGGCGGCGACCGCGTACGCGATCGCCGAGCAGCTCGGGTTCTCGCGCGACGAGGTGACCTGGGTGCCGGTCCCGTTCAACAACGCGATCCAGCCGGGTCCGAAGGACTTCGACCTGTACCTGACCCAGGTCTCGTACTCGCCCGAGCGGGCCGAGGCAGTCGACCTGTCCGAGGGGTACTTCGACGTCAGCCAGTCCGTGATCAGCCTCGCCGACAACGCGATCGCGAACGCGAAGAGCGTCGCGGACCTCAAGCAGTACAAGCTCGCCGCGCCCGTCGGCACGACCAGCCTGACGTACATCACCGACACGATCCAGCCCACCCAGGAGCCGGCCGTGTACGACACGCTCGACGCGGCGATCCAGGCGCTGATCGCCGGCCAGGTGGACGGCGTCGTCGTCGACCTGCCGACCGCGTTCTTCGCGACCGCGGTCCAGCTGACGAACGGCAGGATCGTGGGGTCGCTGCCCCAGATCGGCGAATCCACCGAGTACTTCAGCGCGGTCCTCGACAAGGACAGCCCGCTCACGGTCTGCGTGAACGAGGCGATCGCCGCCCTCGAGGCGGACGGCACGCTCGACGCGATCCGCCAGGAGTGGATCACCTCGCAGGGGGCGCCGGAGCTCGCCCCGTAGCGGCGGGCGTTCCCCCAGCCCCGGCTCCCGGGCCGTACGCATGTCCGGTCCCGTGCCGCTGAACCCCTACGGCGGCCGTCGTCACCTCGACGACGGCCGCCGTTCCGTTCTCGCCGCCGTGGCGTCGACGGTGCTGTTCTTCGCGGTCGCCGGCTGGATCGTCGTCACCTCGCCCGGCTGGCCGGAGATCCAGCGCTCGTTCCTCGACGGCGAGATCTTCTGGGACACGCTCGGCGACGCCGCGCCGGCGTTCGTCGCCCGCAACGTCGTCCTCGCGCTCGCCGCGGAGGCGCTCATCCTCGTGCTCGCGCTCGTCGTCGCGGTCCTCCGCAGCCTGCCGGGGCCGGTGTTCGCGCCGCTCCGGCTCATCGCGACGGTCTACGTCGACCTGTTCCGCGCGGTGCCCGGAATCGTCGTGATCTTCGCCCTCGGCTTCGGTGCGCCGACGCTCGACATCCCATGGCTGCCGGTGGACGAGTTCTTCTGGGCGGTCGTGACGCTGACCCTCCTCTACTCCGCCTACGTCTCCGAGGTCTACCGGGCGGGCATCGATTCGGTCCATCCGAGCCAGGAGGCGGCCGCGCGCTCGCTCGGGCTGACCCGCTGGCAGGCGATGCGCTTCGTCGTCCTGCCGCAGGCCGTCCGGCGGGTGATCCCGCCCCTGCTCAACGACTTCATCGGGCTCCAGAAGGACACCGTGCTCGTGTCGTTCATCGGCGTCATCGAGGTGTTCCGGACGGCGCAGATCAAGCAGGCGGCGACGTTCAACTTCACGCCCTACGTCGCGGTGACCCTGATCTTCCTCGTGGTCACGATCCCCATGGCCCGGTTCGTCGACTGGCTGATCGCCCGGGAGCGCGACAAGCGGTACGCGGCGCTCGTGCGCGCGAACGCGAAGGCGGCCCGGCGCGGGCGGATCTGGGGCTTCCGGTGACGGATCCGACGGCCCTGACGCCCGTGCCGCCCGCCACGCCCGCCCTCCGCATCGAGGGCCTCTCGAAGTCGTTCGGGTCGCTCGAGGTGCTGCGCGGGATCGACCTCACCGTCGACGAGCACGAAGTCGTGTGCCTGATCGGGGCCTCGGGCAGCGGCAAGTCGACGCTGCTCAGGTGCATCAACCTGCTCGAGCCGATCGACGCCGGCCGGATCGAGCTCGAGGGGTTCGAGATCACCGCGCGCGGCGTGAACGTGAACGCGGTCCGGCGGCGGATCGGGATCGTGTTCCAGGCGTTCAACCTGTTCCCGCACATGAGCGTCCTGCGCAACGTCACGCTCGGGCCGCGCGAGGTGCTGCGGCGGTCGCGCCCGGACGCCGAACGCGAGGCGCTCGCGCTCCTGGAGCGGTTCGGGCTGGCCGAGAAGGCGCACGACTACCCCGACCGGCTGAGCGGCGGCCAGCAGCAGCGGGTCGCGATCGTCCGGGCGCTCGCGATGCAGCCCGACCTGCTGCTCCTCGACGAGGTGACCTCGGCGCTCGACCCGGAGCTCGTCGCCGAGGTGCTCGAGGTCATCCGCGAGCTCGCCGCGCAGGGGATGACGATGGTGATCGCGACGCACGAGATGGGCTTCGCGCGCGACATCGCGAGCCGGGTCTGCTTCCTCGACGAGGGCGTGATCCTCGAGCAGGGCCCGCCGGCCCGGATCTTCTCGAGCCCCACCGAGGAGCGGACCCGCCGCTTCCTCCAGCGCGTCCTGGACGCCGGCCGCCTGCCCGGCTGAGCCCGCCCTACCCGACCCCGAGCAGGCGCCGAAGCGTCACCGGCTCCAGCCCGCGGCGGCGCAGCCCCTCGACGATGCCGGGCAGCGCGTCGAGGGTGTGCCAGCCGCCGAGGTGCATGAGCACGATCGAGCCGCCCTCGGCGCGTGACAGGACACGCCCGGTGATGTCCTGGGCCGTGGGACCGCCGTCCTCCACGGGCTTCCAGTCGATCGTGTCCACGTCCCACATCACCGTGTAGCCCCAGCCCGCGGCACCCACGGCGTCCCGTGACGCCCGGTCGTGCGCCCCGAACGGCGGCCGGAAGAGCGGCTTCGAGCCACGTCCGGTCGCCGACTCGATGACCGCCTCGGTTCGCTCGAGCTGATCGACGATCTCCGCGGCGGTCAGGGTCGTGATGTCGGGATGATCCCAGGTGTGGTTGCCGACGACGAACAGGTCCGGGTGCGAGGCGATGCGCGCCATGACGGCCCGGCCGACGTCCGTGTCCGCGGCCGTGCGACCGGTAGGGAAGATCGTCGCCGGGACCGAGTGCTCGATCAGCCAGTCGACGATGTCGAGCGCCGGGTCGAGGCGGCCACCGATGTCGAACGTGAGCGCGACCGCGTTGCCGCCCCGCCCGCCGTTCGAGACCACGACGCTGGTCCCGGCGCCGGGCGTGGGGGCAGGGGGGATGACGAGCGACGGCTGCGGCGTGACCGAGGGCCGTGGGGTCTCGTCCGGCGGCACGTACTCCTGGCCGGGCAGGAGCCGCAGCGTCCAGCCGACCTCGATCCGGTTGGGATCGTAGCCGGGCGCGTCCGGGTCGAGCGTCGGATACGTGTCGCGGTTCCAGTACGCGATGCTCCGCCCGCTCGTGCCGTAGCGTCGCCCGATTCCGAGCAGCGTCTCGCCCGGGGCGACGGTGTGGACGAGGAACGTGGGTCCGGGTGTCGCCGTGGGCGCGGGCGTCCGGGTCGGGGTCGGGGTCGCGGTCGCGCTCGGGGTCGGGGCGGCCGTGGCGGGACCGCCGGGGGAGGTTGTGGGCCGGACGCTCGTCGGCAGGCAAGCCGCGACGACGAGCGCGAGGGCGGTGGACGCGATCGCGCGCCCGGCGGAGCGGGTTCCTCCGGCCGTCATCCGCGAAGTGTCCCGGGTCCGCTCCCTGCGCGCTACGGTTGAACGGCTGCGGGGTCGTCGAGCCCGGTCGTCGGCGGGTCGACCGGCGTCGGCTCCGACAGCGTGAACGTGGCCGCATGGACGCGGCCGTCCGCCGCCGTCGCCACGAATCCCTGGCCGCGACGCTTGGCGACGAAGCAGGCGCGGTCGGCGGCGAGGAGGATCTCGTCCGCGGTCGACCCGTCGCTGGGTGCCGATGCGACACCGACCGACGCCGACACGTCGATCCCACGCTCCCGCCAGGCCGCGGTGGCCCCGCCCGCGTCGCGGATCGCGGCGGCGACACGAACCCCCACCCCGAGCGCTTCGGCGGCCCCGGCATGGGGGAGGATGATCGCGAACTCGTCGCCGCCGTAGCGGAACACCTGGTCGGTCTCGCGCGCGGCACCGAGGATCGCGGTCGCGATGTCGTGGAGCAGGCGGTCGCCCGCCTGGTGGCCGAGCTCGTCGTTCACCCGCTTGAACAGGTCGAGGTCGACCATCACGAGGCTGAACGGGTCCCCGATCGCCACCTGCCGGCGGAGGCGGTCCTGGAACGTGCCGTGGTTGAGCAGTCCGGTGAGCGCATCGGTCTGCGCCCGCACCTCGACCGCGTGGAACAGCTCGGCGTTCCGAAGCGCGATCGACACCTGCGCCGCGAACAGCTTGACGAGCTCGAACTCGTCGAGGTCGAAGCGCCGGCCGCGCCCGAGCCGCTCGAGCGTGAGGACGCCCACGGCGCCCTCGGGGCCGCGCAGCGGGACGACGATCAGGCTGCCGTCGACCTCCTCGACGCCGCGGAAGTGGTTCACCCGCGGATCGCTGCGCTCGTCCTCGACGAAGGCCGCCTCGTTGTGCTCGACCACCCACGTTGCGAGCCCGGTCTCCCCCGGCTCCCAGGGCACGAGGTAGTGCTCGGCGTGGACGCCCCGGGCGGTCACCGGGATGAGGATCCCGGTCTGACGATGGACGACCTCGATCGCGATGTTGTCGGCCTCGACGAGCGCACCCAGCCGCTCGGCGATCCGCTCCAGCACCTCCCGCGTGTCGAGCGCGGTGAGGATCGACTCCGTCACCCGCAGCAGCTCGCGCTGGGCGACCAGTCGGCGCTCGAGCGCGGCCGACTGCGCCCGGAGGCGCTCGGTGGCATCCGCGTTCGCCATCGCCTGGGCGGCGAACGACGCATAGATGACGAGCAGCCGCAGATCGTCCTCGTCGAACTGGTGCAGGCCCAGGCGCGACAGCACGACGACGCCGAGGCACTCGTCCTCGTGCAGCATGGGGGCGAGGAGCATCGACTCGTCGAGGTCCTCGTCGGTGCCGGCGATCGTCAGGGCGCGCGGGTCGCGGGCGGCGTCCGGGATCGACTGGGCGATCCGGTGCTCGGCGACCCAGCCGGTCAGCCCCTGGCCCAGGCGGGAGCGGAGCTGGTCCGGCGTCTCGTCCACGTACTCGCCCACCTGGCCGAGCATCGCGACCGGGATGAGGTCCTCACCGTGGAGCCGGTAGACCCGGATGTTGTGGTAGTCGATCAGCTCCCGGAGCTCGGTCGCGATCGCGTTCGCGATCTCCGGAACGGAGGTCAGGCGCGACAGGCGCGTGCCCAGCTGCTGGATCGACTGGAGCTGTGCCGCCCACGTGGCCATCCGGTCGAACCGCTGCGCGGCCCGGATCGCCACGGCCCCGTGCCCCGCCAGCTCGGCGAGCGCCTCGAGCTCGTCGGGTGCCCAGTCGCGGCTCGCGCGGTGGTGCACCTCGAGCAGGCCCACGAGATCGCGGCCGGCCATGAGCGGCGCCACCGCGAGGGCTTCGGTGCCCTCCTGGACGAGGGCGGCGCGCTGGCCCCCGACCCGGGGATCCCGGGCGACCGAGCTCGTGAACCGGGGCGCGCCGGCGGCGATCGCGTCGGCGATGAGCGATCCGGTCTCCATGGAGCGCGGGCTCCGCAGGTAGGCCGCCGAGAGCCCGCGGCCCACCCCGCGGAAGGATCCGTCCCGGCCCCGCACGAAGGCGGCCGCGTGATCCGTGCCGAACAGGGCGCCGGCATGCTCGCCAAGCCCGTCCAGCACGTCGTCGAGCTCGCTCCGCCCGGAAAGGTCCGCGGCGATCCGTCCGAGTGCGGCGCTCGCGTGGACGCGGCGTGCGGCGTGCTGGCGCTGGCCCTCGAGGCCGACGATCGCCGCGACCGTTCGGGCGAGCGCACCCACGAGCGCACGGTCGACCGGCTCGAGCGGCGCGCCCAGCGGGCCGGACACGTGGAGGACGCCCCACGTCTCGGGGCCCGGCGCGACGGCGCGCGCCACCTGCCAGCGGGGTGGACGGCCGCCGCTGTCTCCGTCGTCGCCCCCGGCCGGACGAACCGCGATCCCGTGCGCGAGCGCCTCCGCGAGGAGTCCCGAGTCGGCCGGCAGCTCCAGGCGCGGCGGCGGCTCGCCGGCGACGACGCGGCAGGCGAGCCGCCCATCGCGGTGCTCCCAGAGGGCCACCTGCCCGGCGTCCATCGCGGCACGGATCCGCTGGACCGCGGTCTCGAGCGCCGAGCCCCGGCCGGCACCGGGGTCGACGCGGACGGCGAGCTCGGCGAGCTCTGCCACGAGAAGCAGCTCGTCGCCGCGCGTGCGCCTCGGGCCGGCGGGCGGGACGATCGGGCGCGGCCGTGGAAGGCGACCTCGGCCGGCACCCGGTGCCACGTGTCCCGGACTCGCCTCGGCCGCGGGGCGAGGCACCGGCGGCAGCACCTCGGCGGCGTCGAGGAAGCGGACGAGGTCCGCGTGGCGGTAGCGGCGGTCGCCGCGGTCGTTGATCCGGTAGTAGCGCAGGCGGCCCTGATCGCTCCACGCACGAATCGTGTTCGGGTGCACGCCGAGCACGCGGGCCGCCTTGGTGACGGTCAGCGTGGCGTCAAGCGGATGGGAGGGGAGCGGCAGCGGCACGTCCGTGAGGATTTGTGAAATCCGGTGCGCTCAGCCTAGCCACCTCACAGGACCTGCCAATAGGACGAAGGTACGTGGCGGTCTGGTGGGGTCAGGTTCGGTCGCGGCGCCGGTCGTCGGCCGCCCCACGGGTCAGACGCACCCAGGCGAGGGTCACCGCGACGGTGGCCACGGCGATCGCGAGGACAACCGCCACGGCGAACACGGGATCGCCGACGAGGCCCGGGCCCTGTCCCGGACTGCGCGGGTCGCCGCCGGCGACCGCGGTCGGGTCGGGCGTCGCGGCGAGGAGCACGGGCGGATCGACGAAGGCGGTCAGCGTGGCGACGATCGCCCACGCGAGCCCGAGGACGACGAGCGCGGCCCCGGCGGTGAGCGCGGCGACGGCCACCAGCGTGCGCCCGCGCCGCCCGCCCCCCACGATCCGGATCGCCTCCCGGGGCTCGAGCGTGGTGACGACCAGCGGCCGTCCGAGGCCGGGCCCCAGCGCCACGGAGCCGTCCGGCCGGCTGACCGGGACGCCCAGCACGATCGCGTGCTCCACCGAGCTCAGCTGCTCGACGCGCAGCCGGACGGGCGTGTCGGGGGGCAGGTCGGCCGGGACACGGTCCGGGACGTCCGCGGCCGTGCCCACCGATTCGCGTGCGACGACGACCACCCCGTCTCCGAGCGCATCGACGTTCACCCCGATCGCGTCCAGCCCCTCGTGGATCTCGAACGGGACGCGCTCGGCGTGGTCCTCGAGCGCCACCCACCGCCCCGGCCGCGTCTGGGCCTCGAGGCGGGTCCGCCGGTACACCAGCGGGCGGTGATCGGCATCCTGGAACTCGTCCTCGGCGTCGATCCGGCCACGGACGCCGAGGTAGCGCGGCCGGTCGGCCTGGGCCACGGCATCGGCGACGGGAACGATCGGGGTGCTGGCGAGGATCCGCCCGACCCTGACGCGCGGCCCGAGGCTGCGCATGATCCCCCAGCCCGCGAGCAGCGCGAGCACGCCCGCAAGGGCAAGGACGGGGGGAATCACGTGCGGGATGATCGCACACGGGCGGGCGCTCGCCGGCTCCGGGCCCGGGCATGGAAACGCCCGAAGAAACCTACTCGACGCGTGGGCGTTGAGGTCATCGCCGCCGTTAGCATCGCTCGGCCCCTTCGGGCTGCGGCCAGCCTAGGCGCCGCGCGACGCGCCGGTCAATGGGAGTTCTCCACCGTCTCGGGTCCGGCGCCCGGACCGTCCACAGGTTGTCCACATCGACGGCGGCCGTCGTCCGGCACGGGGAAGGCCGTCAGCCCACCGTCCGGCCGGTCGCCGGGTCGATCGCGCGCCGCTCGCCGGCGAAGCTCTCGAGCACGAGGTGCCCGCCGACCAGCTCGGCATCGATGACGACATCCGAATGCGCGACCCGCCAGCCCACCCGACCGTCCGCCTCGATCGCGAACGTCTCGATCTCGGCCTGGACGACGGCGTGGGGGAGGCGGGCCGACCCGAACACGGCGAGCACCGGTGTCGCCGAGCGGTGAACCCAGGCGAGCCGCCCGTCGCGCGCCCCGAGGCCGTACGTGTGGAAGCCGAACTTCACGACAAGCAGCCCGGCCGTGTCCCAGTACAGCCCGGCCGGCTCGTCGCTGATCGTGGACGCGAGCCGAACGGTCCACGCCCCGGCCGGGGTCTCGAGGCGAAGCTCCGCCCGGCACAGCTCGTCCGGGCGGGGAGCGACCACGTCGCCCAGGTCGACGAGCGGGCCGCCGCTCTCCGTGAGCGCGAACAGCGCCCCGGCCTGGCCGCTGCCGGCCCAGCGGAACGAGGCGCGCAGGCCGCCGGGGTAGGCGACGACGGCGTGGCGGGGCTCGGGAACGGTCACGCGTGCGCGGGCCGGTGTGGACGCGTTCAGGCGCCCGCGTTCGACGTGGCGGTCCTGGTCGTGCCGAGGGCGTCGGCGCGCGCGTCGGCTTCGCGCCGCTCCTCGGTGATCGGCGCGACGTGGGCGTTGGCGAGCATCCGCAGCGTCGCTGGTGGCGTCGGGAACACGGCGGTCGCGGTGCCGGCCGCGGCCCACACGACGGGAAACCGGCCCAGGTCCGGGTCCATGACGACCCGCACCGGCCGGACATGCCCGAAGGGCGGGATGCCGCCGATCGTGAACCCGGTGAGCGCCCGCGCCTCGTCGGCCGTCGCGCGCCGGATGTCCGCCTCGCCGGTCACCGCCGCCAGCCGCGCGAGATCGACGCGGTTGGCGCCGGAGACGAGGCAGATGACCGGTTCCGGACCGTCCTCCCCGGGCGCCACGAACACGAGCGACTTCACAATCGCGCCGAGCTCCGTGCCGACCGCCTCGGCTGCCTCCGCCGCGGTGTGCGCGGAGGCGGGCGTGATCCGGATGTCGAGGGCAACGCCCTTCCTCGCAGCCGCGTCGAGGACGCGCTGGATCGCCTCGGGAACGGCGGCTTCGGGCACGGCGGCAGTCTAGCATCGGGCCCCGGCCGGACCGGGCGGGCCGCGCGTCGGGTGGCGCGTGCAGGCCGGCCCCGGCGCCCGGGTAGGATCGCGCGTCGTGGACCCCATCTGCTTCGACTGGGACGGGACGCTGTTCGACTCGATCGGCGCGCTCTACCGCGCGAACGTGGCGGTCATGGCCGCGTTCGGGCTGCCGTTCGACGAACCCGCCTACCGGCGCCACTTCGACCCCGACTGGCGCGTGATGTACCGGAACCTCGGGGTGCCCGGCTCGCGACTGGACGAGGCGAACGCCGTGTGGCACGCACGGTTCGATGCCGACGCTGCGATCGGTCTGCTGCCCGGTGCCGCGGAGGCGCTCGAGACCCTCGCCGCCGCTGGTCACCCGCTCGGGCTCGTCACGTCCGGTCACCGCTCGATCGTCGAGCCCCAGCTTCGCCGAACCGGACTGGATGGACGCTTCGCGGTCTGCGTCTTTGGTGACCGGCTGCCGGTCCACAAGCCGGATCCCGCGCCGCTCCGACTTGCGCTCCGCGAGCTCGGCGTGGCGGACGCGCCCGAGCGCGCGATCCATGTGGGCGACACTCCGGCGGACATGACGATGGCGCGCCGCGCCGGGACCCGGGCGGTCGGGGTCGCCTCGCTGCTCGGGGATCCCGATGCGCTGCGCCAGGCGGGTGCCGAGGAGGTGTGGCCGTCGGTCGCGGCGTGGGTGCAGGCCCGCGCCGGCGCGGGCGTTCCGAGGCCGGCTCCGGACGATCGGCGGTCCGTCGGCGAGGGCGCGATCCGGGGGCGGCCGACCGAGCCGCACCGCGCGTGAGCGCTTCCCCGCGCCCGGGCCTGCACGCGCTCCTCGTCGCGGACGGGGACGTCCCGCCCCGCAGCGCGCTCGACGCAGCCTGGCCGGCATGGGACGCCGGCGTGGGATTGGTGGTCGCCGCGGACGGGGGCGCGGTCCGCGCCCGCGGTCTCGGGCTGGAGCCGGACGTGGTCGTCGGTGACTGGGACTCGCTGCCCGGGGCTGAGCTCGAGCGCCTGCGGCCGCGTGGCGCGGAGCTGATCGAGCTGCGCCCGGACAAGGACGAATCCGATACCGAGCTGGCCCTCCTCGCCGCCGTCGGACGGGGGGCGACCCGCGTGACCGTGCTGGGCGCCTTCGGGGGTCGCCGCCTCGACCACGCGATCGCGAACATCACGCTGCTCGCCCATCCCGCGGTGGCCGGCTGCGAGGTCGTGCTCCTCGACGGCTCGGCCCGGGCCTCGCTGGTCCAGGCGCCGGACGCGGCCGGGCGCCCGGTGACGCGGCGGCTGCCCGGCCGGGTGGGAGACCTCGTGTCGCTGCTCCCGTTGGGCGGCGACGCGCACGGCGTGACGACCCGGGGGCTGCGCTTCCCGCTCCGCCACGAGCCCCTCCGGCTCGGCCCGGCGCGGGGCCTGTCGAACATCCGGGAGGCAGAGACCGCCGAGGTCGACGTCGAGGCCGGCCTCGTGCTCGTGGTCGAGCACCCCCGCTGGGTCGCCGAGCCGACGGCGGCTATCCTGCCGGCATGACCGCCCTCGCCGTGGGGGACCCTGCCCCGCCCATCGAGCTCCCGGACGACACCGGGACGATCCATCGCCTCGCGGACCGACGCGGCCAGTGGACCGTCGTGTACTTCTACCCCGCCGACGACACCCCCGGCTGCACCACCGAGGCCTGCCAGTTTCGCGACCTGAGTTCGGCGATCGAGGCGGAGGACGCCGCGATCTGGGGCATCAGTCCCGACGACACGGCCAGCCACGCCCGGTTCCGCTCGAAGTACGGCCTGCCGTTCACCCTGCTCTCGGATCCCGATCACGCCGTGGCGGAGGCGTACGGCGCCTGGGGAGAGAAGCAGAGCTACGGGAAGACGACGATCGGTCTGGTCCGCTCGAGCGTGCTCGTGGACCCCGATGGGCGGATCGCCCGGGTGTGGCCCAGGGTCAAGGCGGACGGCCACGCCGCGGAGGTCGTCGACGCGCTGCGCGAGGCGCGGGCCGCCCGCGCGCCCGCGTGACGGACCGGGGAATCACAGAGGCTTCGCTCGTGGGGGGAGACGAGCGAAGCCTCGGCCAAGAACATAGCACAACCGTGAAACCGCATGTGTGGCGTCCGGCGCGGTTCCTCGTGATCGTGGCGCACCCGGACGACGCGGACTTCGGACCGGCGGCCACGGCCGCCCGGTGGATCGATGAGGGGTCCGTCGGCCGGCTCATCTGCTGCACGAGCGGCGACGCCGGCGGCGAGGATCCGGACCTGGATCCGCTCGCACTGGCCGCGATCCGCGAGGAGGAGCAGCGCGCCGCCGCGCGAATCATCGGCTACGACGACGTGGTCTTCCTCCACCAGCCCGACGGGGCGCTCGCCAACGACCTCGCGCTCCGCGAGCTGCTCGTCCGCGAGATCCGGTCCTTCCGGCCGGACGCGGTGCTGACGACCGATCCCGAGGTCGTGTTCTACCGCGACGGCGGCGTCAACCATGCCGATCACCGGGCGGCGGGTCTGGCCGCGGTCGATGCCGTCTATCCGGCCGCACGCAACCCGATGGCGTTCCCGTGGCTCGCGCGCCAGGGCCTGGCCGCGCACGTCGTGCGACGGATCTACTGCTGCTGGCCCAACGAGCCGAACACGTGGGTCGACGTGTCCGCGACCCTCGACCGGAAGATCGACGCGCTGCGTGCCCACGCGAGCCAGATCCGGCATCCGGAGCGTCTCGAGGAGCGGATCCGGAGCTGGGCGGCCGAGGAGGGCGCGACGATCGGGGTGGCGGCCGCGGAGGCGTTGCGCGTCGTCGTCATCGAGGACGACGAGGAGGAGGGACCGACGCACATGGAGACCGACGCGTCGCCGCTCGAGGCGGAGGAAGCCGCCGGCGGCTGAG
>DASSPX010000057.1:0-14727 GCA_035699445.1 Candidatus Limnocylindrales bacterium | reverse complement strand
CTCAGCCGCTCGGCGGCGGCTCCGTCGGCGGCGGCGTGGGCTCGGGTGTGGGTGGCGGCGTGGGCTCGGGCGTAGGTGGTGGCGTCTCCACCGGTGGCGGTGGCAGCGTCTCGATCGGCGGCAGCGTGATCTCGATGCTCGGGGACAGGAGCTCGGACGGCGTCGGCGTCGGGCTCGGCGACGGGCAGATGATCGGGTTGCCGGACGCATCCACCGGGATCGACGGCTCGGCGGGCGCCGCGGACGGATCGATCGAGCCGGACGGCGACGCGCAGGGGTCGATCGATGGGGTGGGCGAGGCGCAGCCCTCGCCGCCCAGGATCGGGCCCCAGGAGGCGCCGTAGGGCTGGAAGCGGTTGTTGTAGAAGTAGGACGTGGCTGTGCGCTCCGGGCCGCCGCGAACGCCCGGTCCCAGCTCGGCGCGCGCGAGCCAGTCGCGGTTGGCCTGCATCCAGGCGTCGCTGCGGTTCTCGAAGTTGCCGCGCCCGAACAGCCCGGCGCCGCAGCTGTCGCCACTGCCACCCGCCCGCTCGGTGGGCTCGGTGCCGGCGATGTACGTCTCGGGAACGCTTCGCCCGCCCTCGGGCGGGAGGAGCCCCGTCCACGGGTCGACCTCGACCACCGTCACGCCCTCGGGGCGCTCGGGGAACGCGCGCTCGGTCCAGCCGTCGGTCGCCTCCCGCAGGAAGCCCTGCCAGACGTACGTCGTCACGTCGATCGAGAACAGCGGTGCCTCCGGCGTGGAGGCCAGCGAGTTGTCGCTGTTCCCGTTCCAGGCGCCCACAGCGAGCGCGTACTCCCCGGCCTCGCGGCCCTCACTCGTCGGCGCGGCGATGTAGCCGTACGCGTTCAGGTCTCGGGCGTCGTTGTTCGTGCCGGTCTTCAGGGTCGCCTCGCGACCGGGGATCCGGAACCGGCCCCAGAACGGGTTCACGTCGGGGTTCGTGTTGCCGCGCAGGATGTCGGTCATGATCCAGGCCGCCTCGGGGCTGATCACCTGCTTCGCCTCGGGCGGCGAGTACGGCGGCACGACCTCGTTGCCCGCCCGATCCTTCACTTCGAGGATCGTCGTGCGGCCGATGTACGCACCGCCGTTCGCGATCGTCGAGTAGCCGGTCACGAGGTCGGCCGGGTGGACCTCCTCGACGCCCAGCCCGAGCGCCGACCCGGCGTCCACTTCCTGTGTCTGGAACCGCAGCCCGAGCTCCTGGCTGCGCGCGAACACGCGCGCCGGCTCGAGCACCGCGGTCGCCTTCACCGCGGGAATGTTGAGCGAGAACCGCAGCGCGTCGCGCACGCGGACGGGCCCGCGCTCGAGGTTGTCGGCATCCGTCGGCGTGTACCCGCCGCCGAAGTCGGTGACGACGTCCATGAACATCGTCCCCGACGTCAGTCGCCGCTCGTCGATCCCGATCGCGTACAGGAACGGCTTGAACGCGGACCCGGGCTGCCGCCAGCCGTCGGCGAGCACGTCGAACTGCGGCTGGCGCTTCTCGTTCGCGCGCGCGTAGTAGTCGGCGCTGCCGACGTAGGCGACGACCTCGCCGGTCTGGTAGTCCATCGCGACGAGCGCGCCGTTGCCAAGCTCCTTGTCGCGCAACCGCGCGACCCACTCGGGCAGCTCATCGAGCTCGAAGCCGATCCGGTTCGCGTACGCCAGCGGGTCGCCCGACTTCGGGGCGATCGCGGCCAGCTTCACCCAGCGCTCGGCGATCCGCTGCAGGTCCCAGTCGAGCGTCGTCCGGATGCGGAGGCCGCCGCGCTCGAGGGCGTCGCACGTCTGCGCCTCCTCGCCGCACAGGGCCCGCGTGAGCTCCTCGCGCACCGCCCACACGAAGTGCGGCGCGCGCCAGCGGGGAACGGTCTGGCGGGCGAGCACGACCGGCTCCTCGCGGGCGGCGTCGAACTCCGCGGCGGTGATCGGCTCGCCGGCATCGTCGGAGAGCGGCGTGCGGCCCTGCTCCATGAGGTCGAGCACGAGGTTCCGGCGCTGGACGATCTTCGTGTCGGGCGGAACGGTGAGCGTCACGTCGGCCGCGGGGCACTCCTCGCCCTCGGGAACCTCAGCGCCGCATGTCGCGACCGCGTTGCGCACGAGGTCGTACGACGAGGGCGACTGCGGCAGGGCGGCGAGGATCGCGGCCTGGGCGAGGGTCAGGTCGTTGAGGTCCGTGACGCCGAAGTACGACTTCGCGGCGGCCTTGATCCCGTACGAGTCGTTCCCGAAGAAGTTCTGGTTGAGGTAGGCGGTCATGATGTCCCGCTTGCCCTCTTCACCCGGGAACGCCTGGGTCAGGCGGACGGACTGGATGATCTCCTTGAGCTTGCGCTCGACCGTCCGATCCGGGTCCTGCACCAGCTCCTCGTCGAGGAGCCGCTGGCGGACGAGCTGCTGGGTGATCGTGGACGCGCCGCGGCCCTGACCCCGGATCGTGTCGATGCCCGCGGCGACGATGGCCAGCGGGTCGAACCCGGAGTTCTCCCAGAAGGTGCGGTCCTCGACCGCGGTCACGGCATCGACGACGAACGGCGGCAGCTCCTCCCACGTGACGACCTCGCGCTGGAACTCGCCGAAGCGGGCGAGCTCGACCTCGCCGGTCCGGTCATAGATGACCGACTGCTCCGGGAATTCGAGGTTCGCGAGCTCCTCCGCCGGGTCGCCGAGACCGCGGCTGAGCGTGACGAAGCCGGCGACGACGACGGTCGCGCCGAGGACGCCGGCCGCAAGCAGCAGCGCGAACACGCCGATCGCGAGCCGCGCGACGAGGCTTCGCCGGGGCCGCGGGGCGCGCGCGGGCCGAACCGGGGAGGGGCGTGACGGATCGTGCACGGGCGCAGGATGCCCGAGTCGAGCCCGAACCGGGATATGGATCCGGTGGACGTTGCGACATCCTGCGTTGCAGGTCGCTCGCGAATGCTCAGCCGCGCGCCCACCGCCAGAGCTCGTCCCACCGACCCGCGCCCGAATTCGCCGGGTCGCGGGCGAGCCCCGGCAGGGCATCCCGGACCGCCCGCCGCGCCTCGAGCGCCGCCTGCAGGGGGATCGCCTCGAACCGGACCTCATCGCCCGGGGCGAGCTGGCCGAGGACCGCTGCGTCGGCGTCGGCCGCAACGCCCACGACCGGGTAGCCCCCGGTCGGCTGGTGATCGGCGAGGAGCACGATCGGGCGGCCGTCGGGCGGCACCTGGATCGTGCCGCGGACGACGCCGTGCGAGAGGGCCTCGCCGGATCCCGAGGGCAGCGCCACCCCATCGAGTCGCAGGCCCATCCGGTCGCTCGTCGGGGCGACCTGCCACGGGCGGCTGCAGAGGTGCTCGAGCGGTGCTGGCCGAGAGGCGCCGAGCGGGACCACGCGCACACGGCCCCGGACCGTGCCCGGCGGAAGGAACGGCCGTGACGGCGAGTCGGACCATGGCGCGGAGGTCGTGCCGGAAGGCCTCGCCGGACCCGGAAGCACGGAGGACAGCCGGTCGCCGGCCCGCAGCGCCCGCCCGGCGAGGCCGCCGAACCCGCCCGCGAGGGACGTCGCCGCGGAGCCGAGCACGCGCGGCACGGCGAGCCCGCCCGGAACGGCGAGATATGCACGGAACCCGGTGTTCGGGACGGCGAGCGTCGGATCGAAGGCGAGCTCCTCCCCGATCTCGATCGCGTGGGCCCGCCCCGGATCGAGGCGTCGTCCACGACCGGCCCGGATGGCGTCGGCCGTGCCGGCGACCGCCCCCAGGTCGGCACCCGTCAGACCGACGGCCAATGCGGCGAGCACGGCAAGCCGCGGCCCGAGGGCGGTGATCTCGAGCAGCGGGGCCTCGGCCGGCGCCCCGGCCAGCAGGTTCGCGAGCGCGCCCGACCACGGGTCGGCGAAGCCGCCCTGCGGGATCCCGAGATGGCCCAGGCCCGGGCGTCCGGCGTCCTGGACGGTCGTGAGCAGGCCAGGCTCGAGCACCTCGAGGACCTGGACGGTCGTGGTGTCGCCCTCCACCCGCGGATCGCTCACCGGGGCTCGAACCGGACGGCGTCGCCCGGCCTGAGCCGCACCGGATCGGGATCGAGCGGGTCGAACAGGATCGCGTCCGTCCGGCCGATGAGCCGCCAGCCGCCCGGCAGCGGTGCCGGGTAGATGCCGGTGGCTCGGCCGGCGATCCCCACGCTTCCCCTCGGCACGCGCGGCCGTGGCGTCGCCAGTCGCGGTAGCGCGATCGGGTCCGGCACGGAGAGCAGGTACGCGAACCCGGGCGCAAAGCCGAGGAACGCCACCTCGTATTCCTCGGAGGCATGCAGGTCGATCACGTCCTCGACGCGCATGCCCGTGACCGCGGCGAGCGCGGCGAGATCGGGCCCGTCCTCGCCGCCGTACGCAACGCGGATCGCGTGCGTGCGCGCGTCCGCGGGTCGAGGTGGGGCGGCGGGCACCTCGGTCGCGAGCCGGGCGACCGTCTCGCGCACCGCTTCGCGCTCGAGCGCCAGCGGGTCGAACCGGACCAGCACGCTCGCGGCCGCGGGCACGATGTCTGCCCACCGCGGGTCGTCGCCGACAGACGACCGGATCGCTGTCGCGAGTGCCTGCGCCCGGCGCGCGGTGACCACGTCGAGCGTGTCGCCGAGCGTCACGAGGAGCGCCGCCTCGCCGAACGGCTCGACCGAGGGGAGCCGCGGCTGCTCGACCGCGCCGGTCACGCCCCGAGCGGTCGGAGCTCGACCCCGGCCGCCTCGAGGGCCACACGGACCGCGCGCGCCCGGGAGGCCGCGCCCGGCCGGTCGCCGTGGACACAGATCGTGGCCGCCTCGACGGTCACCACCCCGCCGCCGAACGCCTCGACTCGCCCCTCGCGCGCGATCGCGACCGCCTGCCGGGCGCAGGCGTCGGGGTCGTCCAGGACCGCGCCCGCGAGCGACCGCGACCGCAATGAGCCGTCGGGCTCGTAGGCGCGATCGGCGAACGCCTCGCTCGCCGTGCCGAGGCCCGCCGCCCGTGCCGCCTCGAGCGACACCGACCCGGCAAGACCGACGAGCACGAGCGCCCGGGACACCCGCGCCACCGCGCGCGCGATCGTCTCGGCGACCGCCGCGTCGCGCGCGGAGCGGTTGTACAGCGCCCCGTGGGGCTTCACGTGCCGGAGCTCCACGCCCGCGTCCCGCGTGAACGCGAGCACCGCCCCGACCTGGTACAGGATCGACGTCTCGAGCTCGTGGGCGTCCATCGCCAGCTCCCGCCGGCCGAACCCGGCGAGGTCCGGATAGCCGGGATGCGCTCCGAGGGCCACCCCGTGCCGTGCGGCAAGCCGGACCGTCCGCTCGATGACGACGGGATCGCCCGCATGGGCCCCGCACGCGACGTTCGCCGACGTGATCAGCGGGACGAGCGCGTCGTCCTCGCCGATGGACCACGCCCCGAACCCCTCGCCGACATCGGCATTGAGGTCGATCCGGCGTGTCACGCGCAACCCCGCGTCAGGCCCGGAGCGTCTCCGCCGCCGGCTCGCCGAGCTGGCTGCCGCACCAGCGGCACTTCGTCGCCTCGAGCGCGACCGACTCGCGGCAGTAGGGGCATGTCTGCGTCGGCGCGGCCGGCGGCTCCTTTACGAGCGCCCGGGCGAGCCAGAAGGCGACGAGGGCCACGACGATGAACGAGATGACCGCGTTGATGAACGCTCCGTAGCGGATCGCGACCTCGGTCGTGGGGTCGGCCGGGTCGCCCGCATCGAGCACGATCTTCAGGTCCGAGAAGTCGACCCCGCCGAGGACGTAGCCGATCGGCGGCATGAGCACGTCGTTGACGAGCGAGCTCACGACGGTCCCCATCGCGGCGCCGATGATGACTCCGATCGCCAGGGCGAGCGCGTTCGAGGTGGTCAGGAACGCCCGGAACTCCGAGAGCATCGCAGGCTCCTCCTCAGGCAGGGATGTCACGCGCCCGGCCACGATACCCCGACCACGACCGGTGTCGACGGCCCGCGCGGCGAACGGCCCCTTCTCAGCGCGCTCTCAGCAGATTCTCGGCCCCCGCCCATCCTGACCTCCGAAGGTCACGCCGAGGAGGTGCCGCATGACGGTCGCAGCCGAAGGCCTCGACTTTCGGTGCGGATCTGGCTGCCGGGCGCCTCGAGGTGAACCAGCCGGGACCGCGCGACGAACCTGCATGTTGACCGGCGGCATCGCCAGCGAAAGGCGCTGCAGGAAGGAGGCATAGACTTCGCCGATGGCGCGAATCAGACGGGTGGTCGGCGTGGTGGTGTCGCTTGCCGCGACGCTCGTCGCGGGCGGCGTCCTGGGCTATGTCGTGACGTCGTTCCTGTCGCCCGTCCTGCCCGGCCCCGTCCAGCCCGGCAACCGCCACGAGTTCCAGTACACGCGCGACTACGTGGTCGCGATCATCGAGCGGGACGCGGCGACGGCCAACGCGCTCCTCGTGCCGCAGAACCCCGCCACGCGGGCGCTGCTGTACCAGCGCTTCGAGCAGGCACTCACGCTCCAGCCGCGAACGCTCACCTACCTGGGCGGCGCCACGGCCGGCCAGCTCGGCGCGTACTCGTACGTCCTCGGCGTGGAGACGCCGACCGGCACGCTCCACCTCGTGCCGTTCCAGCTCACGACCGTGGAGTCGAGGGTCCTCGACGTCCGCGGCGGATCGCTCGGGCCCGGGTTCGACGATGGCTGACGCCCCGCACGCCCTGCGCGTCCTGCGCGTCCTGCGCCCGGGTGAGCTCGCCCGCGGGGTGGTCACGGTCGGCCTGTTCGTCGCCGGGATCGTCGTCGGCATCCTCGCCTACGAGCGCGTGACGAGCGGCTTCGACTACGGGCCACTGCCTCCCAAGGCCGAGGCGGCCGAGCCACCGGCCGCGGACCGCCTGACCGACCTCCTGCGCGACGGCCAGGACGCGATCCTCGCCGAGGAGTACGACGGGGAGCTGCTCGAGGCGCTCTCGGGCGCGCTGGTGATCGGCCAGAGCCAGGGCCTCGTCACGATCACGGACATCCGCCACCTCGGCACGGTCGCCGAGGGCGACGAATCCATCGCCAGCTATCTCGCATTCGGCCAGCTCAGCAACGGGAGTGACGGCGTCATCGCGTTCGCGATCCGCGTTCGCGGCGACGAGGTCGTGGGAGTGAACTGATGGCGCTGTCCACCATGCAGCGGCTGCGAAGCGCCGCGAATGCCTCGTCCTACGTCGTGGAGCGCAACCGCCGGCGGGCGATCATCTTCGGCGGGATCCTCGTCGCGGTCCTCGTCCTGTACGGAACGCGCAACGTCGCCCAGGGGCTGGTCGGACTCATCGGGATGGCGCCCGCGTTCGCCCTCCAGCTGTCCTTCGCCGCGACGTACATCATCTTCCAGTTCTTCATCCTGTTCTGGTTCCTGTCGCGGCCGCGCAAGTACACGATCAAGCCCGACGACCCCCAGATCGGGATGTCGTTCGAGAACTACCGGGGCCAGCCGGACCTGCTCGAGCACGCGCGCAGCACCGTGAACATCCTGCGCGGTGTCAAGGAGTTCGAGCAGCGGGGCGGCGAGATGCCCAAGGGCATGCTGCTCTCCGGTGCGCCGGGCACGGGCAAGACGTTCCTCGCCGCGGTGATCGCGGCCGAAGCCAACCTGCCGTTCATCTATATCGACGCCAGCTCGCTCCGGGGCATGTTCTGGGGCATGACCGAGCTGATGATCATGAAGCTGTTCCGCGACGCGCGCGGGCTCGGGCGCAAGTACGCCGAGAAGGGCAAGCGCGGCGCGTGCATCGTGTTCATGGACGAGATCGACTCGATCGGCATGAACCGCGGCGGCACGACGGGCGGCACGATGATGGCCGGGGGCATGTTCATGGGCGGCAGCACCGGCCTGAACACGCTCCTGAACCAGATGGATTCCCTCGGCGACCTCGTCGAGGACCGCCTGCGGTACAAGATCCTGCGCTGGTTCGGCCTCATCCGTGGGCCCGTGCGCAACAAGCCGCTCGTGTTCGTCATCGGTGCCACGAACCGGCCGCAGGTGCTCGACCCGGCGCTCACCCGGCCCGGCCGGCTCGACCGGATCCTCGAGGTCCACGTCCCCGACGGCGACGGCCGGCGCGACATCATCCAGCACTACCTCGCGGGCAAGGCCCACGATCCCGAGATCCCGATCGATCTCATGGTCGCGGACTCGATCGGGTGGACCCCGATCAAGATCAAGACGATCATCAACGAGGCGCTCATCCACGCCCACGACGACGGCCGGGATGAGCTGACGTACAAGGACTGGCTGGCGGCCGCCGACGAGCGCTCGCTCGGACTGAAGCAGCCGATCCGGAAGATGCACTCCGACGACCGGCGTGCGATCGCCTACCACGAGGCGGGTCACGCGGTCGCCGCGTACTACCTCCGCCCCGAGGACCGGATCCTCAAGGCGACGATCATCCGGCGCGGCGATGCCCTCGGCGTCGTCCAGCCGCGGCCGCGCGAGGAGCGCTACACGCACCACGCCCGCCAGATCGAGACCGACATCATGACCTTCCTCGGCAGCCGCGCCGTGGAGGAAGAGCTGCTCGGGACGAAGATGACCGGCGCCGGCAGCGACCTGTTCGCCGCCAGCCAGCTGGCGCTCGTCTATTGCGCGCAGCTGGGCATGGGCAGCTCGCTGCTCGTCGTTCCCCCGTCCGGCCCGCTCAGCTATCCGATGCCCGTGGCGCAGATGGCCGACGCCCTGCTCGAGCACCTGATGGCCGAGACGAAGCGGCTCATCCACGAGAAGGAGTTCGCGGTCCACGCCGTGGCCGCGGCGCTGCTCGAGAAGGGCGAGCTGATCGGCTCGGAGCTCGAGGACGTGTTCGAGCGCGCCGAGGCCGAGAACGCGTCGATCTCGAAGCCGTTCGAGCGCCGGCTGTTCACGCTCCCGCGGCTGTTCAAGGATCCCGCGGCCGTGGCGGCCGGCGGGACGTGGCCGGTGGCCGGAGAGTCCCCGGCGGCGGCAGCAGGCGGCGAGGCGGCGGCCGGGGAAGCGCAGGGTGGGGGAGGTCCCATGGGGTCGATCCAGGACCGCGAGGTCCCGGTCTGGCCCGCCGCGACCGACCCCTGGTCGTCGGAAAGCTGGACGCAGTAAGTCCGATCTTACGCGGGGAACTCCGGCTGGGCGCGTGCCGTCCCGCCGCCATGCCGAAGCCGTCTGCCGCGCCCGTCGCGCCGTGGCGCGCCCGCCTGATGCTGACAGCCGTCATCACCATGACGGCTGCTGCGTGCGGCCTGGGCACGGCAGGCTCGACGTCGCCTTCGCCGAGCGCCGCACCGAGCGCCCCGCCGTCCGCGATCGCGTCGCCACTGCCCTCCGAGCCGGCGTTCCCGAACGGCGGCCAGGAGGTCCATCCCTCGTCCGCGCCGCGCGCCGTCGGTGACGGCGAGCTGATCACCGTGTTCACCCACTGCGGCTTCGAGGGCCGGCTGGACTGGGCGGGCTCGTTCTGGCGCGAGGTGGGACGCATCCCCGAGGGCGGCGCGATCGGCGATCCCGAGGACAGCGGCCGGATCACCCTGGTCGGCCCCACCCGGGCGGTGTTCGAGAGTTCGACCGGCACGGAGGTGCTGCTCGAGCGCCTGCCGGGGCCCGCGGTGCTCTTCCCCTGCGACTGACCGATCAGCGGCCGGCCGCCTCCGCCAGGTGGCGGACGAGGCGCTCGACGAAGGCCACCTGCGCCGGGTTGAGCTTTCGCGCCGCCTCCTCCGGGCGGAACCAGGCGAAGCGATCGACCTCCGGAACGGTGATCCGGCGTCCGCTGCGGGGTGGCCACTCGAGCTCGAAGGTCGAGCTCGCGGCTGTGGCGGGATCGAGGTCGCCATTGACTGCCCACGCGCGGACGAGCTTGCCGGATCGGAGCCGAACCTCGCCCAGGTCGATGTAGGCGCCATCGGGGGCCGGATGCCCGGACTCCTCGGAAAACTCGCGCCTGGCGGCGTCCAGCGGCTCCTCGGCGCCATCGAGCTCGCCCTTGGGGATGCTCCACGCGCCATCGTCGCGCTTTGTCCAGAGCGGTCCGCCGGGGTGGGCCAGGAGCACGCGGACGCTGTCGGCATCGACGCGGTAGAGGAGGATGCCGGCCGAGACGCGCATGTGGCGCGATGCTACGGTAGCCGGCGCCGGCGAATGCTGCGCACGCACCGGCGGATGCGGCGCGCACGAAAGCGCCCGAAGGAACCGCACTGCTGCCGATGCGCCGCGACGTGGCCGGCAAGCCGGTCTCGTCGTGGCGGCTCCGGTCTCCGCCCGGACCTTGCGGTCGGACGATCGAGCCACCTCCCCGACCTTGCGGTCGAGGTGGCGGCGCCCCGGAGACCCGGCCCGACGATTGCTCGTCGTTCCGGTGTCGGTAGCCACCGGCCCCTTCGGGCAGGACGAACCATAGGGCCCGCCTCCTGGCCCTCACAACGGCCTTGTCCACGAATATCGGCTGCGTATCCGGGCAGTTGTCCACGAGATACGCACCACCGTGGACAACCTGTGGACACCTGCAACGCCGCTGCAACGTGCGCGCCCGGGGCGACATGCGCCCGTGCTCGAACGTGTCAACGCTGGGCTCCACGCCGTGACCACAACGCCGGGGGAACGTTCCGCATGCACGTCAGCGCCTCCTTCACCGACCACCGCGAGGCAGAGCGCACGATCCGGGAGTTGGGGGAGCACGGCATCCCCGCCGAGCTCGAGCCGCTCGCCGACGTGGACCCGCCCCTCGCAGACCCGGTCCTCGTCCGGGCGACCACCCACGGAGCCGACGACGCACAGTTCGCCGCGGCGGCGCTCGTCCACCACGGGGGCGCCCTGATCGTCGCGTCCTCCCTCGACCCGGGGGACTGGGACCCGCACTAGGGTCGGACGTCCTGCGCCTACCGCCGGCACCCTCCGCCGGCCGCCCTCCGCCCTCCGCGCCCCGCGCGTCCTTGGCCAGACTGCCTCCGCGGTGAGTGCTCGCCGGCCTCGTCCCGAGCCCGTGAGCGTGGCGACCTCGCCAAACCGACCTCACCGTGAGTGCATGGCCAGCTCCGGGCCTCCCCAGCGCGGCTAGCACTCACCACGGCATCGAAATGGCCAGGTTTGCCTCAAGGGCAGCATTGCCGACCGCGGCCACCCGCCGCGTCGCGTCCCCGCGCGTGCCCTCAGCGTGACGCCCGCTCCCGTGCAACCTCCTCCGGCGGCCGCACGGCACGGAACTCCCGCCACAGCAGCAGGTCGTACACGACCTTCAGCACGCCCGAGATCAGGAACGGCAGCCCGCCCGCCAGCACCGGCAGCGTCACGAGCGGCGCGGCGATGACCGGCGCCACGGCCGCGCCCGCCGTCCGCGCGACGCCCGTCACGCCCGCCGCTGCCGAGCGCTCGTCGGGCTCGACCACCGCCACCGTGTACGACTGGCGCGTGGGCACGTCCATCTGGCTGATCGCGAACCGGGCGAGGAGTACCGCGACCGCCAGCTCCGCGGTGGGCATGAGCGGCACCAGGACGAGCAGCACGTTCGACGGGATGTGGGTCCAGACCATCGTCGCGATGAGCCCGAACCGCTCGGCCAGGCGCGCCGCAACCAGCCCGGACAGTCCGGCGAGGGTGTTGGCGCCGAAGAACAGCCCACCGAGCGCGGCCGGATCCAGATCCCACCGCAGCGCGAACCACAGCGCCACCACGCTCTGGATGACGAACCCGCCGGCGAACGCGTCGAGGGCGAACAGGGCGGACAGCCGCGCCACGATGCCCAGCGACCGGTGCAGGCCGAAGCGCGTCTGGATCGTCTCGTCCCGCGGGCGCTCGGGCTCCACCGCCGGCGACAGTCCCGCGGCCACGAGCGCGATCGCGATCCCGATCGCCCCGTACCCCACGATGACCAGCCGGTAGGCATCGACCGGCTCCGCCCCGAAACCGATCGCGGTGGACGCTGCCACGCCGCCAGCGAGGGAGCCGCCCGCCGTGGACAGCGCCCCGGCAAGCTGGTACCAGGCGAACGTCCGCGTGCGCCGGGCCGGCGTCACGATCTCCCCGATCGCGGCCTGCTCGACCGGGAGGAACGGGCCGACCTCGTTGCCGCCGGGGCTGAGCACAGCCACGATCGCCGTCACGAGGAGGATCGCGAAATCGCCCGTCGCGGCGAACACGACCGCGCCGAGGAGCATCAGCCCCGCCCCCACGCCCAGGGTGCGCCGCCGCCCGATGCGGTCCGCCCGCAGGGTGAGGAACAGCGACACCCCGACGTCGCCGGCCAGGGTCAGCGTCAGCAGGAGCCCGATCTGCTGCGCGTCGAGCCCGACCTCGGCGAGATAGAGCGCGAGGACGACCGCGAGCCCGCCGTAGGCGAACATCCGGAGCATCCGGCTCGCGAACAGGAGCGCGAGGTCGGAGGGCCGATGCACGCCCTCCGCAGGCGACCGCCTCGTGCTCAGCGTCCCCGCCGGGGGTTTCGCCGGCGCCCCGCGCGCTCGTCGCCGGTCGCGACCGGACGCTCCGCCGCCGGCACCGTCGGCAGCACGGTCTGGTCCACCAGGCCGCTCCGGATGATCCGCTCGAGCTCGGCGACGAGGACCGGATCCGTGTCCACCGGCTCGTAGCGCGCGAGGCGGCGGTCTACCTCGGCGAGCGCGCGGGCGTGGGCGTCGGCGCCACCCGCCTTGAGCCAGTTCTCGCGGTTGTCACGCTCCACGACCGGGGACGGCAGGTAAAGCTCGTCGGGCCAGTGCCCGATCGTGTGCGGCGCCATGATCAGGTGCTGGTCGGCGAGCACCTGATCGACCAGCTCCTGCGCCGGCAGGTCATCGACCGTCCGTGTGTCGCGCACGAAGTGGAGCGCCTGCCCGCAGATCTCGTCGTCGAACACGAGCTTGGGCAGGCTGAACACGAGCAGGAAGTCGAGCATCCCCGGGCCCGACACGGAGTTCACGCCGGCGAGCGCCGCCAGCAGTGCGGATGCGAACGTTTCCGCGCCCGCCTGTGCATCGAGCAGCTTCGCGTCCGACAGCGCCATGTACGACTGCGTCGGCAGGCCGAGCGCCTTCGCGACCTGGACGTACGCCGTGTCGAGCAGCAGCGCCTCGACCGCGGCCATCGGGGACGACGCGACCTTCATGTGGAACGTGGCCGGCGCGCCGCCGAACAGCACCGGAGCACCGGGCCGGATGAGCTGCGCCATCGTGATCCCGGCCAGCACGTCCACCGTGTGGAACACGGTCGCGCCGACCAGTGTGACCGGCGCGATCAGCCCCATGAGGGTCACCGGCACGATCTCGACCGGGATGCCCGCCTCCACGCAGTCGATGAGGTTCTGGCAGGAGTCCTCGCTGTACCGGAAGTTGCCGGTCGCGGTGATCGTGAAGATCGACATCGGTCGCGCCCGGAGATCGTCACGATCGCGCCGGAAGAGCGCCATCATCTCGGCCATCCGCGGAACGCCGTGCTCGGTGAACGCACCCGACACGACCGGGCGCTTCGAGTTCGTCAGGACCATGAACAGCCGCCACGCGTCGCTCACCTGCGGCTCGATGTCCTGGTTCGTCGAAAACGCCGTGGCGAGGTAGGCGATGTGCTCGAGGCCGTCCGCGAGGCGCACGTACTCGACGAAGTCGGTCGAGTTCGCGAGCCGGACCTCGCCGGTCCGGTGGTCCATCACCTTCAGCCCGGACGAGCCGGGAACGAAGTGCACGCGATCCCCGCCCAGGCTCGCGTGCACGTTGCCGTCCCGGTCGTACAGGTCGAACGAAGGGGGAGCGCTCGCGAGCGCGGTCTCCACGACGTCGCGCGGGAAGCGGATCCGGCCGGCCGGATCCTGCGGCAGGCCGAGCTCGACGAGCCGCCGCCGGAGCTCGGGGCCGCGGATCTCCATCCCGGTGTCGGCGAGGATTCGCTTCGCCTCGTCGAGGATCTGGTCGACGAGCTCGGCGCTCAGGACGCGGAGGGACGGTCGCACGGGGTGCATCCTTGCGCGTCGGACGGAAGCGTGTCAGGCGGTCGCGCGCGATGGGCCGGGCCGTCCGACGACGGGAGGGCCTAGCTTCGCCCCTCGCGCTCGGTCGCCCGACGGTGCGCCTCGCGATACTCGCCGCGCAAACGCTCGATCCGGGCCGCGACCTCGTGCGCCTCGGGCGAATCCGGGTCGAGTCCCGCCGCCACACGCTCGGCCTCGCGCCATTCCGCGAGGATCACGGGGATCTCGCGGGGCGTGGCCTCGATGGGGTCGGTCGGTGCGTCCGGGTCGCCGCGCTGGACGAGCTCCTCCGTGCGCATCGACAACGCCCTCTGCATCTCGCTCTTGTCCAGCAGTCGCGCGGCGAGCTCGGCGACCTCTTCCGACATCGGAACGAGTCGCGGGTCGTCCGGCGCCAGGGCGCGCTTCTCGTTCTCGATCTCGAACAACCGCTCGAGGTCCTGGAGGAGCGCGTCGGAGGTGGCGCGCAGCGCCTTGGCGGTCTGGGACATTGCACGCGAACGGTACCGCGCCCGAGGCGTTTTCGCTGCTGCAATGTTTCGTGGCCGTTCTGTGACGCGCCTATCGCAACGCGGGCACGCCTTCCGGCCGCCCGGCAGCCGACGCGCCCGCGGGTCCTGGCGTTGACGGCGCCGTGGTGCGACCGCTAGCATCCCGGGCACAACCGAAGACCTTATCGAGAGTGGCGGAGGGACCGGCCCTGTGAAGCCACGACAACCTCCCGGCCGCGAGGCCGGAAAGGTGCCAAGTCCGGGCAGGAGCCATCCTGCGAGATGAGGGACGTTCACGACCCTTCCTCTCCGGGAA
>DASSPX010000056.1:0-2833 GCA_035699445.1 Candidatus Limnocylindrales bacterium | reverse complement strand
CGGCGCGGGCGTTCCGGGGGTCACCCGGGTGCGGCCCACGAAGCCGACAACGCCGCCGTCCGCATCGGTCGCGAGCGCGGCCGTCAGGTCGTCGAGGATCGTGGCCGGCAGCGGTCCGTCGCGGAGCTCGAGGATGCGGCGTGGTTCGGGCGGGGCGCCGCCGCTCACGGGCGGGATGCTGGCGAGCTCGGCACCGTCGTGGAGCGGCGCGTCGGGATCGGCGTACTCGCCGTCGACCGCGAACCGCACCGACGGGCGGCCCGGCGCGAGCACGGGGAAGCGCTCCACGAGGGCCTGCCAGCCGTCCTCCACCGTGGCGCCGTCCGGCAGGTCGAGCTCGACGAGTCGGGTGCCGGCCAGCTGCCGCTGGATCGCGAACAGGCGGACGCGAACGTGGATCGCCACGGTCACACGAGGAGGCCGGCGCCGAAGTACAGCCCGGCGGCCAGGATCGTGCCGGCCGCGATCGCGCCGACGTTGATATACAGCAGGCCCGTGGCGGATTCCATCGATCGCGAGCGCGCGGTCTGGACCGCGGCCCAGGACACGACAAGCGGGAACAGGAGCCCCACGATCAGGCGCAGCCAGACGAACAGCGCCCACGGGCCGACGAGCGCACCGAACGGGCCGTCCCCGGCGGCGCCGCCACCCGGCCCGGCGCCGACGGCCACCCAGGTCGCGAACAGCACGAGCTGGATCGCGACGACCGCGAGCAGCGCGCGGGCGACGAGGATGAGCGGCTGCTCCGGGAGCTTCGGCGTCACGAGGTACCAGTGGCCGAGGATCATGCCCGCGAACACGCCGCCGGTGGCGGCGGCGAGGACGAGCAGCTGGATCGCGAGCGGCACGCCGTCGAGCAGCCCGCCGCCCCACGCGAGCGCCCCGAGCGCGAGGGCGGTACCGCCCGCGGCCACGCCGGCACCCAGGAGCGGGACGCTGCGGCCTCCGCGCGCGAGGGAGGTGATCGACGCGGCGACCAGCGCGCAGAAGATGGCGAGCGCGGCGCGGCGGAGGGAATCGAACTCCGGAGCCACGTCGATCGGCGAGCCCTGCACCGTGGGCGGCAGGCCGAGGTCCGACGCGAGCGCGAGGAGCCCGAAGCCGAGCGAGCAGGCCGCCGTGAACGCGAGGAACCCGCGGGTCGCCTGCGTCCGCAGCGCCGCCAGTGCGACCGTGGCGAACGCGCCGATCGCCAGCCCGGCGAGGACCGTCCAGTTGATGAACGCGAGGTTCGCGGCGATCCGTTCGGCGGGCACGCTCGGCAGTGTAGGTCGGTGGCCACCACGGCCCCGGGGTCACCCGCCCGCCGCCGGTCGAGGATACGTGGTGTGTCTCACGCGTGATACACTGCGACGATGGGAACGGTCAGCATCCGCGAGCTGCGCAACAAGGGCGGCGAGGTGATCGACCGTGTTGAGGCGGGTGAGCACGTGACGGTGACGCGCGACGGCCGACCCGTCGCCGAGCTTCGGCCGATCCGACGACCGCCGCTGGGAGGACAGCAGGTGCTCGAACGCTGGCGCAAGCTACCAGCCGTGGATCCGGACCGACTGCGCGCCGAGCTCGACGAGATCACCGACCAGACGCTGTGACCGAAGGCGATCTCGGCATCCTCGACACCAGCACGGTCGTGCTGCTGCCGCGACTCCCCGCCGGTACGTCGCTGCCCGCCCGGCCGCTGATCACGTCAATCACCCTTGCCGAGCTGACGGTGGGGCCGCTGGTGGCCACGGACGATGCGGTCCGCGCCGCACGACTTGCCCAGGTGCAGCAGGCGGAGGCTGACTTCGACCCGCTTCCGTTCGACGCCGCGGCTGCGAGGGCCTTCGGACCGATTGCGGCCTCCTACAGACGGAGGGGGAAGAAGGGCGCAGCGCGAGCCTTCGACGCGCTGATCGCGGCGATCGCCCTTGCCAACCGGTTGCCGCTGTACACATGCAACCCCGAGGACTTCGCGGGAATCGACGGCCTCGAGGTGGTCGCCATCCCGCATCCCGATCGGGTCGGATCGACGAAGGAGGAGGCTCATGGCGATCGGGCGTGACACGAGGATCACCTGGTACGGGCACTCGTGCTTCGGGATCGATACCCCGGGAGGCAAGCGGATCCTCATCGATCCGTGGTTCGGAAACCCGCGGTCGCCGATGCCCGCGGACCGGGTGGATCGGTGTGACCTGATGCTCGTCACGCACGGGCACTTCGACCACATGGGCGATGCGGTCGCGATCGCTTCACGGCTGAAGCCGACCTGGCCGTGCATCCACGAGATGAGCCTCTGGCTCGCGCGCCGGCTTCCGGGGGGCCAGGACGCGGCGATCGGGATGAACAAGGGCGGAACGGTCGAGGTCGGCGGCATCCGGGTGACGATGGTCTCCGCGGATCACTCGGCGGGCGACTGGGACGGCGGCGCCCAGACGCCGCTGTACCTCGGCGAGCCCGTGGGCTTCGTGATCGAGCTCGAGAACGGGTTCCGGATCTACCACGCGGGCGACACGAACCTGTTCACCGACATGCGACTGATCGCCGAGCTCCACGCCCCGGACCTGGCGATGCTGCCGATCGGCGGCCACTTCACGATGGATCCCCGCGCCGCCGCGCTCGCGGTCGACTTCCTCCAGGTGCAGCACGTGATCCCGATCCATTACGGGACGTTCCCGATCCTCGCCGGAACGCCGGATCAGCTCCGGGAGGAGCTCCGGGCACGCGGCCTGGGGCACGTCGAGGTGCATGCGCCGGAGCCGGGCCAGACGGTGGAGTAGCGCTGGCTCGTCGTCGTCCGCGGCCGGCGATGCTGGCGAGGCATCGGATCGCCCCGGTAGCGTGCGTGGGTCGG
>DASSPX010000055.1:0-39645 GCA_035699445.1 Candidatus Limnocylindrales bacterium | reverse complement strand
GGGTGACCGTCGGCGACGTAGCCGAGGGCGGCGGCGATCTCCTGGAGCGGGAATGACCGGTCGATGGCTGGCCGGACCGTGCCGGCGACCACCATCTCGAGGATCCCGGCCACGTCGGTCCGGTCGAACGGCCGCCACCAGAGCATCAGGCCCATCGACCGCCCGGTCGCGCGGCCGACCAGCGGCGCGAGCAGCCCCGAGCTCAGGAGCCCAAGGCTGTCACCACCCAGGCTGACGTACACCCCGCCGGGCCGGAGCGCGCGGGGGATGCGGCGGACGGGATAGTGCGCATCGGACGCGAGGATCCAGTCCCACTGCTCGCCGCCTCGGGTGTAGTCCGCGGTCGTGTAGTCGATCACCCGGTCCGCGCCGAGCGAGCGCACGAAGTCCGTTTTCGATCCGTGGCAGACGCCGGTCACGTGTGCCCCGCGCGCCCGAGCGATCTGCACGGCGAACGGGCCGACGTTGCCCGAGGCCCCGTCGATCAGCACCCGGTCGCCGGGTCCCACCGTCCGCCCGCGGCGCGTCCGCAGCCCCTGGACGGCGAGGATCGCGGAGTGCGGCAGGGTGGCGGCCTGCTCGAACGTCACCTCGGCCGGGATCGGCGCGAACGCCCGCTCGGGGGCGACGACGTACTCGGCGAACGCTCCCGAGCCGAACGGGTAGAGGTCGGCGAACACGCGATCACCGGGCGCGTACCGGGTGACGGCAGGCCCCACGTGCTCGACGGTGCCTGCGGCGTCGAGGCCGATCCGGGGGGTTCGGGGCCCGCGCATGCCGGTGACGGGCCGGATGATCGACGGCCGCGGCCCGAGGTAGTCGAGGTCGGCGCGGTTGACCGAGGCGGCGTGGACCCGTACGAGCACCTGGTCGTCGACCGGCTCCGGTCGCTCGACCTCGCGAATCTCGACCACCCGGCGCGGATCGCCGTACGCGATCGGAACGGCTGCCTTCACCGCGCATCCCGCGGGTCGGTTGCGTGATCCATCGATGCACCTGCCTCGTCACGTGCTCCGTCAGCGGCCATTGGAGCGCGTTCGTTCCGTGCCGCCAAGCCGGTCATCCTCCCTGCACCGGGTGGGGCTGGCCCCCGGTCGAAGATGCCCGTTGCCCGGCTGGTCGCGGCGTCGCAGGTGCGGGACCGTATCGCCAGGCACCCGGCACCGGCTGGAACCCCGCCGGCCGGGGTGCCCGCATCGAACCGGCAACGACATCATGAAGCGACGCCCGTCTCCACGTGAGATCGTGGCGCAGGAGGGATGACCACCCCAATGCGGGTCAATCGCACGTTTCTCTACGCAGGCGTGTTCCTGCTCATGCTGGGCGGCGTCGTCGTGATCGCCGACCTGGTGGACGCGGACACGTCGATCATCGCGGATGCGCTGCGCCTGTGGCCGCTCGCGCTGGTCGCGATCGGCGTGGCGCTCGTGGTCCGGCGCTCTCCGGCTGCCCTGCCGGCGGGGCTCGTGGCGGCGGCGCTGCCGGGCCTCGTGCTCGGCGGATCGATCGCGGCCGCACCGCAAATCGGCCACCAGTGCACCGGGCCGGGCGAGGTTCCCGTCGTCGCCAGCGAGCAGGGCACGTTCGCCGGCGCCGCACGCGTCTCCATCAGGAGCGCGTGCGGAACGCTGATCATCGACACGATCAACGGCCGCGGCTGGTCGGTCGAGGCGGGCAGCGTTGCCGGCCGGACACCCACGATCCGCTCCTCGCCGGACTTCCTGAGCATCGACGCGGACGAGCGCCATGACTGGCGCTGGTTCGGCGACGACCTGAGCCGGCTGAACGTGTCGCTGCCGACGTCCCGCCTGGACGCGCTGGCCACGGACGTGACCTTCGGCGAGGGTGTCCTCGACCTCTCGGACGCCGACATCGGCCGGCTCGACCTCGTGGCGAACGCCGGCCGGCTCGAGCTCGACGCCACGTCGGCGTCGATCGACGAGCTCGTCGCCGAGTTGAGCCTCGGCGAGATGGCGATCCTGCTGCCGTCGGGGAGCGACCTCACCGGGACGCTGAGCGTCAGCGCAGGCGAGCTGTCGCTGTGCTCGCCCGACGATCTCGGCCTCCGGGTGATCACGGCCGGTGATGCCCGCGAGGTCACGGCCGAGGGGCGTCGTCTCGATGCCACGACCTGGACGAGCCCGAACTACGCGTCGGCGGTGCACCACGCCGACCTCACGGCCGACGTGACCCTGGGTGCGCTGCGGATCAATCCGACCGGAGGATGCAGATGAACCGCTCGCTCTACCGCTGCCGCCATGACCGCAAGCTCGCCGGGGTGGCGTCGGGTGTCGCCGAGTACTTCGACCTCGACCCGACCATCGTCCGCGTCGTCTGGTTCCTGTCGATCTTCTTCGGCGGGCTCGGGATCTTCCTGTACATCGCAATGGCGCTGATCGTGCCGCTCGAACCGCTGGCGGACACCGACGCCGCGGCTGCCGCGGCCGGCTCGACGTGGGCCGTCCCGGCGAACCACCGGCATCGCTCCGGCAGCGGCTCCGGACGCGTCGCGACGTTCGTCGGCGCCGTGCTGATCCTGCTGGGTGGTCTCGCGCTCGTCGACGCGGTCGCCCCCACCCTCGACGCGTGGCGCTACCTGGGGCCCGCGTTCATCGTCGGGCTCGGCGCGATCCTCGTGATCGGGGCGACCCGCGGCGAGGCCGACGAGTCGCACGGCACGTCACTCGCCGCCGGGAGGGGGGGCCCGACGCCGCACTCCGAGTCCACCCCGTCGTGATCGCGGCCGCAGTCCTCGCGATCGGACTGCTGCTGATCCTGACCGGGCTGGCATCGGCCCGGATCCCCGGTGGAGCATCGTTCGCTCCGCCGGGGTCTTCCCGTTCCGGCGACCTCCCCGCCGACGGCGGGTTGTTCGCGTTCGCGCGCTGGGCAGGCAGCCCGCTGCGGGCCTTCCTCCTGTCGCCCATCCATCCCGCCACCTGGTACGCGAGCGGGGCGATCCTGCTCGGTCCGTTGGTCGCGCTGCTGGGGTTCGGGCTCGTCGTGGGTCTGGGCTCCGCGGGGCTCTCGAGCCTGCTCGCCGCCGGGCTGGGCGTGCTCCTGATCGCGATCGCGATCGAGGGCTCGCGGCTGGTGGCGAGGCTCGAGCGCTGGCGCGTGTTCGTGGGCGTGCCCGAGCGGCCCCGCGCCCACGCGTACAAGCCGTTGCGTGGCCGGATCGCGGACCTGCTGCGTGCCGAGTTCGCCGACGAGAGCCGCTGGCGCGACGTCCTGTACTCGGCCATCAACCTGCCGCTCACGCTGATCGAGCTCGTCGTGTTCCTCGTCCTCTGGACGCTCGCGCTGACGCTCGTGACGTCGCCGATCTGGTTCGACGCGCTGGGCGCGTCGGCCGCGGGGGCGCCCTGGCTCGTCGGCCCGCTCGCCGATCGCGACGCCCCGGCGTCGCTGCTCCGTGTCGCCCTCGGCGCACTGCTGCTCCCGGTCGCGGCGTCGCTGTCGCAGCTCGGGATCGCGCTCCACCGCGCGCTCGTGGCGGGTCTCATCTGCACCTCCGAGGCGCGGGAACTGCGACGTCAGGTCGCCGAGCTGCGCGAGAGCCGCTCCGCCGTGCTCGCCGTCGAGGCGAGCGAGCTGCGACGGATCGAGCGCGACCTCCATGACGGCGCCCAGCAGCGGCTGGTCATGCTCACGATCGATCTCGGCCTCGCGAGCGAGAAGATCGACACGGATCCCGACGCCGCGAAGCGGCTGATCCTCGAGGGCCAGGCGCAGGCGCGCGAGGCGCTCGCCGAGATCCGGTCGCTCGTTCGCGGGATCGCGCCCTCGATTCTCCTCGACCGGGGGCTCGTCGCCGCCCTGGAGTCGATCGCCGGCCACGCGCCGGTGCCGATCTCGGTCGTGAGCGACCTCGCCCCCGGCGAGCGACTGGCGCCGCTGACCGAGCGGACGGCCTACTTCGTCGCGTCGGAGGCGCTCGCCAACGTCGCCAAGCACAGTGGCGCCACCCGAGCCGAGGTGCGCGTCCGGCGCGAGGGCTGGCAGCTCGTCGTGGAGGTGTGGGACGACGGCCGCGGCGGCGCGCGGGCCGAGCCGGGCGGCGGACTGGCGGGCCTCGCGAGCCGCGTGGCCGGGGTGGACGGACGGTTCGCCATCACCAGCCCCGAGGGCGGGCCAACGCTCGTCCGAGCGGAGATCCCGCTCGCGGGCGCGGCAACGCCCGCCGGCTGAGCCCTACTCGCCGAGGTACGTCAGCACCGCAAGCACCCGACGGTGATCGTCGGGCGTGTCGGGCAGCTGGAGCTTGCCGAAGATGCTGCTGATGTGCTTCTCGGTCGCCCCCTCGGTGATCGTGAGCAGCTTTGCGATGCCGACGTTCGTCCGGCCCTCGGCCATCGCCGCGAGCACCTCCCGCTCGCGCGGCGTGAGGGCGGCGAGCGGGTCGTCCGCGCGCGTCCGGACCATGAGCTGGGCGACGACCTCCGGGTCGAGGGCCGTGCCTCCCCGGGCCACCCGGCGCAGCGCATCCATGAACTCGGGGATGTCGCCCACGCGGTCCTTCAGCAGGTAGCCGACACCGCCGCCCCGGTCGGCGAGCAGCTCCGTTGCGTACTGGCGCTCGACGTACTGGCTGAGCACGAGGATCGGCGTCCCGGGCACGCGACGTCGCGCGTCGATCGCCGCGCGGAGCCCCTCGTCACGCTGGCTGGGCGGCATCCGGACGTCGACCACTGACACGTCCGGCCGGTGCTCGACCACCGCCTCCACGAACGACGGACCGTCGCCCACCTTCGCGACCACCGTCCCGCCCGATTCCTCGATCAGCCGCGCGATCCCCTCGCGGATGAGGGCCGAGTCCTCGGCGATGACGACCCGAAGCGGCGGCTGCGCATCCACGGCGCCATGATGCGCGACCGGGCGTGGGGCGTGAGCGGTCGCCCGGTCGCGGGAACCGGTCACGCGGGCAGACCGACGGGGCAGAACCAGAACGGCTCGCCGAGGAGCTGGTCCTTTCGGTGCGTCTCCTCCACCCGGCGGCGCATCAGACGGCCGAACTCCTCGGCGTCCCCCGCCGCTGCCGCCTCCGATGCCGCGCGGAGGATGTCGATCGTCGGCTGCAGCTCGGCCAGGTGGCGGGCGAACCGCTGCCGGTCGATGGGCGCCACCGGCAGCATGCCCAGCGCATGGAGTGTCTCCGTGCCGATGCGTGCGCCGGCGGCAGCCCACGCCCCGCCTTCGGCGAGCGAGCGGAAGCCCGAGATCGTCTGCTCCCACTCCGGCGCGATGAGGCCGAGGACCTCGAGCTCGAACCGACGCGTGGCAGCGCGACAGATGGGGTCGACATCCGACAGGATTCGTTCGCGGGACGCCCTCGCGATCCGGAGCGACCCCACGATGCCGTCCAGCTCGGCGACGTCCTCCGGCGACGCTCCACGATGGTGCGACGTCATGACCAGGCGCTGTCCGTCCACGTCGATGAGGTACACGACCGCGGTTCCGCCGTCCATGATCCCGAAGCCGGTCGCCGGGCTGTTGCTCCAGATCCGGTGGTTGTCCGACCCGGCACAGTCGTCCGACACCGTGAGGCCGATGCGGGTGCCGGGATAGCCGCCGATCCGCAGCTGTCGCGGGCCGTCGATAACGGTCCCTCGCTGGGCCAGCAGCGCCCGTGTGAGGTCCGCCACCGTGGGGCCGACCCGGTCATCCGAGGCCTCCTCCGCGCACACGTCGGCGACGACACGCCGGACTCCATGGACGGAGAAGGACGGAGCATCGGTTCGGGAGTACGACCCGGCCTTGTACAGCGTCGGCCCGGCGATGGAGCGTGACCACCCGGCGGGAACGGACACCTCGAGCTCGAGCGACCCCCACGCGAGTCGCACCGAACCGGGTGCCAGTGTCGGCGGCGACCGGTCGGTGGCGATTGCCGACGACGGTCCCGGCGTGGCTCGCACCGGCTCGTGGTCGACAGCCGGCTGTGCACGCTCGGGTCCGAGAAGCCCGACGGCCACGAGACCGCCGAGCAGCACGAGCAGCGAGACGACCGGACGTGCGGGCGAAGTCGGGGCGACGAGCGCCGCGAACGCCCGGGTCGTCACGGGGGCCGATCGCCGGTCGTCGGTCACGGGGACGCGCTGTCGGAGAACTGGACGGAGTCCACGATCTGCTGGATCTCCTCCGCCGGTCCGGGACCCCAACGACGCCGTGGGTTCGGCGTCGGTCAACTGGTGTGTGGAAGGGCCGAGGCTTCGGCTGTCAATCTTCGCGCCCGGAGCCTCGCGAGGCGTCTCTAGCGGCGGCCCGCCTGCGCTGCGGCCGCGGACGGCGTCGCGAACGCCCAGAACACGACCTCGTGACGACTGCCTCGGGCGTCGTGGACGATCACCGGCCGGCCGGACGTGACCTCCTGGCCGTGACCGGTGCCGTCGACGACGGCGAAGCGCTCATGGCCGAGGTAGCGGATCCGGAAGTCGGGCGACCCCCGGCGCGTGCGGTCGACGTCGGTGACCCGACCGTCCTCCCCGCGGACGAGGCTGACGTCGAACCGCCGTCCGTGCCCGAGGTTGCGCGTGTGGATCACGTCCACCACGACCACGACGTAGTCCCGGGCGCGTCCGCGGTAGACGGCGATCAGCGCACCGAGCAGCCCGATGCCCAGCACGGTCCCGACGACCGCGAGGATGGGCGTGAGCATCGGGTTGCACTCGAGGGCGGAGCCACATGGTCGGATCGCGGCCGAAGCCGGTGACGGCTCGCTGACCCCGGCGACGTTCGCGGCGAACGCGCGGCAGACGTACTCCTGGCCGTTGGTCAGGCCGGTGATCGACGCCGAGGCGACCGTCGCCGGGGCGACGACGGCCTCGGTCCAGGTGGCGCCGCCGTCGGCGGAGCATTCATAGCGGTACTCCGTGACGACGCTGCCGTCCTGGGGCGTCTGCGCCACCACCGCGCCGCCATCGACCGCGGTCAGCGACGGCGCGGGCGGGGCGGCAGGCGGCCCGATCGGCTGGATCGTGGCCGGCGCCGGGGTGAATCGGCCAGCTCCGCGGGGACCCGTGGTCGCGACCTGGCACTCGTACGCTGAGCCGTTCACGAGGCCGTTGAAGGTCGCCTGGTGCAGGCTGGCCGCCGGGACGGTCGTCTCCTGCCACGCCTCCTCCCCGGTCCGGCAGCGGACGACGTACGCGACGATCTCCACCTCGGTCGTGGCGGGCGGCACCCAGGACACCGTGATCTGCCCGTCGCCGGCCGCGAGGAGGACGTCCCGAACGGGCGCAGGCACGGGCGCCGGCGTCGGGCTGGGCGTCGCCTCGGGAGGGGGCGTCGGCGCGACCGTGAACGTGCAGGTCGACTCCTGGAGAGCCACCGCCACCGCGTTGCCGGCGTCGGCGGGCGTGGTGAACACGACCTGCGGCCAGTCGAACGTCGCGCCGGTGACGCACGCGGGCATGTCGCGGATGACGGCGAGGCTCTCGAGACCCTGCTGGAGCGTCGTCCGCTCGGCCGCGTCGAGGCCCATGCCCACGGGCAGGAGCGCGAACGGCGAGCGGGCGCCGAACAGCCGGTCGCGGGCGGGGATCACCTGCGATACGGGCACGCCGGAGACGTCGTGCTTGCCGTCGGTGAACAGGATGAGCGTGGGGCGGACGGCATCGGCCGGGAGGTGGACGGCCGCCCGCTCCATCGCGGCCACGTAGTTCGTGTCGATGCCGATCTGCCGGGTCAGGGTCGGGTTGAGCCCGCGCCGGTAGGCGGCCGCGACGCTCCGCAGACAGGTCGCGAAGCGCTGGACGTTCTCGGCGCTGCCCAGGAGTCGCAGGTCCACGCAGCGCGGATAGTCCTGCGCACGCGCGGCGAACTGGACGAACGACACCGTCGCATCGCCCGCTTCGAGATCCGGGGCGATCGCGTTCACGCGGTCGGCGATCTGCTCGATCGCCGTCGCGAACCGGTCGCGGTTCGCCGCATCCTGGAGGATCGAGGCCGAGAAGTCGAACACGATCACGACCTCGGACCGGTCGGGTGCCTGCTGGGCGGTCGCGACCGGCGGCGCTCCGAGGATGGCCACGGCGACCATCACCAGGACGACGAGCGCTGCTACGGTCCGCTGCCTCACGATCCCTCCCGACCCGTTCGATGCCCAGCCGTGTGCCCGGTCACCACACAGGCTACGGTGCGGATGCGCGGTCGCGCACGCGACGGATGACGCCTCAGCCCGGGACCGCCGACGGATCGTCCCGCCGGAGCAGGATCCCGAGGTACGCCTTCCACGGCCCAACGGCCGCGTCGCGGGAGCCCGCGAGCCCCGCGAAGGCCTGCGAGAGGTGGTCGAGGTCGTGGACCGCCCACGTCGCGATCAGCTGTCGAAGCGTCACCGGGCCAAGGGCGGCGTGCCGGCCGGGCCGATCGAGGTCCGCCTCCGTCACCGTCCCCTCCAGATCCGCCAGCGAGGCCGCCCGAAGGGCGGCGAAGCGCTCGATGAGCTCGTCGAGCGTCGCGTCGCGATCGCGCTCGACGTGGGCGAACCGGTCGAAGGGATCGAACGGGACCTGGTCGCCGTGCTCGAGGATCCGGCGGACGCGAGGCATCCAGTCGTCGAGCTCGGCGCTGATCAGGTGACCGACGACGTCGCGCGGGCGCCACCCGTCGGCGACGTCGGGCGTCCCGGTCCAGCTGTCGGGCAGCCCGCCAAGAAGCGCCCGGATGACGTCCGGGGTCCTCCGGAGGAGGTCGATCTCGTCGCGCAGCGTGTCGTCCACGACTCGCGATCGTAGCGCGCGGCCCGAGGCTGCATCATGCGGGCATGGGCAGACTGATCTACCTGATGAACACGTCGCTCGACGGCTTCGTCGAGACGCCGGACCACGGGCTCGACTGGACGATGGTCGACGAGGAGCTCCACACCTGGTTCAACGAGCGGGTGCGCGAGGCGGCGGCAATGCTCCACGGCCGGCGGCTGTACGAGCTGATGGCGGCCTACTGGCCGACCGGTGCAGACGACCCGGCGGCGACGCCGGCGATGCGCGAGTTCGCCGGCCTCTGGACCGCGACGCCGAAGATCGTGTTCTCGCGGACCCTGACCCGCGTGGACTGGAACAGCCGGCTCGTCGAGGGCGATGTCGCCGACGTCGTCGCCCGGCTGCGGACGGAATTCGAGGGCGACCTCCACCTCGGTGGGGCGAGGCTGGCCGCCGAGTTCGTCCGTCGCGGGCTCGTCGACGAGTACTGGCTCGTCGTCCATCCCGTTGCGATCGGGAGCGGCACGCCGTACTTCCCGGTGCTCGACGAGCCGCTTCGGTTGCGGCTCATGGACCGGCACACCTTCAGCTCGGGCGTCACGTTCCTCGCCTACGCGCCCGCCTGACCGGCTGCGCCCGGCGTCAGCGGGGCGTGCCGGCGTACGCGGCCTCGGCCTCGGCGATGTCGAGCCTGGACATGCCGAGCATCGCCTGCATCGCGCGCTCGGCGCCCGCCGGATCCGGCCCCTGGAGGAGCTCCACCAGCCGTCGCGGGACGACCTGCCACGAGACGCCGAACCGATCCTTGAGCCAGCCGCACGGGCCGTGCTCGCCGCCGCCCTCGACGAGCGCCGCCCAGTAGCGGTCGACCTCCGCCTGGTCGACACAGTCGATGCTCAGCGAGATGGCCTCGGTGAACTGGAACGCGGGACCGCCGTTGAGCGCCTGGTACGTTTCGCCGGCGAGCGTGAAGTCGACGGTCAGGACGTCCCCCTTCGCGGTGCTGGGGTTGTCCGCCGCCGATCGGGTGACGCGATCGATCCGGCTGTCCGGGAACAGGCCGACGTAGAAGGCCGCGGCCTCCTCGGCCTGGCCGTCGAACCACAGGCAGGGCGTGATCTTCGACATCGTTCGGGCCTCCTTGGGCGCTGCTGCAGGGTTACCACATTCGACTGCGCGCGGGTTCGAAACTCACCGCTCCGTCGGCCGTTCGGCCGGCAATTCGAAGCGCATGCCCGTCAGCGACTCGGACGCATGCCACATCCTCGCCCGGCCGCCCGGCCCCAGGTGGCGTGCGATGACCGGCACCCGGACGGGATCACCGCGGAGCAGGAACCGCAACGCGTACAGCGCGCCCCCGGGCGCCGTGGGGTCGGTCGCCGCGCGCAGCTGCGGCATCGCGCCGCGCAGCGGCGTGGATCCGAACCGGTCGACGAAGACGGCGAAGAACCGCTGCCCGAGCGCAGGCGCCTCGCGGACGCTTCGGGCCTGAAGATCGGTGCGCGCGAAACCCGGGTCGGCGGCCACGGAGCGCACCGGGAGGCCGGCCGCCGACAGCCGCGCGTGGAGCTCGACGGCGAACTGGAGCGCGGCGAGCTTCGACCGGCCGTACGCGAGCCACGCGTCATAGCCGCGCTCCATCCGGGGGTCGTCGAGGTCCAGCGGGCGGGCACGAAAGCGGCCCGTGCTCGTGAGGGACACGATGCGCCCGGCGGCCGACCGCGCGAGTGCGGGCAGGAGCGCCGCGGTCAGCGCGAAGTGACCGAGGTGGTTGACGGCGAGCTGGAGCTCATGGCCGTCCGGGCTCATGCGCCGGGGCGTGGCCATGATCCCGGCGTTGTTCACGAGGATGTCGATCGTCGGGTGCGCGGCCGCGACGCGCCCCGCGGCCGCCCGCACGGACTCGAGCGACGCGAGGTCCAGCTCGACGATCTCGAGCGAGGCGGCCGGGACGGAGCGCAGGACCGTGTCGCGCGCCGCCTCGCCTCGCGCGGGGTCGCGGACGGCCATGACGACGTGCGCGCGCCGGCGGGCGAGGACCCGTGCCGTCTCGAGGCCCAGGCCCCCGTTCGCGCCGGTCACGACCGCGACGCGGCCGGAGAGATCCGGGATGTCCGCCAGCCGCCAGGCCATGGTCCATCCATGATGCCTCACGGCGGCGGGCGCGAGCCCTTCGCCGGCCCGTATGCGGGCGGGCCGGCCGGCCACGCTACGCGGGGACGTTCAGCTCGGCCTGCGCCTGGCGGCGCCGAGCCGCCATCTGCTCACCGAGCGCCTCGAGCTCGGCCTTGTCGAACACCGAGCGCGCGGCCTTGAACATCTCCCCCTCCTCCTCCTCGATGTGGTGCTCGACGTTCTCCTTCATCACGAGCGCCTTCGCGCCCCACGACTCGTCGGTCACGTCGAGGGCCTCCAGCTCGCCCATCAGCAGGTCGACGACGTGGTGCTCCTCGTACCCCTCGAGCACGATGTCCTTCGCCTTTGGGTGATCGCGGAGCGCCGGGTAGAAGATCTCCTCCTCGATGATCTCGTGGACCGCGAGCTCGCCCTTGATCGTGGCGAACAGCTCCGCGCGGCCCTTCTCGGCGCGCTCGGTCGTCTTCTCGAGATCGGTGAGGAGCTTGCGGACCTTGTCGTGGTCCTCCTGCAGCATCGTCAGCGCGTCCATCCATTCCTCCGGGCATGAAGAGCCGCCGCGCGCCCCGCGCGCGGCGGCAGGAACTGTGCGGGGCTTCGCCTCAGCGATTGAGCCCGTACGGATCGTCGGGCGTCGCCTCGGCGTTCTCCTCGGTCTTGTCGCCCGCACCGGCGCCGGCACCCGCGCCGACGGCGCCGCCCACGACGGCACCTGGCGGACCGGCAAGGGCGCCGCCCACGACGGCACCGGTCACGGCACCACCACCGGCGCCGACTCCGGCACCGGTCTCCTCGTCGCCCTCGGACGCCTCACCGGCGATCGCGCCGCCGGCTGCGCCCAGGACGCCACCGACCGCGGCGCCCACCGGGCCGCCCACGATGGCGCCCGCTCCGGCGCCCGCAAGCGCGCCTGCGCCTGCCCCGACGGCCTCGGCGCCGCCCTCGTCCTTGGTACCCAGCGTGTCGTCGTCGCGGACGACGTCGTGATGATCTCCCACGTTGCCCTCACATGACTGGAGGGACGCGACGTGCGTCCCAGGGCGCGGAGGGTCGAGCACGAGGTGATGCGGAGACGCGGTCCTGGCTCGATCGGGCCTTCCAGTCCCCTCACAAGCGCACGGCGGAGAGTCAGGCGCGGGCGTAGTCCTCGGCGCTCTCGAACTCGAAGGCAACGACCGGGGTGTCGCCCACGACCCACGCGTCGTGCCCCGGCTCGATGACGTACGCCGTGCCGGCCCTGGCATCGCCTTCGGACCCGTCCGCATGCACCACGTGGAGATGGCCGCTCACGATGGCCCCGACATGGCGCACCTGGCATGACTCGGTGCCCACCACCGGCCTGATCGCCGTTGACCAGCGCCAGCCGGGCTGGAAGGTGAACCGTGCCGCCGAGCTCGCGCCGAGCCGCACGACCTCGACCGTCGTGAGCGGCGGCGTGCGGGTCTCGTCAGGCGTGTCGAACGACTTTGCGGTCAATCCGGCCATGGCGTCCTTCCCTTCTCGATCCATCCTGCCACTAGCGCCAGTCCCAGGCTCGCGACCGCCACCGGGGCGGCGATCCCCCGCAGCGGCACCTCGCGGGCGTCGCGGATCCGGGCACCGGGCGCCTCGGCGAGCGTTTCATGGGTGGCGACGATCTCGGCGGCCTCCCCGATCGCGGCCAACCGCGCGGCCACGTTGACCGCGAGGCCGCTGTAGTCGCGGCCCCGTTGCGTGGCGTCGGCGCCGAGATCCCGATCCGGACCGAGAGCTGCGTGCCGCCGATCGGCGCCACAAGCGCGCGCTGGACGGCCGTCGCGGCCTCGATCGCGGAGCCCGCGGCGGGAAACGTCGCGAAGAACCCGTCGCCCGTCGAGGTGACGATCTCGCCGCCGAACCGCTCCAGCTCCGCCCGGACGGTCTGGTCGTGTCGGGCGAGGAGCTGCTCCCAGGCCTCGTCGCCGAGCCGCGGCGCATCCAGCCCGACGCGATCGAGAGCCTGCCCTCAACGGCGTTGAGCCGGGCGAGATCGAGCGCGACGTACGCGGCGCGCACGGTGTCGTCCGCAGCCTGCCACGCCCGGAAGGCTCGTTCCTTGATTTCGATGAACGCCTCGGGGCGCGCCGTGAAGTACGCGGCGGCCGAAAACGCCTCGAGCTCGCGTCCACCGAGCTGGCCCAGCCGGTCGGCCTCGGCGAGCAGGTCGTACGCCCGATCCCACTCGGGCTGCTCCAGGGCGGCGAGCCCGGCTGCGAGCGGTTCGGGAGCCGCCACCGTCACCCCTCCCGCGTCGCTCATGCCGGGATTGTCCCACGCGCCTGCGGGCGCGCAATCCCGGCGGTCCGTGGCCGGGCCCGCGATCGCGCGTTCGCGATGCGCCCCCGACCGGGTTGCCGCTAGCCGGCGGGGACCGGCTCCGGCACCGGCTGTGGGCGCCACGGTCCGATGACGATCGCGTCATCGGTGGTCTCAGCTCCCGTCGCCGTGTCGCCGACGACGAACCGGTGCCGGATCTCGACCCGCCCGCTCGCGAGCGTGGCCCCGACCGCACAGTAGTTCGTGGCGGACAGCTCGATCGCTCGACGGACGGCGACAGGGTCGATCGCGGGGCCCTCCACGCGGTGCCGTACGTCGAGGCGTGAGAAGGCGTTCGGGTGGTCGTCGTCCTGGACGCCAACCGCGTCGACGACGTACCGCCGAATGTCCTGCCGCTTCTTCCGCAGGATCGAGATGACGTCCATCGCCGTGCACCCGGCGATGGCAAGCGGGATCAGCTCGGACGGGCGAGGGCCCGCGTCTCCCGCCGCACTGTCGAGGATGACCAGGTGTCCGCTCCCCGTCCGTCCGGCGAACCGCAGCTGGTCGCCGTCGAGCTCGAGCGTCGTCGTCCTGATCGGCATGAATCGCTCCCTTGCCCGGCCGCGACGCCGCGCCGGATCGTCCGCGCCCGAACGCGGGCTCTGCGCTGATCCCTCCGGGCGACGGTCGACATCGTCACCGCTCGGGCCCGCGCGCGCGAGAGACCGATGGCCCCGTTACCGTCAGGCCGGATGGCCCGGGCGCTCGTCAGGTGCTGCCATGGGCGGGCTCCGGGCGGCGGCACCCCGCTGTCACGCGTCTGCAACGCCACGGCGCGGAGCATGTGGCGGCAGCCACGAGGCAGGGCGAGGCTGGGAGGTCGCGACCGTGCGTCGCGGCTCCGTCACGCGGGCGGAGGTCACCCGCCGCATTCCGAGCGCCATGCCCGATCACGCAGCCACCGACGCTTCGGAGCCGCTCATCCGCGGCCTCGGCCCGGGCGAGACGATCTGGTCGGTCGTCAGGTCGCCGGCCGAGGTGCTCGTGGGCACCGACCGACGCCTGTTCCGACTGTCCGAGGACCGGGTCGACGAGTGGACATACACCGCCGTGAACGCCATCTACGGGATCGACGGCAGTCACCTGTTCCTCGTGGTTGCCGGCACGGACTCGTTCCCGGTGCGGATCCCGCCCGGCCCCGACCACGAGCGCGCGATCCAGGAGCTGGCCGTGCTCGCGCTGCTCGTGGGGCTCGCCCATCGGGGCGATCCGCCGGCCGACGACACCGCTTCGGGTCAGGCGAGCGGGGCGTAGGCGGCGCCGAGCCGGGAGATCAGGCGCCCGATCCGCCGCCGCCTCCGGCCCCCAGCAACCCGGCAAGCTCCACGAGCTTCGAGCGCCAGAACACCTGCATCCGCTCGCCGGTCGCGGCATCCGGGAGCCGCTCGTGGCTGACGGTCACGGTTGTGCGCCCGTCGGGCCGGGGCGTGGCCCACACGACGATGCGGGACGCGGGCTCCAACCAGTCGAACCGGGCCGTGTTGGCCGCGCTCGTCCGTCGCTGGGACAGGCCGAGGCCCGGCAGCCAGCGCTCTCGTTCGTCGGCGCGCACGAAGGCATCGAGCACCCGATCCGGGTCGGCCGCGATCGTCAGCGTCGCCGAGATGGTGAAGCCGTCCGCCATCTGGCCCTTCGCCCGGAGGCCGCGGGCCCGTTCATACCCGACGGTGATGCTCTGCGACCACCAGCCGCCCACCCCGTGCTCCGTGACCAGCCAGCGAGCAATCGCGGTGTGTCCCTGCGCGCCGACGCCCGCGGCGTCGATGCGGGCGAACCAGTCCGCCTGGGATCGCCCGGTGGCTCGGATCGTCGCCGCATCCGACATGGGAGGCGCCGCCGGCGCCGCAGTGGCCGGCGCCGGGTCGGTGGATGCGGGCGCTCCGGGCCCCGCCCTGCGGATCAACTGCTGGCGCGCGGTCGTGTACGACTCGCCGGTCTTTGCCATGCGCGCACGGACGCGCTGCTTGAACACCTTGTGCGTGGTCATCGTCGACGGCATCCTTCTCGACCGGCGACGCCACCGGACTCACGCTCCGCCGGCCCGCCGAGAGAAGGGCGGACGATCTTCCCGGGGAAGCCAGTTCCCCTTTGCCCCATCGAGCCGACGGCGTGAGCGTCGAGGCGGGGTTGGGCGCGGGACGCGCCGAGGTGGCCAGCATAGGCGTCCATCACGCGACGGGCAAGGCCGTCCCGGGCCGTGTCAGTCGAGATCGGATTCGAGCGGCCACGTCACCTCGAACACCTCGACGCGCCACGATTCGAGGCAGTCGGCGTACTCGTCGTGGAACGCGGGGAGCTCGTGTCGTCCCGCGGGCATGAGACGGGCCATGAGCGCGAGGTCGATCCACTGCGTGATCGAGATCACCTCGATCCGGTCGTCCTCGAGCGGCTGCCGGGCCTGCGTCACCACGTACGCGCCCGGGTACTTGTCCCGCTCGCGCTGGGCGATGTGCCGGCATCGATGGGCAAGCTCGGCTCCCATCCCCGGGCGCGACACGAGTCGCGTGATCCGCACCACCCGCGGCGCGCGGTCCCCTCGGTCCGCGATCCGGTCCGGTTCGGCCATCACGCCGCGGATTCCCTCCCTCCCCCGTTCGTGCGCGGATGGTAGGGCATGACGAACTCGGAGGGCTGCGTGCGGCGGACGGCGTGGCGCACAATCTCGGGGTGGATCCCGGCGGCAGCCTGAACGACGTCCGTGGGCGGCTCGTGCTCGGGGACCGGGTGACCCCCGGTCGGCTTGTCGTGGACGACGGCTGGATCCGGAGCATCGACCTCGACCCGTCCGCTGCCGACGGGCCGCTGATCGCGCCCGGCTTCGTGGACGTCCACGTCCACGGTTGGGGAGGTCATGCCGCCACCGGCAGCGACGATGCGCTGAGCGGCATGGCGCGCGCCCTCCTCCGGCGGGGGGTGACGTCCTTTCTGCCCACGGCGCCCAGCCTCCCCCCCGAGGCGCTCCAGCGGTTCGCCGAACGTGTGCGACGCTGGCTTCCCGCCGCCCCCGCCGACGGTGCCGAGCCGCTCGGGTTCAACCTCGAGGGACCCTTCCTGTCCCCGGACCGCCGGGGTGCCCATGAGCCGACCGCGCTCCGGCTCCCCCGGGATGTCGAGGCCGACGAACTCGACGCGCTCGTCGACGGCCTGCGCGTGATCACGATCGCGCCGGAGCTGCCCGGCTCGCTCGAGCTGATCGCCCGGCTGGCCGAGCGCGGTGTCGCCGTATCGCTCGGCCACTCGGCCGCCGGCCTCGACGAGTCCCGCGCGGGGTTCGCGGCCGGCGCCCGCTCGACCACGCACCTGTTCAATGCGATGAGCGGCATCGACCACCGCAACCCCGGTCTCGCGGTCGCCGCCCTTACCGATGACGACGTCTACGCGGAGCTGATCGCCGACGGGCTGCACGTCCACCGCGCCCTGTGGCCGCTGGTCGCACGGGCGAAGCCGGTCGGCCGCTTGCTCCTCGTGAGCGACGCGCTCCCGATCGCCGGACTGGGCGACGGCGACACCGCGCTTGGCGGGCTTGCCGTGGAGGTGCGGGGTGGACGGGCGACGGTCGCCGGGACGTCAACGCTGGCGGGCTCGGTGATCGCGCTCGACACCGCGGTCCGGAATCTCGTGTTCGCCGGCACGCCGATCGCAGCCGCGGTCGCGGCCGCCTCGGACAACGCGGCGACGATGCTCGGTGCGGTCGATCGCGGGCGGATCGAACCGGGGCGTCGCGCACACCTCGTGGAGCTTGACGACGACCTGCGCGTGCTCCGCGTCACGCGGGGCGGGCCGTGGCTCGATGCGTCCCGGTGAGTCAGGCGGCGCCCGGTGAGGCCTCGTCCGCGTCCTGGACCAGCCGGCGCAGCTCCGTCGTCGCGGCGCCCGCGCGCTCGAGGTGCGGGCGGCCGAGCAGCAGCACGAGCGCCCGGTCGGTCGGATCGCTGGGCGAAAGGACGAGCGCCCCGGAGGCCGTCGCCGTGGTCAGCTGCAGCCGTTCCACCCACTCCAGCGGCCAGGTCGCCACGCGGCCGTGCCCGGGCTCGCGTACCAGGACGCCGTCCCGCGAGACGAGAATCTTCCGATCGGTCACCACGAGCGCCGAGCCCTCGACGCCGGGAACCACCACCCGGACACGCTCGCCGGGCTCGAGACACGCCTCCACCTCGGCCCGGAGCGGCGCAGCGAGCACGCCGAGATCCCCGAGGTCGATCTGGGCCCGGGGTGTCATCCCGCGTCGCGGCATCGCCTCGATGATCGGCAGGTCCGCGGCGTCGATGAGCCAGTCGCGTCCCACGCGCTGACAGGGGATCCGACCGGACGCGCACCAGCGACGCAGCAGCTCGGGATTGCGCTCGGTGCGTGCGGCGACGTCCAGGAGGGTGAGCAGACGACGCTCGGACTCGCGGGCATTCCCCGGGTCGGGTCCCACGCTGGCGCTCATCCCACGGAGCTGCGAGGATGTCAGGTCGATCCTCCCGATGGCAGGGTCGCTTGCCCCCGGTGCGAAGCGCCATTACACCCCGTGACGAGCCATCGTGCGAGAGGAAATCTTGCTGACTGGTAGTTGCCTGCGCAACGATCTGCGCGATACGCTGTGCTCAACTCGCCCGGGTTGTCGCCAGGTGGCGCCACGCAGGACGCTCGGTCCCTTCGCTGGATCGGGGCAGGTCAGGAGCACACACGATGCAGTTCGGGGTCTTCAGCGTCGGGGACGTGACGACCGACCCCACGACCGGCCGCACCCCCACCGAGGCGGAACGCGTCCAGTCGATGGTCGCGATCGCGCTCAAGGCGGAGGAGGTCGGCCTCGATGTATTCGCAACCGGCGAGCATCACAACCCGCCGTTCGTGCCCTCCTCGCCCACCACGATGCTGGGCTTCATCGCGGCCCGCACCGAGCGGCTCATCCTGTCCACGGCCACGACGCTGATCACCACCAACGATCCGGTGAAGATCGCCGAGGACTACGCGATGCTCCAGCACCTCGCGGGCGGGCGCGTGGACCTCATGCTCGGGCGGGGGAATACCGGCCCCGTCTACCCGTGGTTCGGGCAGGACATCCGGAACGGGATCGCGCTCGCCGTGGAGAACTACGCGCTCCTCCATCGGCTGTGGCGCGAGGACGTCGTCGACTGGCAGGGCCGGTTCCGGACGCCGCTCACCGGGTTCACGTCCACGCCGCGCCCGCTCGAGGGCATCCCGCCGTTCGTGTGGCACGGCTCGATTCGCAGCCCGGAGATCGCCGAGCAGGCTGCGTACTACGGCGACGGCTTCTTCCACAACAACATCTTCTGGCCGGCTGAGCACGTGCGGCGGATGGTCGGCCTCTACCGGCGTCGCTTCGAGCACTACGGGCACGGGCCGGCGGACCACGCGATCGTCGGGCTCGGCGGCCAGGTGTTCATGCGCCCGAACTCCCAGGATGCGATCCGCGAGTTCCGGCCGTACTTCGACCACGCGCCCGTGTACGGGGGCGGGCCGTCCCTCGAGGACTACATGGACCAGACGCCGCTCACCGTCGGCAGTCCGCAGCAGGTGATCGACCGGACGCTGGGCTTCCGCGAGGTCGTGGGCGACTACCAGCGCCAGCTGTTCCTCGTCGACCACGCCGGCCTCCCGCAGCGGACGGTCCTCGAGCAGCTGGACATGCTGGGCGAGCTCGTCGTGCCCGTCCTGCGCCGCGAGTTCGAGCGGATGCGCGCGCCCGACGCCCCGTCCGACCCGCCGATTCACCCGCGGGTCGTCGCCGACGAGGCGACCGCCCGCGACGGCGATCGTGCCACGACGCCGGCCGGGGTCGCCTGACGATGGAGGGTCGTCGATCGCTCGTCGTCGTCGCGGCCGGGCTTCGCCAGCCCTCCTCCACGCGCCTGCTCGCGGACCGCCTGGCCGCCGCCACGGAGCGGCATCTCCTCGACGCCGGGCTCGCGGCGGACGTCGAGACCCTCGAGCTGCGCGACCATGCCCACGACCTCGTCAACCACCTGCTGACCGGCTTCCCGAGCCCGCGGCTGCAGGCGGCGATCGACGCCGTCGCCGGCGCCGACGGGCTGATCGCGGTCACGCCAGTCTTCAGTGCCTCGTACAGCGGCGTGTTCAAGGTGTTCGTCGACGTGCTGGAGCGGGACGGGCTCGCCGGCAAGCCCGTGCTCCTCGGCGCGACGGGGGGCACCGCCCGGCACTCGCTCGTCCTGGAGCACGCGATGCGCCCCCTGTTCGCGTACTTCGGAGCGGCGTCCGTGCCGACCGCGGTCTACGCCGCCTCCGAGGACTGGGGACCGGCGGGGGTCGCGTCCGACAGCGGCCTGGTCGCCCGGATCGATCGTGCGGCACGGGAGCTGGCGACGGCGATGGCCGGGCGGCCGGCCGCGTCCGACCGGGCCGCACGCAATGCGTTCGACGACCCGGTTCCCTTCGAGACGCTGCTCGCCGAGGTCGATCCGCGCACGGAGCGGGACTGACCGGCGACTGCCGGGTCGCGCCAGCTGACGCCTGGGGCCCGGCGATCAGCGAAGGCCCGGCCCTGGAGGAGCAGGAGCCACGACCGCGGCGCCGAGCCGGCGCGGCGTGAGGAGCAGGCAGGCGCCCGTGAGCACGGCACCCACGATCACGACGATCCACAGGCTCGCGGTGAACGAGCCGCTGACGTCCCGCGCGATGCCCAGGACGAGCGGGCCCGTCGCCGACACGATGTAGCCGCCGAGCAGCATGAGCGCAGCGACCGATCCCACCCGCGCCGGATCGTCGGTCACGTCGAGCGGCAGCGTCAGCGCCAGCGGGAACACCGCGCCGAGCGCCAGCCCGAGGACGGAGATCCAGAGGTAGCCGGCATCCGGGGACAGGACGAGCAGCGCGGCGGCGAGCGTCGCGACCGCGGAGGCGGCCGCGAGCGTGGGACGCCTGCGCGCGAACCGGTCGGCGAGCAGCGGCACCCCGATCGTCGTCGCGAGTCCCACGCCGTTGAACGCCGCCACCAGGCCGCCGGCCGCGGCCGCGTCCCAGCCGCGCTCGACGAACGCGTTCGGCACCCATGACACCACCCCGTAGAACAGCACGGACTGGAGCCCGAACACGGCCACGAGCAGCCACGCGGGCGGGCTCCTCCACGGGAGGGCGAGGGCGCGCCGGGGGAGCGGGACCGGCGGCTCGCGGCGCGGGATGAGGGCGAGCCATGCCACGAGCGACGCGGCCGACGCCAGGGAGATGATCGCGAGCGAGAGGCGCCACGCGCCGCCGATGGCCAGCGGCACCGCCACCGCTGCGGCGATCGTGGACCCCAGGACGATCCCGCCGGCGTACGCCCCGGTGCCGAGCGCCGGTCGTGCCGGCAGCCGCTGCGACACGACGATCGACGGGATTGGCCCCGCGATGCCGATCGCGATCCCGATCCCGAGCGTCGCGGCGAGCACGAGCGTGTAGTCCGGGGCGGCGACCCGGGCAACCCCGAGCGCGACGATCGCAAGCAGCGTGCCGCCGAGCGCCGCGCGGGTCCCGAACCGCGCCGCGACGCGCGGACCGAGCGGCGCGAACAGGCCCATGCACAGCACCGGGATCGTGGTGAGCAGCCCTGCCGGCGCTGCCGGCAGGCCGAGGTCGTCGCGAATGAGCGGCAGCAGCGGGCCGACCGCAAGGAGCTGCGGGCGCAGCGCGACGGCGGCGAGGAACAGGGCCGCGACGGCGGCGATGGGGACCGTGGCGTCCCGGGCGGCCGGCGCGGCTCGCGCGCCCGGAGCGGCTTGCTGCGTGCCGGGCGATGGGTCGGAGGACGCCGTCACTCCCGCATTGTCGCCTCAGGCGGCGGGCTCCACCCGCTCGTCGCCCAGGCGGATCCATGCCGCAAGGGATCGCCAGCCGATGCGCCGGAACGGATGGTCGTCATCGAGACCGACCTCCGCGGCGAAGCGGTCCAGGTCGCCGGACAGCCAGCCGCGCGCCACGAGCGCCTCGTCGGGCGGCATCCGGGCGATCGCGCGCTCACAGATCTCCGTCCAGGAGGCCGGCCCGGCGAGGAGCGCGGCGATCTCCGCCGGCTCGAACAGGAGCTCGACCACGGCACGGGCGCCGTACGTGGCCAGCTCCGGGGCGGGATGGGCGGCCTGGACGGCCCCGGTTGCGGGCACCAGGAGCCGGTCGGGCACCCGGGCGGCGACGGCCGCCAGCACGTGCGCCGCGCGGGCATCGGTCACACCCTCGAGGAACGCGCGCCGACGCGGATCGACGACCGATCCGACGACGCGGCCACCGACCTCCACGAGGACCTGCTCGTAGAGCGGCCAGCGCACGCCGCCGAGCACCCGGGCTGCCGAGCCGTCGTTCGCGGCCGGTCGCTCCTCGCGCCATGTCGCGGCGTGGACGAGCTCGTGGACGAGCGTCATTGCGAGCGGCTCGAGGATCGCGGCAGGGTGGAGACGCGCCCCGACGGCTGTCCAGCACGCGTCGCCGTCCGGGGCGTGGCGGCGGAGGAGTGCCCCGAGCGCGAGCGCGCGGATGTTGAGCCGTACCGCGTGCGCGAGGTGGTCGTACGCGCCGAGGAGCGTGTAGCCGTCGTCGGGGGCGTAGCCGCGGAACGCCGTGCGGAGGAGCCGCGGTGGCGGTCGGTGCGTGCCGAGCTCCGCCCACACGGGATCGACGATCGCGCCGAGCGACGCCTGGAGCCCGAGCTCGGTCGGCCCGATGGCTGCACCGACATGGCGGACGAGGCGGTGACCATCGCTTCGGCGAAGCTCGCCGGCGGGACGCGCTGGCATCGGGGACCGGCCCTCGTGACGGGAAGGCGGTGGACGGCCCCATGCTGCCACCGGCAGGGTGCCGGCCGCCTCCCCCATTCGAGGGAGAGGCGGCCGGCGGCTGGTCCCCCCGGTCAGCCCCGCCGCTGCAGACGCGCCAGGGCGAGGCCCGTGGCGCCCACGACGAGGCCGAGGACGGCCAGCAGCATCGAGAGCGCGGCCGGCGATGGAGAAGCCGGTACCGACGAGGTCGGCGGCGGGGTCGGCTCCGGCGCGGCGTCCGTCGGTGCGGCGTCCGTCGGCGCGGCGGTCGGGGTCGGGGCCGGTGCGGCCACGGTCTGGGCCACCTGTCCGCGGATCTCGCCGCCCGGGTTCGCCGCGGTATGGAGGTTGATGTACGTGCCGCCCGCGCGGATCGCGGCGACGGCGTCGGCGAACGTCGCGAGGGGCCCGGACGCCGACAGATTGGCCGCGGTGAGCGTGCCGACCATCGGGCTTGGACCATGGGTGAGCGGCAACGCGACGCCACCGTTCGCGCCCACCGCACCGGCGTGGATGTGCGCGGCGACGACCGCACCCGAGAGGCCCGAGTACGTCACGACGTACGTGAGCGTCGACTGGTCGGCGCTGATGACGACCCAGGCGCTCCCCGAGCCACCGGTGGTGACTGCGGGCACCTCCTGGAACCCGGTCAGGGTCGCGGCGTATGCGTCGCCTTTGGCGAGGAGCTGGGCGCGGACCTCGCCGGACGGGTAGGCGGCCGTGTGTAGGTTCACGTAGGCCGTGCCGGCGCGGATCGCGGCCACGGCATCGCCGAACGTGGCGACCGCCCCCGATGGGGTGAAGTTCGCAGCCGTGAGGGTGCCGACCATCGGGCTCGGCCCGTGCGTGAGCGGCAGGATGACGCCGCCGTTCGTGCCCGCGGCGCCGGTGTGGATGTGGGCAGCGACCACCGGGCCGCTCAGCCCGGAGTACGTCACGACGTACGTGATCCGGCTGCCGTCCGCGCTGATCACGACGGTGGTGTCCCCGGTCCCGCTGCCGGCCACGGCCGGCACCTCCTGCGATCCGGACAGCGGCCCGCCGTACGCCGGCACCGCCGGATCGGCCGCGCGGGCGGCCGGGACGAGCACGACCAGCGCAAGAGCGGCCAGGACGATCGAAATCCGAAGTCGCATGTCCTCCTCCCCTGTGATCCGGTTGATGAGGGCGATACGTCGGCGCCCGACCGGCCGGTTTCGCGCACGGAAACCGCGACCGGCGATGTGGACGTATCCGGCCCCGTGAGGGCCGCGATCCGCCACCGTCCCGTGCTGCTGGCCGCGGCCGCGCTTCTGCTCGCCCTGCCCGCTGGCGTCCGCGCGGCATCGATACCCGTCGCGGCGGAGAACTTCCGGTTCGTACCCGCGGAGCGGACCGTCGCCGCCGGCGACACGGTGGTGTGGAGCTTCTCGGGCGAGCCGCACACGGTCACCTCCGGGTCGTCCGGGTCGGCGGACGGCCGGTTCGATTCCGGGATCATCCAGGCCGGCGGGACGTACGCCCGTCGGTTCGACGACCCGGGCAGCTACCCGTACTTCTGCGCGATCCACCCCGAGGACATGGTCGGCACGATCGTCGTCGCGGCCGCAGCCACGCCGCCTCCGACCCCGCCGCCGACCCCGCGGCCCACGCCCCGGCCGACACCCCGACCGACCCAGCGGCCCCCGGCGAGCCCGGACGTCACCACACGGCCGACTGCAGCCCCGAGCCGGACGGTCACGGCCGCGCCGACCCCGGCGGCGACACCCGCCCCCACCGCGAGCCCGACCGCGGCCGCCACGCGCGTGGCCACGCCGGCGGCGACCGCCTCTCCCACACCCGGCGCGACGGCCACGGCCCCCATGACGACCGGCCCGAGTCGATCTGCCGATGCCACGGACCTTCCCGTCGCCTCTCCCGCTCCCGGGTCGGCGGCCGGCGCCTCCGGCAACCTGGCTCCGCTGATCGTCGGCGGCCTGATGCTGGGCGGGATCCTCGCGGGATCGATCGCTGCGGCCCGTGCCCGTCGCGGTGGGCGCTGACGAGCCGACCCCGGAGCTCCGGAGCTCAGGCGCCTGGCGGCATGTCCGCCCGGTCCAGCCGCCGTGCGACACGCTCTGCCCGGCCAAGCAGGGCCACACGGGCGGCCTCGCGCACCAGGGGCAGCACGCGCTGAGCATCGACATCGTCGACGTGCGTCCAGGTCAGCCACCGCACCTGACGGGTGATCCCGGCACCCTGGAGGAGGTGGTCCGGGTCGTCCATGTCCACCCCGTGCTCGAAGCCGAGGTGGACATGGCGCGACTCCGGCGCGACGTACGCGAAATAGTGCCGGCGACGGGGACCGGGGACCGCGTAGCCGATCAGGCGCCATCCCGGTCGAACGGCCTCGACGGCGTCCGGGACGGCTTCCCGGACGAGCGTGCGGAGGTGCTCCGCGACGCGCCGCATCGGCTCCGGGTAACCCTCCAGGAACGCGTCGGGCGGGATCACCATCCCCGGATGATCCCGCCCCTTCATGCCACCTGTTGACGCCTTCCGGCCTCGTCAGGCAGCGGGCTGTGCGGCGCCCGCGTGGGCCGGCTCGTTCGGGTCGCCGATCTCGATCGGGTTGTTCGCGGGATCCGCGCTCCACTCGAACCAGCCGCCGTCATAGACCGAGATCCGGTCCCAGCCCATCAGCCAGGCGTAGAACCAGGTCTCGCTCGCACGCCAGCCGGTGCCGCAGTAGAACGCGACGTGCTTGTCGGGCGTGATCCCGGCGTCCGCCCAGTTCGCCGCGATCTCCGGGTACGGTCGCATCGTGTTGTCGACGTTCCGGTAGTGCTGCATGTGGTAGGCGTCGGTGCCGCAGTTGCCCCACACGTCGCCCTTGATCCGCCCCGCCGGCCCGATGTAGTTGTAGCCGCTCACGCGCCCGATGTGCTCGTTCCAGCTTCGGACGCTCACGAGCGCCGCGCCGGCCGGGTTCGCGAGGATCTCCTTCGCCTCGGGCAGGTCCACGATGACCTCCGGGCGAGCGGGGATCGCGGTCCCGAACCGGTCCACCGGGGTGGGCGACGTCGGGGTGGTCTCGAGCGCGCCTCCGGCCTGGACCCATGCGTCGTACCCGCCGTCGAGGATGCGCACGTCGTCGACGCCGGCATAGCGCAGGATCATCGCCGCCCGCGTCGCGGCGATCTGTCCCGCTCGGCGGCCCGGCCACTTCTCGTTCGCGTCGCCCTCGGTGTCGCGCCCGTAGAGGATCACGGTGGCATCGGTCGTGATGCCGAGGGACCGGAGCGCGTGGTCCAGCTCCTCCGACGAGCGGCGGTTCCAGTCGGCCGGATCCTCGAGCCGGTTCGTGTCGAGGTAGAGCGCGCCCGGCAGGTGGCCGTCCGCATACTCCTCGGGCACGCCGAAGTTCACGTGGAACAGCAGCCATCGACCGCTCGGGGCGGCCTCCACGGGCGAACCGGCGAGCAGATCGTGGAGCCAGCCCACGTGGACGAGCTGCTGGAAGCGCGGCAAGCGCTCCACGGGCAGCGCTGCGTCCGACGCCCAGCCGTGCCAGCCGTCGGCGTACACGCGAACGTCGCTGAGGCCCGATGCGCGGGCGTGCGCGGCGAAGCGCTCCGCATCGCCGGCCCGGGAGCCGTAGACGACGATCGTGCGTCCGGGCACGACCTGCTTCTCGTGCAGGATCCGGACGATCTCGGGCGCATCGACACTGTCCAGCCAGCGGATCGGGAATGCGACCGCCCCGGGCACGTGGCCGCCGCGCGGCTCGTCCTCGAGACGCCAGCCGTTGTACGCAGGAAGCGGCCGGACGTCGACGACCGTTGCATCCCCGGCATCCAGCCGGCCGCGAAGCTCGTCGGTGGTGATCGTGAGCTCGACCGACCGGTCGAGCGCTGCGTCTCTGGTCAACGAAGGGTCCTCATACGTGCGCTGGACGGCCCCGGACATGAAACGACCCCTGCCACGGCAGGGGTCAGGGGGCCGGTTTGCGCATGGGACCGTCCGTCACGCGCTCAGTTCCAGCTCCTGCCCTGCCGGGCCGGGGCGGGACACGCGCATCGGCGCTGAGCGTGGAGAGGACGCATCGCGTGGGCAGTCTGCCACGCGTGCCTCTCGGATGGCAAGAGACGGAAATCTCACGATGTGCCAGCGCCCGGGAGCACGAGCCTGCTCCGCCGGTCCTCGAGGCCGAACCGGCCGAGAATGACGGGCATGCAGGTCATCGAGGGAGCCCGGCTCCCGATCCTCTCCTGGGCATCGGACATCGAGGCGGAGGCGCTCCGCCAGGCGCGCAACCTTGGCAACCTCGAGGTCGCCGTGGACCACGCGGCGCTCATGCCCGACGCGCACTCCGGATTCGGGATGCCGATCGGCGGCGTGCTGTTCACGGACGCCGCCGTCGTGCCGTACGCGATCGGCGTGGACATCGGGTGCGGCGTCCAGGTTGCGCGGACGAACCTCGTCTGGGAGGACTCGTTCACGCCGGAGAAGCTGCGCAATGTCCTGCGCCAGATCCAGCGCGACGTTCCCACCGGGTTCGCCGTCCACCGCCAGCCCCCGATGGGCCGCGATCGGATGCTCGAGCTCATGGGGCTCGAGGTGCCGCCGGCCATCGCGGCGGGCTGGCTCGAGCGGGCGATGCTCTCCCTCGGCACGCTCGGCGGCGGAAACCACTTTCTCGAGGTTCAGCGCGACGACGAGAACCGCGTCTACTTCATGCTCCATTCCGGGTCGCGCAACCTCGGCAAGCAGATTTGCGACGTGTTCGCGAAGCTGGCGCTCGCGGTCGACCGCGCGGCCGGGCGCGAGCTGCCCGACCCGGAGCTCGCGTACCTCCGCTTCGACGAGGACGAGGACGCCCAGCGCTACTGGGACGCGATGACGTTCGCGCTCCGCTGGGCGGAGCTGAACCGGCGCCAGATGATGGATCGCGTCGAGGCCGCGTTCCGCAAGCACGCCTCGGTCCATCGCTTCGAGCGGATCGTGGACGTCCATCACAACTACGCGGCCCCGGAGTCCCATGCGGGCGTCCGGGGGATCGTCCACCGCAAGGGCGCGGTGCGGGCGGGTCCGGGCGACACCGTCCTGATTCCGGGCTCGATGGGCACCGCGTCGTACGTCGGCGAGGGGCTGGGCAACCCGGACGCGTTCGAGAGCTGCCAGCACGGGGCCGGGCGCGTGCTGGGGCGCAACGCCGCCCGGCGCGCGAAGACGTCCGCCGAGGTCTTCGCGGAGATGGCCGCCTGGGGCATCGAGCTCGTCAGCAACGAACCGCGGACGGCCGCGGAGGAGGCAGCCTTCGCGTACAAGGACATCGAGTCCGTGATGGCACAGTCGGCGGACCTCGTGCGGCCCGTGACGCGGCTGCGACCGCTCGGCGTGGTCAAGGGATAGGCGGATGTCGCGCTGCGGGGGCATGATCGAGGCCATGCGCGTCCTGCTGCTCTCGCTCGCGATCGCCCTCGGCTGGGCCGCCCCGGCGCCCGTCGCGGCTGCCCTCCCCCCGTGGGAAGGCGGGATCAACCTGTACGAGTCGGGGATCTTCAGCACCCAGGGCACGTTCCTGTGGTGCACGGCCGCGAACGTCCAGATGATGCGCAACGTCGTCCACGGCGAGCGGGACCACAGCCGGGCGGCGCAGTCCCGCTACTTCGACTGGATGCGCGGCCGGAACCGCTACTCGATCCCGCGCGCTGACGGCGTGGACCCGCAGGGATGGGCCGCCGGGCTCCGGCGCTGGGTGGACGATCGGTACGCCGTGTCGTCATCGACCAGGTTCGTGACGTCGTTGCGGGCGGCGGTGAAGAGCCTGCGGCTCACGAACCGTCCAGTCGGGCTGCTCGTCGCGCGCGGCGGGCATGCCTGGATCCTCCACGGCTTCACGGCGACGGCGGACCCGGCGGTCACCGATGCCTTCCGGATCACGAGCGTGCGCGTCACCGGGCCGCTGTGGGGTCTGCAGAGCCGGACGTTCGGATACGACATGCGGCCGAACACCCGCCTCACCCCGGCCGAGCTTGCCCGGTTCTGGACGCCGTGGCACTACGCCGGCGTGCGGATGGTCTGGGAGGGGCGGTTCGTCGCGATCCAGGCGCGGCCCGACTGAGCGGCCGGGCGGCGGCAGGCCCTAGGCGACCACCCGCAGCTGGCCGAGCATGGACGTCGCCGGGGTCGCGGCCCATCCTTCGCCCGCAAGGGCCGCGATGCGCGCCTCCAGGTCCTCGACCTCGTCCATGGCGGCGTCCCACTCGGGCCCGCCGCGCGTCGAGCTGGCGAGTCTCCGCCGGGCCCGTGTCAGCCCGGCCTGCAGCGCCTCGAGCTCGTCCGTGCGGTCCATGCGCCCCACCGTACGCCTGCCTGGACTTGGGATCATCACGCAGCCGTCGTATCGTGACCCCGTACCCGCAGCGGAGGACGACGATGACGCAAGCGACGTGGTCCTGGGCCGAGCTGGACGAAACCCAGCTCGAGTTGGTCGATGAAGCGGAGCGGGAGCTCGGGGCGGACTTCGTCCTCGTGTACCGACCCGGTCCGCCGGGCATCGCCCCCGCCATGCTCGGCGGCGTCGAGCCGTCGCCCCTCGATCCGGCGATGCTGCACCGGCTGCGGGGGCTGGAGCAGGAGCTGGGCGGGGTCGCGGTGGCCTACCGGCGCGCGCGCTGAGCCAGCTGCAGGCCCGCCTCAGAAGCCGCCGAGGTCGAAGTCGCCGCCGCCGAGGTCGAAGCCACCGCCGTCGACGCCGCCGTCGAAACCGCCTCCGGCGTCCTCGTAGCCGCCGTCACCCGCCGCCGCCTCGTCGCCGCCACCCGCGTCGCCCTCGGCTGTGGCCCCGGGATCGGCTGCAGCCGGGTCGCCATACGTGTCGAACAGGGCGCCCGCGATTGCGCTCCCCACCACGACGCCCGCGATCGTGCCCAGCATCGAGCCCGCGAACGTGCTTCCCAAGCCGCCACCGGCCCAGCCGCGTTGTGGCCCGAACAGGCGCTCGATCGTGCCCGGGTGGCGCAGCTCGCTGCGCGTGGCGAGCCGGGCCAGCGCCTCCGGGCTGTCGTCGAGCTCGCGCGCCTCCGCCGGGCCGGCCTCCGCCGCGAGACCCTCGAGCAGCATCCGCCGCTGCTCGGGACGCAGTTGCGCAAATGCCTCCGCATGCGCGCGCTCGAGATCGTCGGGCGGAGCGGTCCGCAGGAGGTAGCGGTAACGCTCGAGCGCCAGCGCATCAGGATCGCGTGGTGTTCCCCAGCGTTCGGTCATCGTGCTCCGTCCTCCCGCGACAGCCATGCCGGCGGCGTGTCGCCGAACGCGAACCGGCCGATCGCCGGCTCGACGTCCACAGCCTCGTCCTCGAGGTCGATCCCGTCCAGCTCCGCCGGGCCGCGCGACAGCAGCGCGTCGGAGGCCAGTTCCGCTCTCCCGACCCGACGCGTCCAGGACTCGGGATCGAGCGCCTCGAGGCGGTCGGCAAGGGCCGCGACGGCACGGTAGATCCGCGCGACGCCGGCCCAGTCGCGGAGCGAGAACGCCTCCTCGAGGTCGACGACATGGTGGCGGATGTCCTGCTCCAGCGCCGCGACCTCGTTCGCGACGGCATCGCGGTAGCGGTCGCGGTGCACTTCGTTCGTCATCGCCGACCGATCCTAGCGCGGTCCCACCGGCGAGGCCTCGCAGCCCCCCGCCCTCACCTCGGGCCGATGGCCGATCGCGAAGCTGGCAGTCCGCGTTGCAGTTTGCTCACGACCGCCGTCAACCTCTTGAGCACGCCGGACCGTCCTTCGTATCCTCGGCGACGACCGGTCATGTGCCGACCGTCCTGGTGCGCGTGACCGGAACTGAGCGCGAGGCACTGCGGAGGATCCGCTCGCATGATCGGCCGGGAGCGACAGGTCTCCCTGCAGGAGGTGGCGCAACGCACCGGCGTTGCCGTCACGCAGCTGCGGGAGTGGTGTGCCACCGGCCGGCTGCCGTGCGATCGCGACGGCACGGAGTGGTGCCTCGGCGAATCCCACGTTCCGAAGGCCGCCGCGCTTGCCACGCTCGGCCGGCGTCTTGCCCAGGGCCAGCGCGCCGACGGCCGTCAGCCGTTCGCCGCCGCCTTCCGCGACAGCGTCGCCGCCCGGCACGCGCTGCACGAGCTCCGCCGCCAGTCGGCGGCCGACCTCGCCGACGTCTCGATCGCGCCACTTGCGATCGACGGCATGACCCTCGTCGTCGTGGCCGGCTGGCTGCCGTCGCAGCTGGCTCCCGCCGTCAGCGAAGTGGTCGAGCGCCGGGGCGGCTGGTTCCTCGACGCCGTCGATGTCCCGGGCGACGCTCTCCGCGAGATGAGCACCCGCGAGGAGCAGCACCAGACCGCCTGAGCCCTCCCCAGTCAGGACATCGCGGGCTCGCTCGCCGACACCCAGGCCCGGTCGAGCTGGAGGTGGAGCAGGGTCAGCCGGTCGGCCACGAGCGCGGCCCGGAGTGCCGGCTCGAAGGCGTCGTCCGACTCCACCCGCACGCCCCGCGCGCCACACGCCCGCGCGACCGCCGCGAAGTCGATTCGCCCGAGATCCGTTGCGTGCGTTCCGGCCGCCTCCCGCTCCTGGTGCATGCGGATCGTCCCGTAGCGCTCGTTGTCGAAGCACAGGACGACGATGCGGGCCTGCTCGCGGACGGCCGTCTCGAGCTCCGCGAGCGTCATCGCGAGCCCGCCATCCCCGACCAGCGCGACCACCGGTCGATCGCGGTGGACGAGCGCTGCCGCGATCGCGGCCGGCAGCCCATACCCCATGGCGCCTGACGTGGGGCCGAGGAACGTTCCCGGCCGCCGGAAGCGGAATCCCCGGGCTGCCCAGGTGGCGAAGTTGCCCGCGTCGGTGGTCACGATCGCGTCGTCCGGGAGGAGCCGTCGGAGTGCCGTGACTACCCGGCCCGGATGGACGCCTGGCCCGCTCCAGGCCCCGACATCCACGATCGTCGCGGCCTCGTATGCGGCGCGGTCGGTCGCATTGTGGCCCTGGCGCCAGGCGATCGGGTCAGCGAGCAGCACGGCGTTGCGCAACCGGGCGAGTGCCGCGCGAACGAACGCCTTGGCATCCGCCCGGACCGTCAGCTCGGGCGCGGGCCGGCTCCCACGCGGCTCGGCCTGGGGGTCGATATCGACGTGGATCCAGCGCTGACCCGGCGCCGGGATCCGGTCGTCGAACGTGGTCGGCTCGCTGAGCCGCGAGCCGAGGACGACGATGAGGTCGGCATCCTCCAGTCGCTCGCGAACGCTCGGCGGCGCCCCCAACCCGGTCATGCCGAGGTAGAACGGACTGTCGTTCGAGATGACGTCGGGCCGCCGCCACGAGGCGATCACCGGGACCTGGAGCACCTCGGCGAGCCGCGCGAGGTCGTTCGAGCAGCGAGCCCGGAGGACGCCCGCGCCGGCGAGGATCACCGGGCGGCGAGCTCCCGCGAGCGCGTGGAGGACGGCGCGCACGTCCTCGGGCTCCGGGCGGGACGGCTGCGCTCGGACGGCCGGCAGCGTCGTCCCCGGCGGGAGCGGCAGCGTCTGGACATCCTCGGGGATCGAGAGCACGACGGGGCCCGGTCGCCCGCCCGTCGCGCGTGACACGGCCTCGGCGAGCTGGTCGGCCGCCGTCCTCGGGTCGTCGAGCTCGACGGCCCAGATCGCAAAGCCGCCCACGGTGCCCACGACGTCAGATTCCTGGAACGCCTCGCGGCCGCGCGCGCCGCGGACGACCTGGCCGACGATCGCGAACATGGGCGTCGAATCCGCGCGCGCCGTGTGGATCCCGATGGCGAGGTTGGCCGCGCCCACGGCGCGGGTCCCGAGGCAGACTGCCGGCCGGCCCGTCAGCTGTCCGTACGCCTCGGCAGCGAAGGCGGCAGCGCCCTCGTGACGCGTTGCCACGATCCGGACGCCGTGCTCCGCAAGCGCGTCGAGGACCGCGAGGAAGCTCTCGCCCGGCACGGTGAATGCGATCCGGACGCCGGCGGCGCGCAGCGTGGCGGCGACCAGACCGGCAACGGTCGTGGGCATCGCCACCGCCGGCACGGGCGCAGCGTCCTCGGCCGCGGCGACCGGCTCTTCCGGCTCGTCGTTCGGCGCCTCGGCCGGGGGTCCCTCCTCCGGCTCGTCGCCCGGCGCCTCGGCCGGGGGTGCCTCCTCCGGCTCGTCACCCGGCGCCGCCGGGGGTGCATGCTCCACCTCGTCGAGACCGGCGGGCGGCCCGGGGACCGGATCGGGGGTGGTGTGCTCGGGGGTGGCGAGGTCCTCGGCGGTCATTGCGACCTCCCTTTCGCCCGCGAAGCCGGCGGTCCGGCCGCCACGGGCAGCTCGTGCGGTGGCCGTCGGGCGGCCTGGTCAGACGCTCACGGGAGCGGCGAGGGTCGAGGCGATGAGGCCCGCGATCACGAGGACCGCGAGCGCAATCATCACCCAGCGGGCGACCCGGGCGCCGGGCATCTCTCCTCCGTGCCTCCTAGCGGTAGTTCTCGAACTGGAGCGGCACCTCGACATCGAGCTCGCGCAGCCGGGCGATCACGCGCTGGAGCTCGTCCTTGCTCTTGCCCGCAACGCGGATCGCATCGCCCTGGATGCGCGGCTGGACCTTGGGGAACTCGTCGCGGATCTGCTTCACGAGCTTCCGGGCGAGGTCCTCCGGCAGTCCGCGCCGCAGGCCGATCACCTGACGCACGGTGTTGCCGCCGGCGGGGAGCACGTCCCCCCAGTCGAAGATCTTCAGCGACAGGCCGCGCCGCACCGCCTTCGACTCGATGAGGTCGCGGACCGCGCGGGCACGGAAGTCGCTGTCGGTCACGAGCACGAGCTGGGTCTTCTCCTGCGTCAGCTCGACCCTGGCGCCCTTGAAGTCGTAGCGGGCGGTCACCTCGCGCCGAACCTGGTCGAGGGCGTTGCGCAGCTCCTGCTCGTCGAAGTCCGACACCACGTCGAACGAGACCTCGCCGGCCATCCAGCCTCCGTCGTCCTGTCTCCGGATCCCCTGCCCCCGCTCGACCCCAAGTATGCCTGTCAGACGCCGAGCGCCTCGAGCAGCAGCTCCCCGATCCGGTACGAGCGCCCGCCTCCCATGACGAGCACCGCGTCCCCCGGGGCCACCTCGCGTGCGAGCCAGGTCGCCGTCGCCTCCACGCTGCCCGGCGCCGCCACGGGCAGCGAGGGCGCCCGTCGGGCGACCGCCTCCGCGAGCCGCGCCGCGCTGGCGATCGTCGTGTCCGGGTCGCGTCCGGCCCAGATGTCCGCGACGACCACGCCGTCCGCCCCGGCGAGGACGTCGGCAAATGCGTCGAGGAGCGCTGCGGTGCGGTGGTACGTCAGCGGCTCGTACACCGCCCACACCCGCCGTCCGGGCTCGAGCTGGCGGACGGCAGCGAGCGTCTCGCGGATCGCGGTCGGGTGGTGGCCATAGTCGTCGTAGACGACCACCCCCTGCGCCTCGCCCTTGCGCTCGAGCCGGCGCCCCACGCCGCCGAAGCTGCCCAGGCCGGACACGATCGCCGTGGGCCGCACCCCGAGCACGTGCGCCGCCGCAGCCACCCCGAGCGCGTTGGCCGCGTTGTGCCGGCCCGCCGTGGCCAGCCGTACGCCCATCGGCGTCGTCCAGGGCTCGAGCCCCGCGAGCTCCAGGGTCGTGCCGGTCGCGTCCGCGCGCGTGATCCGCCCAAGCAGGACCTGCGCCGGGCCGACTCCGGTCGCGTACGCGTCCACGATGCCCCGGGCGTACCCGCCGAGCCGCTGCGGGGCGACGTCCACGATCGCGGTCGCGACCAGCCGAACCGGGGCGTCCGCGAGCCGCTCCACGAGCGATGCGACGCCGGGATCGGCGACGTTCGCGACGAGGGTGACCTGCCGCCCCGGTGCGGCGGCCGCACGGAGCCAGCGCTCGAAGGCGTCGACGACGGCGGCGCGGTCGGCGAACACGTCCGGGTGATCCCACTCGGCGGAGGTCACCACGGCCACGTCCGGGCGGTAGGCGTCGAAGTTGCCGGCGTACTCGTCGGCCTCGACGACGAACGCCGGACCGTCGCCCCGGCGGGCCGTTGCCGGCACGCCAATCCCGGTGAGCGCCGCCGGCAGCAGCGCGCCGACGAATGCTCCCGGATCGCCGCCGCCGGCCGCGACGACGTGGACGAGCCAGCCGGACGTCGTGCTCTTGCCGTGCGTGCCCGCGACCGCCACGAGCGTCCGGTCCGCCGCCGCGTCCGCCACGACCTGCTGCCACCCCTCCACCGGCACGCCCAGCCGGCGCGCGGCCTCCAGCTCCGGGTGATGGGGGTCGACCGCCGTGAGCGCCTTCGTGACGGCGAGGCGCTCCGGGTGGCCGCCCTCGCCCGGGACGCTGACGTGTGCCGCGTCATGGCCTCGAGCGACCGGCACGCCGGCCGCATCCAGCGCGGCGGTGTACGGGCTGGGCGCGCCGGGGTCGCACCCCGTGACCGCTGCGCCCCGCCACGCAGCGAGCAGCGCCGCGGCCGACGCCCCCGCGCCCGCGGCACCGACGACATGGATCCGCTCCCCGGACCGGATCGGTCGGGCGGGCCGGGCCGGCGCGAGGCCCTCCCCGACCGCCGCCGCACCCCGGAGCGTCACCGGACCGCCGCGTCGTGCAGCCGCTGCAGCACAAGCTCGAGCGCCGCGCGCGCGCTCTCCCGCTTGTTCGCCGTCCGGTCCCCCGCCCACACGAACCGGCGGACGTCCGTCGGCCCCAGTCCGGCGACGGCGACATACGTCAGCCCGACCGGCTTCGCCGCGGTGCCACCCTCGGGCCCCGCGATCCCGGTCACCGAGACCCCGAGCGTCGTCCCGAGCCGGTCCCGGACGCCGTCGGCCATCGCGATCGCGACCTGTGCCGACACGGCGCCATGCGCCTCGAGGACGGCTGCCGGCACGCCGAGCTGCGCCTCCTTGATGTCATTCGCGTAGGCGACGACCGCACCCCGCACGTAAGCCGACGAGCCGGGGCTCTCGGTGAGCACGTGCGCCACGAGGCCGCCGGTGCACGACTCGGCGGTCGCCAGCGTCCAGCCGCCCCGGATGGCGAGCTCCTGGATCTCGCGGGCGATCCCGACGAGCTCCGCGAGCTCGTCCGGGATGGCCTCCGTCGCGTCCACGCGATCCCTCAGCGGCGGTCCGTCTTCACCGGCGGGTCGGGCGGCTTGAACAGCCACGTCTCCGGGATCCCGCGCCGCCCGAGCGCGCCCAGCGACGTGCCGTTGAGCGTGAAGTACGTGTTCCCGGACGAACCGGTCCGGACCTCGATCGACGTCTCCCCGCTGAACGTGAGCGTCTTGCCGCTGCGGTACGTCTGGCCCGCGGCACCGATCGACGGCTCGAGGCGGTCGTCCACCCAGACCTTGATCCACGCCGAGCCGCCCTGGATCTCGACGACGAGGTTGACCCCCTCGTAGGCGACCGACACGGTCCGCGCGAGGGACGACGTCTTGCCCTCGCTCGAGGTCGCGCTCACCGTGACCTCCCACTGCCCGGCGGTGAGGTCGAGCGGGGTCTGGAACGAGCCGTCGTCGGCGACGGTCGCCGTCACTTCCGAGACCACCGGGGGCGAAGGCGCCGGCGACGCGACGGGCTGCCCGTCGACGGGTCCCAGCCAGGTAGCCGCGACCGTGACCGTCTCGGCGTTCGTCGCCGTCCCCTGGACGGGAATCGCCCCGTTCTCGAACCGAGCCCCGTCCGCCGGGGAGCTGAGGGCGAGCGTCGGCGCCTCGATCACGAGGAACGGCACGGTGATGAACACGCGCGCTGGCGTCTCGGCCGTCTTCCCCGTGTCGGGGTCGAGGGCCGTGATGTCGAACTGGTTGCGCCCGCGTCGGAGCTCGACCTCCGCCGTCCAGCGCCCGGACCCGTCCGCGGAGACCCGGTACGGCTGGTCGCGCCCGGGAACCTCGATCGTGATCGTCGCGCCCGGGATCGACGTGCCCTTGAGCACATACGAGGTCGTGTCCTCGTCCACCTCCATGACAGCCGTGGCGGGATCGACCACTTCGAGCGTCGGCGGCTTCGCGAATCGCAGCAGCTGGACGCCGAGGTAGCCGACGAACGCGATCACGCCGACCGTGAGCAGCGCCGCGACGACGACGGCGGGCGAGAACGTGAGGCCCTGGCGCGGCGCCTGCAGCGGTCGGGGAACGGCGAGCGTGGGCTGCGCCTGGGCGACGTCCCCGCGCTCGCGCTTCCACTGCCGGAGCACGTCGTCCGGATCGAGCCCAAGGTAGAGCGCGTAGTTCCGGAGGAAGCCCTTCGTGTACACGGCCCCCGGGAGCTCGCGCCACTCGCCGCGCTCCAGGGCCGCGAGGTAACGGGCGCGAATCTTCGTGTCGCGCTCGGCGCGGTAGAGATCGACCCCGCGCCGCTCGCGTGCCGCGAGGAGCCGCTCCGGGAGGCTGGGGAGGGCCTCGGACAGGGGGCCGTGGGCACCATCGTCGCGGGCCTCGCGCCGGCGCAGGTCCGCGACGCTCCGCCGGGCGTCGTCTCGGGTGGTCATCCCTGGTCCTCGTCGTGGCCGCGCGCTGCAGGAGTCTCGCCGCCTCGGAACCCGGACGGGGCGGGGTGTCGATCGTACCCCGAACGGGGTTCCATGGCACGTGCCCATTCCGTCCGCGGGCGACGTCCGTCGTATCCGCCCGTCACGTGTCCATGTCGCTGTCGGCGTCGGTCCGGAGCCAGTTCTCCGGACCGTACACCACCCGCGGGACGGCGGGGTTCCGCGGATCCTGCGGGCCGACGATGCCGTAGCGCTCGAGCTCGTCCATCACCCGACTGGCGCGCGCGAACCCGAGCCGGAGCTTCGTCTGGAGGCTCGAGGTGCTCGCCTTGCCCGTCGTGACGACGAGCTCCGCCGCCCGAGGCGTCATCTCGTCCACGTCCTTGGCCGCCAGCCACGCGAACTGCCCGCCGCCGTTGCCCTCGTCGTCGCCGCCCGCGAACTCGAGGATCGCCTCGTCGTAGAAGGTCCGGCCGCGCGCCTGGTCCAGCCAGTGCTTCGTGACTGCGTTGACCTCGCGGTCGCTCACGAACACGCCCTGGAGCCGCACCGGCCGCGGCAGGTCGACGGGCTGGTAGAGCATGTCGCCGCGGCCAAGGAGGTCCTCGGCACCCGGCGCGTCGAGGACGGTCCGTGAATCCACCATCGACGCCATCGCGAAGGCGATCCGCGACGGTACGTTCGCCTTGATCAGGCCGGTCACGACATTCACCGAGGGGCGCTGCGTTGCAAGCACGAGGTGGATCCCCACGGCGCGTGCCTTCTGGGCGATCTTGACGATCGGGTCCTCGACCTTCCGGCCCTCGCGCATGATCAGGTCCGCGAGCTCGTCGATGATCAGCACGATGTACGGCAGCTTCTCGTCCGGCCGGAGCCCGGGCAGCTCGTTGTACGCGGCGACGTTGCGCACGGTCTTCGCGGCGAGCTTCTTGTACCGCTCTTCCATCTCGTTCACGGCCCACGTGATGACACCCTTCGCCTCGTTGGGCTCGACGATCACGTGCTGGAGCAGGTGGGGCAGCCCGTTGTAGGGCGCGAGCTCGACGCGCTTGAGGTCCACGAGGACCATCCGCACCTCGTGCGGCAGCGCGCGCATGAGGATGCTCGTGATGATCGCGTTTACGCACACGCTCTTTCCCGAACCGGTGGCGCCGGCGACGAGGAGGTGCGGCATCTTCGCGAGGTCGACCGCGTAGGCCTGCCCCGAGACGTCGCGCCCGAGGGCGAACATCAGCGGGCTCGGTGCCTCGTGCATCCGGCGCTCCTCGAGGAACGGCCGGAACCCGACGACCTCGCTCGCCTGGTTCGGGATCTCGATGCCCACCACGCTCTTGCCCGGGATCGGCGCCTCGATCCGGATCGAGCGCGCGGCGAGCGCCATCGCGAGGTCGTCCGCGAGCGCCTCGATCCGCGACAGCTTCACGTGGTGCTCCGGTTTGACCTCGTACTGGGTCACGACCGGTCCGCTGTTCGTGGCGACGACCTTGGCCGGGATCGCGAAGCTGCGCAGCTTCTCCTCGATCCGGCTGATGTTCGCGGCGTGGTCGATGCCCGTGCCCGGCCGGGTCGCCGGCCGCGGCTCGAGCAGGTCGATCGTCGGCAGCGTCCACGGGATCGCGTGGAGGGCCTCGAGCGCGGTGGGCTCGTCGGTCTCGGCGCGCGCCACGGCGACCGCGACGCGGGTTCGCTCCGCGGCGTCGCTGCCCTCCGGCGTGGCGGCATCCGAGCCGTTGCCGCCCTCCCGCCCGGCCGCCGGGGCGGGACGTCGCTCGTCCGCCCCCGAGCCGAACCAGACCGTCTGGCTCACCGGGGTCGTGGACGCCACGGGGGCCGGCTCGTCGAGGATGCTGCTTCGGGCGTCGGCTTCGGCGTCTGCACCGAATGCCCGCGTCTGCCCCGGCGCGTCCGCGGCGGGGATCCGGGGCATCCGACCACGGACGTCGCGCGCACCCACCTTCGCGGCCGTCGCAGCGGCGCTCGCGCGGGCATCGGCCGCCCGACGGGCGCGCGCGTCCACGAAGGTCGCGCCCACCGCGCGGCCCGCACCGGTGAGCGGCCCGACGAGCTGCCGGAGGGGCATGTCGAAGGCGAGCAGCAGGCCGGCAACCATTGCGGCGACGAGGATGACGAACGCGGCCGGGACCGGCAGGAGCGCCCCACCTCCGCCATCGGTGCCGACGAGCACCCGCTCGAGGAACGAGCCGATCCGGCCGCCCGTGTCGGGCCCGGCGGCGGAGAACCCGATGAGCTGGATCACGCCCAGGAACCCGGCGTACGCGAGCGCAAGCCCGAGCAGCGTGCGGCCCCACGGCGCGCCCGTCTCCCGGCCCGGTCCCCACTCGATGTACCAGCCGGCCGCGAGGAGCACGACGGGCAGGAGGAACCGCCCGGCACCGAAGAACGGCACGACCGCGTTGCGCACGAGGTCCGTCAGCCGGCCCTCCCCGGGCAGGGCGAGCGCGATGAGGAGCACCGCGCCGAGCACGAGGAGGACGATCCCGAGCAGGGAGCGCGCGACGGCGGCCGAGAGGCCCAGCCGGACGCGCGGCAGCGGGAACGCCCCGCCCCGTCTCCGGCCGCCCGTGCGACGGCTGCGGGGTCTGGCCGCCGGGGTCGCCCGCCGGGTCGTGCGCGCCACGCTAGACCTCGACCACCACCGGGAAGACCATCGGCCGTCGCTTCGTCTGCTCGTAGAGGAAGCGGCTCACGCCGTCCTTGATCTGGCTCTTGAGCAGGGCGATCTCGCTGATGTGGTCCCCCGGCACCTGCACGGACGCGATCACCCGCCGTGCGGCCTCCTCGATGAGCGGGTCCTCCTCGTTGCCGTGGACGAATCCGCGGGTGACGATCTCCGGCCGGCCGACGACCTTGCCCGTCTGCTTGTCCACCTGGACGACGATGAGGAACATGCCGTCGTTCGCGAGCGCGCGGCGATCGCGCAGGACGATCTCGCCCACGTCGCCCACGGACAGGCCGTCCACGAACACGTACCCGGCGGGCACCGGGTTCCCCCGGCGGGCGGTGCCGTCGGCGGAGAACTCGATCGGCGTCCCGTTCTCGATGATGAACACGTTCTCCGGGGCGACGCCGGTCTCGATCGCCAGGCGCCCGTGCTGGACCTGCATCCGGAACTCGCCGTGGATCGGGATGAAGTGGCGCGGCTTCGTGAGCCCGAGCATGAGCTTGAGCTCCTCCTGGCTGCCGTGGCCCGAGACGTGCGCGCGCTTGATC